>DITY01000071.1:47531-59053 GCA_002422955.1 Planctomycetaceae bacterium UBA6172
CTAGGGGTCAGATCCTCGGCTAGCCCAAGCGATCGCTTTCTTCGCCCCAGGCTCCCTGGGGGTCCCCCAGATTGGTCTTCCGGCGGGGGCAGGAAACTTGATAGTCCAGCGACTTGAATTCATTTCCTGAAAAAGTCTGAATTGGTTTCGCCGACCTGCTAGGGGCCCGTGATGATTCGCCGCATAGCCGACGTGACGACCCGAGTTTGCGTCCTGGGAATCATTTTTGCCTCCGGCTGCCATCGCGCCTCGGCACCGGCGGTAGGGCCATTTTCGCCTGCCGGGACGTCCGCTAATCCGGCGACGCCTCCCCCGCTGATCCCCTTCGGTTCATTTTCGGCCACCGCGACGCGGGTGCCACCACCCGCCACCGGCAGTTCCCAAGCGACCAACGGTTACGCCGGACCCGCGGCCACGGTCTCGGCCAACCCCGCCGCGGCCCCGATGACCGCGCCGCCGAGCGGGTTTTCGGCGCCGCCGACAGGCAACCCGTCCGCCCCCAGTACCTTGCCCCCCAGTGGCTTCAACGGCACTCCGGCCATGCCGGCTGCGGCGCCGGGCGGTTCGTCCCGTTCGACCATGGGCGGCATGCCGGTCACCGATTTGACTTCTACGTTCCCACCCCTGCCGGCGCAAGCCATTCCGGTCCCGTCCAACGCGGGCGGCTGGTCGGGGAATTCGTTCGCGCAGTCAGCACCCGCCCCGGCGGGGTGGCAGACCGTGCAGCCGGCCGGGGCGATGGAACCGATTGCCAGCCCGGCGTTTCCCGGACCGGCCCCCTCGCCTTCCGCGGCGATGCGACCCTTATCGCCCGTGCCGGCCTATTACCCCGGTCAGGTAGCCCCCGCGGGATACCCCGCGCAGCAGGCTTCGGCGAGCTACCCCGTGCCGCCGACAGCACCGGGTTATTCGGCGCCGTCAGCCTATGGGCAGCCGATGCCGGCCGCACCCGGCCAGCCGGTCCCGACGGCGGCGCCGCCCGCGAACAGTTTGATGTGGCGCAATCCGACCGTGGCGCGTTAACGCCGCCCCAGCTTCTCATCCGCTTGCGGCTCATTAACTCCGGGACCCTCTCTCGCGGCACCCGGTCGTAATTCAGGCCTGGATTTGACCCCTCCAGGCATTCTTGAATTATTTTTGATCTTGGCCCGCAATCGGCAAGAATCCTCTAGAAGTCGCCGGATCCTAAAACGGCGGCGGAATCGTCGCGTTAATTCGTTGCTTCGGCGGATATTGCCGATTATTTTGTAGAGACTCGCCATTTGTTCTGGCTTGCCTACCCGCCCCATCTGCCCACAGCGCGATTCCCAAGTCTAGGAAATTTCGGATATGTCCCGATCGTACATCCTCTCCATGCTGCTGGCGGTTGGTTCCGCGGGCAGTGTGGCCTATCTGTCGGCCCAGGACGTTCCGGCTGATCCGTTCGCGGCTGACGATCCGGTCGACCCGGCGGATCCGTTCGGCGTCGACACGCCAGCGGATCCCGCTGGCACAGCGCCGGCCGCCGCGGATGACCCTTTTGCGGCCGAGCCTACGCCGGCTGCCGACCCCTTGGCGTTGCCGGCTGCGGCTGCCGCCGCGGATGACCCCTTCGGCGCCGAAGCCGTTCCGACCCCGGCGCCCTCGGTCGTGCGTCCTGGCGAGGCGGGTGTCGTGCGTGCTGTCGAGGAAAATACGGTCCACGAGGATCCTTTCGGCGATGCTCCGGCACCTGCAGCGGCCCCAGGTTTGGGTGATGACCCCTTCGGCCTGGACCCGGCACCAGCGGACGCACCGGCCGTCCTGTCGACTCCGACCCCTGCGGCGGACCCGTTAGCGGACCCATTCGGAACCGAACCTATGGCCCCGGCGGCGGTTCCCCCGCCCGGCGACGACCCCTTCGGCGTCGACCCCGCTGCTCCAGCCGTGACCCCTGCACCGGTTGCCGCGGACGCAGTCGACGATCCGTTCGGCTTGGAATCGGCGGCACCCGCTCCGGCAGTTGATCCCGCCATGGTGGATGATCCGTTCGGATCGGACCCGCTTCCGGGTACCCCAGCCCCTGCTGCCGTCGCGCCGGCGCCGGCCGCCAGTCCGCTCGACGATCCGTTCGCAGTCGAGCCGGAAGCTCCAGCCGCGATCCCGGCACCAGCACCGGCTGTGGCCCCCGACCCGTTCCTGGACGAACCGGCTTCGGAGGCTGACCTTTTTGGTGCCCCCGCGCCCGCCTCTGTGCCGGCCCCGTTTGATCCGGCCCCGCGGGTTCCCGCGGTGCCGCTGATCCCCGCAGCTCCGGCCGCCGAGGTTCCGCCGGCTGCTAGACCGTTGACCCCAGCCGAAGCGGCGATCCCGGTGTTGCCCGCCGTTCCACTGGTCTCGGCCGAAAGCCTGCCGCCGGGGGTCGCGAATACCGGCGTGCTCGCCGAGCTCTATGGTGAAGGGGTGCATGCCTACCACAGCCACCGATTCCAGCGGGCTTGGGAGCTGCTTTCCGACGCGATTGCCGCTGGCAGTACCGACCCACGGACCTACTACTTTCGCGGTCTCGCCGCGGGTGCCCAGGGTCGATTGGATGAAGCCGATGCCGATTTCGAAACCGGTGCGCGGTTCGAAGCTCACGGAACCTTCGGCCCTGAGATCGGACGTGCCTTGACGCGTACGCAGGGTACCTGCCGGATTCACATCGAGGAGTTGCGTCGCAAGGCGCGGCAAGAATACGAGGCCGAACGCGCGAACGCCGCCGACTATCGCTCGTCGGTCTTGGGGGCGCGGGAGCAAGAAATCCTGCGTGAACCGCCGCGCCCGCGTCAGCCGCCGGTGATTCCTGGTACCGAGTCGGTCGGGGGTGTGTCGCCGTTTGACGATCCCGCCGCCCTCGGTCAGCCGCAGGTTCAGGCTGCCGACGCGCTGCAAGGCGTCGAAGCCGTCAATCCGCTGGGTGGCCAGCCGGCGGCCCCTGCCGCGCCGGCAACACCTGCCGCTCCGGCCGCTGACGATCCCTTCGGGACCGACAGCGCCGCGCCGATGGACGATCCGTTCGCGACCCCTGCCGGTGGGACCGACCCGTTCGGCAGCAACTGATACTCGCCGCGGCGACACGAAAAAACCCGAGGTCACTGGTCGCTTTGAACGTCCGGTGAACTCGGGTTGTGGTTTGCGACGCGGGCCGCCGCGTCGCGACGACCCCGGGCATCCGTCATCGGATTAGGCTTGGAATGAACTTCCGCAGCCGCAAGATTTGACGGCGTTGGGGTTTTCGAAGGTGAATCCCTGCTTCTCCAAGCTCTCGTGCCAATCGATGGTGGTGCCATCGAGGTACAACGAGCTCTTCTTGTCGACAACGACCGGAACGCCGTAGCACTCGTACTTGCTGTCGGCCTTTTCATCGAAATTGTCATCGAAGTTCAACGTGTAGTTGAACCCGCTGCAACCACCACCTGCCACGCCTATCCGCAACAACATCGAATCGTCGAAGTTGTGCTCTTGTTGAAACCTACGAACTTCCTGAGCAGCGCGCTCAGTCAATTTAAGTGCCATCGAACGGTTAGCCTCCGCGAGAGGGAAACGAATCAGTACCTGCTATAGTATGCTAAGGACTAGCCCGATGGCAAGGGTTTTGACTCGGTTCAGGCCGCTCGTCTGGCCGCGTCTGGCCGGGACGCGACAGCGGTGGGGAATTTAAGGAAAGTTGACTGCTCCTGGTCCTGAGTCTGGCCGTTTTCGGCTTTGAGCATTCGGAATACGGGCAGGTTGAGCGGATTGAGCAGGATCATGACGGCCAAGGAGGACAGCGTGAACTCGAGAATTTCGCCCATTTTAGATTGTGTGCCGGTCTCGATCGCCGCCGCCATCGCCAACGCCAACAGGACGTGATGGGTGCGAGGGATCGGCAGGGCGTGGCGATTGACCCAGCGTCGGGCCGTTTTTGAGCGGCGGTAAAACATCGGCAGGGGGACCAGGTAGGCCACGCACAAGACGGCCAGCAGTTTGCCAAAAATCAGCTTGTTGATGCTGACGTCCGCCACGATCAGGTTGTGGAAATTGGTTTCCGACTGCCCGTTGTTGGCGACAAAAAACTCCGGCGACGCGATGCCGAACAGCCGCTGACCCCAACTGATCTCTTCGCCAAATCCGAAGAAAAAGATCGCGGATGCGGCTGCGGTGCAGAGCAGGAAGGTGCGTCCGCGGTGCTGCCAGAGCGACCGGACGCGAGCGGCGCAGATCAGCGATGCGGTCAGCAGCGCCCCCGCGGTCCAATTCTCCAGCAAGCCGTCCTCGCGAATCATCCAGTGCTGGCTGAAGACCGTTTTATCCATCACCCATGACATCACGTACGCGATCGCCGCGGTCGTGACGACGAAGGGTATGAGTCGCTTTTCGAGTTCCGACATCGGTGGAGTCCTGCGGAGGATCGGAGGGCTGCCGGCGCGGGGCAGCGTTGGGCATGCGGCGCTATCGGTGGGGTAAACCAATTCGCCTGCCGACCGCAAGATCAGCCGCTACTCCCCTCCGCTCCGACGATCGTTTAGGATTTGGCGGGGCGGATCCGGGCCGCACCCGTAGCCAGGCTTGCCAGCCGCGTTCTCCCCGGGCCCTACACCATCGACCCAGCCGCCCGCGTTGCTTTCGTGGCGAACGGCTTCGACACCGCGGCGGAACGCGGGACACCCCCACCTCTCCAGTCTCCTTACCCGAGCCCCTCATGAATCAATCCGTTATCGGCCGACTGAGCGTGATGATGTTCCTGCAGTTCTTCGTCTGGGGGGCGTGGTTCGCGACCCTCGGTCTGGCGCTGGGAAGCAACGGGTTGACGGACAGCATCGCCGGCGCCTATGGCAGCGCCCCGATCGCGGCGATCGTGGCCCCGCTCTTTTTGGGTCTGATCGCCGACCGTTTCTTCTCGTCGGAACGGGTGATGGCGGTACTGTTCTTGCTCGGCGGCGTGCTGCTCTGCCTGGCGGCCAGGTCGGCCGCGGCGGGCGACGGGAGAACCACGGTGTGGCTGTTCATCGGCCACATGCTCTGTTACATGCCGACGTTGGGGCTGAGCAATACGATCGCGTTTTCGAACATCGCCGACCAAAACGAGTTCCCCAAGATTCGGGTGTGGGGAACGATCGGCTGGATCGCCGCCGGGTTGTTCGTCGGGGTGATGGGCTGGAGTTCGAGCTTCAAGATCCTCTGGCTGGGCGGTCTGAGCTCGATCGTGATGGGGCTCTACAGTCTGACCCTGCCCAACACGCCGCCGCCCGCCAAGGGCAAGCCGGTCAGCTTTCGCACGCTGTTGATGTTCGACGCCTTTTCCATGTTGGGGAAAATCCCCTTCCTGGTATTCATCGTCTGCTCGACGCTGATCTGCATCCCGTTGGCGTACTACTACGCGAACACCGCGATGTTCCTCGATCACACGGGCTTCACGGCGCCGGCCTCGAGCATGACCATCGGCCAGATGTCCGAAATCTTCTTCATGCTGTTGATCCCCTTCTTTTTCCGCCGGTTGGGGGTCAAGAACATGATCTTGATCGGCATGGCGTGTTGGGTGTTGCGGTACATCCTGTTCGCGATGGGCGCGCCCAACCAGGTCGCCTGGATGCTCTACCTGGGGATCGCCCTGCACGGGATCTGCTACGACTTTTTCTTCGTTACCGGCTTCATGTACACGGACAAGGTGGCCGACCCCAGCATCCGTGGCCAAGCCCAATCGATGTTGGTTTTCTTCACCCAGGGGATCGGGATGTTCTTCGGTTACTGGGTCGCCGGCAACCGCCACACCGCCACGGTCACTCGCTATCAGGAGTTGACCGACGCGATCCAGGCGAGCCGCCCGGAGTCGTCGCCGACCTTCATCGAATCGCTGATGAAGATGTTTTCGGTCGAAGAACTGCAGGTCGACCCGGAGTTGCTCGCCGAAACGATGGCCCAGTGGAAAGAATTTTGGTTGCTCCCGGCCGGCATGGCGGCGGTCATCACCGTGCTGTTCTTCCTCGGCTTCTGGGACAAGATGAGCAACCACGACGACGCGCCAGCGGGTGAGGGCGACGCGGCCGGCCATTGATCGCGACGTGAGGTCGCGTCAGGCCGATTCTTCCGCTGGCGGGGTTGCCGTAAGCCGCTCCGCGGCCGTTTCGATCCCGATCACGACTACCGCGGCCGCGATCGCCAACACCACCAGCGGCCAGACGCTGGTCGGCCAGACGCTGGCCGACACGATCACGAACTGCTGCTCGTCGAACTCCAGGTGCGCGGTCGCGGCCGAGGGTTGCTGCAGCGGCCAGATCCGGCGGGCTGAACCGATCATCAGCCCCAGTAGCGCGGCCAGCGTGGCGTTGGGATGAACCCGCAAGCACCAGCGGAGTAGCCGCGAGAACAGCAGCAGGCCGACCAGGCAACCGATCGCGAACGTGCTCAGGTCCAACAGCAGATCGAGCGAGATATCGAGCCTGGCGAACCGCTTGATCATGTCGATCACCGGGTGATACATCCCCAGCAGCAGCAGCACGAAGGCGCCGCTGATCCCCGGCAGGATCATCGCGCAGATCGCCACCGTGGCCGATAAGAACAGATGGCCGCGGCTGAGTCCGATGTCGAATACCGACATCCCGGCGAGCCCATAGGCGAACACTGCCGCCGCGGCCAGCACCAACACGGCCGCCAGCGACCATCGCGAGACCCAGCGGAAGACGATCCAACTGCTGGCCAGGACCAAGCCGAAGAATACGGCGAACGTTTCGGCGGTACGGTTTTCCAACAACCAGTGCAGGGTGCTCGCCAAAGACCCCGCCCCGACAATGATCCCCAGCAGCAGGACGCTGGCGAACCGGAGATCGCAAGCCCGCCACAACTCCCGGAACCGGCCCGCCCTCAGCAACCGCAGCGCCTCCAGGTTGAAACTGCTGATCACCCCCAGCAAGCGGCCGTAATGACCGAGGATCAAGGCGACCGTGCCGCCGCTGATCCCCGGGACCGTGTCGGCGGCTCCCATGCAAAACCCGCGCAAGAAGGTCAACAGATCGCTTGAGCCCCGGTCTCCCGCGGACAGCACGCCGGCGGGGGCGGCCGGAGTTTTCGAGCCGGCGGGGGGCAACGAGTCAGGCCGGGCGCTGTGGGCTGGGTGGTGATCGGAAGGCATGACGGTGGTGGGCTGAGAAATCGGTGCGAAAGTCAGCCTAGGATAACCGTGGCCGCGATTCTGGCGAGTCGAAATCGAGTGCCGCCCGGGGAAAGCGTCCCAGCGGCGGCGAATCTTGCGGGTCTGGACGTTGAAGCCGTCGCTTGTCAAGCTAGGTCCTTATACGTTTCCGGCCCCCGTGATTCCCGGCCCGTTTCCCGCGCCTTGACGCGAATCGAGCCGTGAGAGGTAGAGCGATGACTGACCATTCAGAAACCCTGTATGACGTGCTCGGCGGACACGACGGAGTCGCCGCTGTCGTCGACGAGATGTATCGCAGGATCCTGGCGGATGAAGAATTAGCACCCTTCTTCGTCGAGACGGATCTGGAACACCTCAAACGGATGCAAACCGCATTCATCGCGGCGGTGGTCGATGGGCCGCCCCAGCATTCGGGGGCGGAGTTGAATGAGATCCACCGCAACCGTGGGATCGAACGCCGCCACTTTTCGAAGTTTTGTGGCCACATGCTCGACGCGCTCAATCACCGTGGCGTCGCGCCCAACCTGGTCGATCAGGTGCTGAGCCGGTTGGCGATGTTCAGCGACAAGGTTACCGGTTCGGCGAACGTCGACGGCTGAATTGGACGATTCGACGTCGTCTCCTTTTTCCCCCCAACGGCCCTGCCGGCTCGGTCCTCATGCCCGACTCCCTCGAACCGCTCGCCCGCTTGTCGCAAACGCTCGCGGAGCGCGCCCGAACGTTGCCCGAAGGCTCCTACACGACCAAATTGATGCGCGGCGGTACCGCGGCGCTGGGGCGCAAACTGCTCGAAGAGGCGGGTGAGATGATCGAAGCGGCCGACGAGCCCGGCGATGCCGGCCGCGCGCACTTCGTCTACGAAGCCGGTGATCTGTTCTATCATGCCATCGCATTGCTCGCGTTTCGCGGCGTTTCGCTCGACGAAGTCGCCGCGGAATTGGCCCGCCGCGAAGGGACCTCGGGGCTGGCCGAAAAGGCCAGTCGCCGTTCGGACTAGAATCAGAGTTCGTAACCCGTGGGCGGCCGTCCGATCCGGATGGTGGCCGCGTCCCGTTCCCGACCCGCTCCCGTCTTCCCTCGACCCCTCGAACCGACCGCATGAACCGACGTCCCGAAACCACGCGGAACCTCCGTATCGGCATCCCCAGCAAGGGCCGCTTGAGCGAATTGGCTGGCGACCTGCTAGGCCAGGCCGGGCTCAATTTCCGCAGGTCGGAACGCGCGCTGTTTGCCCGAGTTAGCGGCCTGCCGATCGACCTGACGTTCCTCCGCACCGACGACATCCCGACGCTCTGCGCCGAAGGGGCGATCGACATGGGGATCACCGGCAGCGACCTGTTGGAGGAAGCCAACGTCAAGGCGGAAGTCCGCATGAAACTCGGTGTCGGGCGTTGTCGATTGGCGATCTGCGTCCCCGATGACTCCGGCTACGCGACCGCCGCCGACCTGAATGGGACCCGCGTCGCGACTAGTTTCCCCGCGTTGACCGAACGTTACCTCGCCAAGCACAACGCGTCCGCCCATCTGGTTTCGCTGTCGGGGTCGGTGGAGGTGATGATCCAACTCGGGGTCGCCGACGCGATCGTCGACCTGGTCGAAACCGGCAGCACCCTGGCCGCCAACCGCTTGCGGATTCTGGAAGAGATCGGCCAATACGAGACCGTCCTGATCCAAAGCGCCAACTGCATCGACCCGGCGACCGCGGCCCGCGTCGTACGACGTCTGGAGGGGATCACGATCGCACGCGACTACTCGATGCTCGAATACAACGTTCCTCGCAAGTTGTTGGCCCAAGCCGAAGCGATCACGCCCGGATTCAATTCGCCGACCGTTTCGTCGCTCGAAGACACCTCGCTCTGTTCGGTCCGCGTGATGGTTCGTCGCCAGGCCATCATCGAAGTGATGGAAAAGCTGGAACAGGCCGGGGCGACGGCGATCTTCGAAACCGCGATTACCAATTGCCGCTTGTAACCGGAGCCTCGCCACGATGACCCAAACGCCCCACGGCCCTGAGCCCGCGCCCTACCCGCTGGAGATCGACGTTCACGAGGCGAATGCGCTGATTCAACGCGGCGAGGATTTGTTGCTGATCGACGTGCGGCAACCGGGTGAATATCAAATCGCGTCCCTCCCCGCGGCGGTCCTGATCCCGCTCGGCGAATTGTCAACGCGGCTGTCGGAAATCGAAGCCTATCGCGACAAGCGGATCATCGTGCATTGCCATCATGGCGGTCGCAGCCTACGCGCGGTGATGGGCTTGCGGCAATTCGGTTTCCATGGAGCCCAAAACCTGGCTGGCGGTATCGACCTGTGGAGCCAGCAGATCGACCCGCAAGTCCCGCGTTACTGAGCCCTCTTGCCGGCGCCCGCTACCGCCGATCCCCATCACCGACGCCATGATGCGAAAAAAAGCGAGCCGCGAATGCGACTCGCTACCAGTCGCTGGATGCTCTTGGCGAAGGCTGCGGGCTGTCCGAGGAGGCGCTCGCAGGGTCCGCATCCAGGGAGTCTTGCCGCCAACAGGGTGGCGAGGCAGCGAATGCTGCGATCGTTCGGAAAACGGGGCTGCAGTAGCGGTTGCTGTTACGCCTGTTGCCGTTTAGCGCATCTCCCGCTGGGGAATCGGAGGGGAGCGGGGCAGCTGATGGGGGCGCCACTGATATTTTTTGCCGACGTCCGCAAAACCCTTGCCACGGGCCGGGGTGTTCGTCATACTTGCGACCCCGCTGGGTTCCTGGTAGGTTCCCTGCTTCATCCGTTTATCCATCTTTCCCCGCCGACCTGTCCATGGCCCCACGACCGATGAACAACCGGAATCGCGCTCGGAAACGATCGCGAGTCCGTTCGCGAACCAAGCGAAAAGACCCAATTTTTGTTGATGGCCACCGCCCGCGGCCGATGTACGTCGATTACAAGGACGTCGAGCTGCTGACCAAGCTGGTGAATCGCCACGGCAAGATTGTCGGTCGTCGCAAGAGCGGTTGCTCGGCCGTTAGCCAGCATGCCGTCACCGCCGCCGTCAAGCGGGCTCGGTTCATGGCGCTGATGCCGTTCGTCGGCGAGTGATCCCGCAGTTCGGCTGACGACCGCGTCCCGGTAATCGGGACGCGTTTGAACTTCAGCCAATCGGACGGTTCATGCCCTACGCCCATCTTCGCCGCGTCGAGTTTCGTGATACGGACGCGGCTGGAATCGTGCATTTCTCGGTTTTTTTCCCGATGATGGAAGAAGCCGAGCATGCGGCCCTGCGCTATCTCGGGCTGAGCGTCCTGCACCCGATCGGCGACGAGACGCATTTGACCTGGCCGCGGGTTTCGGCCACATGCGATTTCTTCGCCCCTGCGCGGTTCGAAGACCAGCTTCGGATTGACGTGTCAGTGTCCAAGATCGGAACCAGCAGCGTCACCTACGGATTCGCCTTCCAGCGGGAGTTCGCCGCGCAGCCGTCCGTCGAAAGTGCTGGCGTTCTGATCGCCCGCGGCAGTGTGACCGCCGTCTGTTGCCTGCTGTCCCCCGGCCAGCCGCTTCGCAAGCAACCGATCCCCGCCGACATTCGCGAGAAACTCGTTCGCCTCGCCGACCCAATCAGCTGAGCGGTTCAAAGCCCGCCCAGCAGGATGTATTTTAGCTCCAGGTAATCTTCGATGCCGTGGTGCGATCCTTCGCGGCCGATCCCCGACTGCTTGACGCCGCCGAACGGCACGGCAGCGGAACCGAGCGCCGTCGCGTTGATCCCCACCATGCCGTAGTCCAGCCTTTCGGCGACTCGGAACGCTTGCCCCAGGTCACGTCCGTAGAAATAGGCCGCTAATCCATACGGCGTGTCGTTGGCCATCTCGATCACTTCCGATTCGCTGCTGAATCGCGTTACCGATGCGATCGGTCCGAAAATCTCCTCCCGCGTGATCGCCATCGCCGAGTCGACATGCTCGATCACCGTCGGTTGAAAGAACGTGCCGCCGAGCGGATGCCGCTGGCCACCGATCACGACGCGGGCCCCACCCTTCACCGCCTCGCCGATCAGCCGCTCGACCTTTTCCAGGGCATCGCGGTTGATCAGCGGGCCTTGCTGCGTTCCCGGAGCGAGCCCGTCGCCGACGACCAGTTCGCTGACCTGCCGCGAGAGTTGTTCAACGAAACGATCGTGGACGGATTCGTGGACGAACAGCCGGTTGGCGCAGATGCAGGTCTGGCCGGTGTTGCGGAACTTAGCTGCGATCGCCCCTTTCACGGCGGCATCCAGATCGGCGTCGGCGAAGACGATGAAGGGGGCGTTGCCGCCGAGTTCCAGCGCGAGCTTCTTGACCGTTGACGCCGCCTGGCGCATCAGCAGCTTGCCGACTTCGGTCGATCCGGTGAAGCCGAGCAGGCGGACTCGCGGGTCGTCGCACCA
>DITY01000071.1:59158-75548 GCA_002422955.1 Planctomycetaceae bacterium UBA6172
CACGAGGACGCGGGTGTCAGGCAGATGCGAGGGTAGGATTTCGCCGGCGACCCGTTTCGCCTGTTCGGCGTAGAACTCGACGAAAGAGGCCGCGTAATCGATTTCCCAAAGTGCTTCCGCCAGCGGCTTGCCCTGTTCGGCGGTCAGGATCTTGGCCAAGTCCTCGCGGTGTTGATGGATCAGGTCGAACCAGCGGCGCAGGGTCGCGGCCCGGGTCGCGGCCAGTTCGTACCTCCAGGAACCGAACGCCCGTTGGGCTGCCGTGACGGCGGCCTCGGCCTCGACCTGTCCCAGCACCGGAACGCTGCCGATCGTCTTACCATCTGCCGGGTTATGGACCGGCTCCTGTGGCTGGCCGAACCAGGCTCCGTCGAGGTAAGCCTGTGACTTCAGCAGCGCGGGGTCTTGCAGAACCAGTTTCGCCATCGGAGGGCTCGTCATGTAGGAGTGATCGGGCCCCGGGCGAGAGCGTGATGCGGACGCCCAGGCATCGAAAAACCAGCCCGAATTACGGATTCAGGCATCCCCCGACAGTGTACCGTTTTTGGCAATAAATTAACTTGTCGCCCACTTGCCGCTGGCGATAATGAGGGGACTGGATCGCGATCACGCGTCGCGATTTACCATTCTGACGAGGGCGGCCCATTCTGGTTGGCAAACCGGGCTGTGCTCGTTTTTCATGGTTCTTAATAAAGGAGGTGATCAAGTGGAATATTGCTGTACTTGCCAACGGGGTGCTACCCGTAGTTGAAGTCGGCGGGCTGCACTTCGGTAGCCATCCCACTCGCGGTCATCTGTTGAGAAACGCGAGCAACGCCTGGCGGTTGTGGATCCTCGGGTTCATGGCCGTCAGGTTTTTTTATGTCCGGCTGCCCCCTGGGATTCCTACGCTCGGCGTGGTTAGATTCGACGATCGGCTTCGGTAGTTCTGACCGGGCAATCCGCGTCATCTTGATGCAGGGGGGAGAGGCGATGCGAATCTTGTTGAGCAATGACGACGGCGTGTATTCACCGGGCCTGGCCGCGCTCGAGCAGCAATTGCGGCATTTTGGCGAAGTTTTTGTTGCGGCCCCGGCGACCGAGCAGAGCGGTGTGGGGCATTCGATCACCTACCTCACCCCGCTGCTTTGCAAGTCGCTCAAGAAGGATGGCCGGCATTGGGCCTGGGCCGTGCAGGGGTCGCCCGCCGACTGCGTTAAATTGGCGATCGTCGAGCTCTGTCCCTGGAAACCCGACCTCGTCGTGAGCGGCATCAACAGCGGACTGAATGCCGGCATCAACGTGCTCTACAGCGGTACGGTCGCGGCGGCGATCGAGGGTGCGTTTTTCGGAATCACGAGCATCGCGGTTTCGTTGGAACACAGCGAAGACCCGGACACGGCGGCCGCGGCGGTGGTCGCGCGGAACGTGATCGACGGCATCGTCCATCAACCCGAATCGCAAGGCAAGCTGTTCAACGTGAACATCCCGACCCGCGCGACCGAGCATCCCAGCCAGGTCAAGGTCGTGCCGATGGGGCTGGCCCAGTACGGTCGCTATGAAAAACGCAACGACCCGGCGGGCCGCAATTACTACTGGGCGATGTGGGGCCAACCTGAATCGCCGCCCCCCGAAGAAACCGACCTGACGCAGCTCAGCCAAGGGAACGTGACCGTCACCCCGCTCGATTTCGATTTGACTCGCTACCAGTTGCTCGAATCGATGCGAACTTGGAACTTGAAGTGCTAGCGTCACCCTCCGCGAGCTGATCCTGTTGCTAGCGAACCCGCCAGAAGGATCATGATTCGGGGTTCCGCCGGCGGGGGCCGACTGGGTAAGTTGACAAGTCCCGAATACACGGATCCTAAGGGAGTCTGATGACATCCATGTTGATTTCTGCGTCGACCGCCTGTTGGCCTGGTCTGTTGCTGTCCGAAGTGATCGAGATCATGTACGACCTCGAGTTCTCGGCGGTCGAGATCGATCTGCACGAGCATGGCGGTGCGGCAAAGCCGAGCGAGTTGATCGCCAATCTCGATCGCGCCACCCACACGCTGCTCAAGGGCCATCGGCTGGACATCGTCGCCTACAGCGTCCAGCTCGATTCGACCGGTGACCAGTATTACGCCGATTTCGCCGAAATCTGCAAACTGGCCAAGTTGACCAAGGTCGTCACGCTGACCATCCCCTCGGCCGAATTGGGGACACCCTTCAACGAGGAAGTCGAGCACCTCCGGCGACTCGTCGCGATCGCCGAAGTCGAAGGCGCCCGCGTCAGCGTCAAAACCGAGCTGGGTCGACTGAGCGAAGACCCTGATACCTTGATGGTGCTGTGCAACAACATCCCCGGCCTGGGGATTACGCTCGATCCCAGCGTCTTCATCGTCGGGCCCGCCAAGAACAAAAGCCTCGACAAGATCCTCAAGTTCGTTTATCACGTTCACCTCCGCGACACCAAACCGGATCGGTTCCAGGTCAGCGTTGGCCAAGGGACCGTCGACTACGCGAAGCTGATTTCGCAGCTGGAACGCGAGAAGTACGATCGTGCGTTGTCGATCCACATCGCGCCGATGGAAGGATTGGAGCACCGCGTGGAACTGAGAAAACTGCGACGTCTGCTCGAGACCTTGCTCTGATCGGTCACGGCGGGCCCAACCCTTTCGATCCGCCGCCGCTGACCAGGTAACTGCCGTGACCACTTCCATCGAGTTCAATCGTCGCCAAGCACTGCTGGGAATTTTGGGCGGCTGGTTGGCGGGTTGTGGTCCATTCCAGGACGGCATGGCCTTGGGCCAAGATGTCGGCCCCGCGGACCGATCCCCGCCGTCCGTATCGCGGAAGCTGACGCCCAGCGGTACCGCTGAGGGCCGGGAGGTCGCCGCGGCGACCGTGCATCCGCTGGCGACCCGCGCCGCGATGCAGGCTTTCGATCGGGGCGGCAACGCCTTCGATGCGGCTGTCGCCGCCGCTTTCATGCTCGGCGTGGTCGACGGCCATAACTCGGGAATCGGCGGCGGGTGTTTCATCCTGGCGCGTGCGGCCAGCGGGCAATTGATCGCGATCGATGGTCGTGAGACCGCGCCGGCCCGTGCTCACCGCGACATGTTCATCCGCGACGGCCAACCCGACCCGCTGGCGAGCCAATTCGGTCCGCTCGCTTCCGGCGTTCCCGGTCAGGTCGCGGCACTGGCGAACCTGAGTCTGCGGCATGGCCGAGGCGATTGGTCGGCCGGGTTGTTGGCGGCTGCCGAGGTGGCGAACGAGGGCTTCGAGCTCGGTTCCGGCGTTGCCGCGGCGATCGAGCGGAAAGCTTCACAGTTGGCCAAGTTTCCCGCCAGCGCCGCCACGTTCCTGGGACCCCGCGGCGAGCCGCGCGCGGCCGGGGAAATTTTTCGCCAGCCCGATCTCGGACAAACCCTCACCTCCTTGGCCGCCGAGGGACCGGACTGGTTGTATCGCGGCCCCTTTGCCGAACGCTGCGACCGCTGGATGGCGGAACACGGCGGGCTGCTGACCCGCGCCGATTTCGCCAGCTACACCGCTAAGTCGCGGGAGCCGCTGGTCACGCCCTACCGGAATTGGCAGGTGGTCGGTTTTCCGCCCCCGAGTTCCGGCGGGATTCACGTCGCGCAGATGCTGTTGATGCTCGAGTCCTTCCCGATCGGCAAGCTATATCGCGAAGCTCCCGCCACGGCGGTCCATCTGTTGGCCGAAGTGATGAAGCGGGCCTTCGCCGATCGCGCCCATTGGCTCGGTGATGCCGACTTCGCCTCCGTACCCAAAGGCTTGATCGATCGGGCGTATTGCCAGCGGTTGGCAGCCAGCATCAATCTGGAACGGGCTTCCCAGGTTCTTTCGCACGGCAACCCACCACGGGCCGAGGATGATCTCTTTTCCGATCGCCACACGACTCACTTGGCAACCGCCGACGCCGCTGGCAACTGGGTCGCGATCACCAACACGGTCAACACGAGTTTCGGCAGTTGTGTCGTGATCCCCGGGACGGGAGTCGTGATGAACAACGAGATGGACGACTTCAGCATCGCGCCAGGAACCCCGAACGCCTTCGGGTTGATCGGCGCGGAGGCGAACTCGGTGCAGCCGGGGAAGCGACCGCTGTCGAGCATGAGCCCGACGATCGTATTGGACGCGGCGGGCAATCCGCGGCTGTCCTGCGGCGCCGCGGGCGGCCCGCGGATCATCAACGCCACGTTGCAATGCGTCGTCCGGATGCTCGATGCCGGTGCCACGGTCGGCGAGGCGCTGGCCGCGCCTCGCGTGCATCACCAATGGAGTCCCGACGAGCTGATGATGGAGGCCGAGTGGGACCCGACGATCGTGCGAGCGGTCCAGCAACTCGGACACGTGTTGGCCAAGCCGGGCGACATCGCCATCGCGCAGGCGATCGAGATGACAGCCGCTGGGCTGCTGCGGGCGGCCGCCGACCCCAGGGCCAAGGGCTCGGCCGCCGCCAGGTAGCACCCCGGCGGCTCAAGATGATTACTCAGCGGGTGGCGTTAGACGACTTCAGGACCGGCCGCGGCCGCTCCGCTCGACCCGACTTCGACCACCGACGGGGCCGCGGTATCGGAAGCGATCAGGTCCGACTTCTTCGACATTCGGGCTTGTTTGGAAGGCCCGATCAGCTCCGTGATTTCCGCTTCGTTGAGCTCCTCACGCTCCAGCAGCGCACGGGTAACCCGTTCCAATTCGTCGCGTCGTTCCAGCAGCAGCCGTTCGGCGCTTTGGTCGGCTTCATGGAGGATGCGGGCCACCTCGCCATCGATCATTTCCTGAGTGTGCTCGCTGAAGGGACGCGACTGGTGCAGTTCGCGGCCCAAGAACGGATCCTCGTCGCCGGTTTTGTAACTGACCGGACCGACCTTGGGGCTCATACCCCAGTGCGTGACCATGCGGCGAGCGACGCTGGTGGCGCGTTCCAAATCGTTTTCCGCGCCGACGGTCGTTTCCTCGTAAATGATTTTTTCGGCGGCTCGCCCGCCGAGCAGCACGACCAGCTGGTGTTCCAATTCGCGTTTCGAAATGCTCAGGCGATCTTCGTTGGGCACGTACTGAGTCACGCCCAAGGCGCGGCCGCGGGGGATGATCGTCACCTTGTGGACGACATTCGCCCCGTCGAGATACCAGGCCGTGAGCGTGTGGCCCGCCTCGTGGTAGGCCGTCTTTTCTTTCTCCGATTCCTGCAGGACCTCTTCGCGTTTCGCCCCCATCAGGATCTTGTCGCGGGCATAGTCGAAATCGGACATTTCGACGACCTTCTTGTCATTTCGCGCGGCCCACAGCGCGGCCTCGTTGACCATGTTGCGAATGTCGGCACCTGTCAGACCGACCGTGCCAGCCGCCAACCGCCGCAGATCGACATCGTCGCCTAGCGGCACTTCGCGGACGTGAACCTTGAAGATCTCCTCGCGACCCTTCATGGTCGGTCGGCCGACGGTGACATGCCGGTCGAACCGCCCGGGGCGCAGCAGCGCCGGATCGAGCACATCGGGCCGGTTGGTGGCGGCGATCACGATCACCGCTTGGCTCGGCGTGAAGCCGTCCATTTCGCCCAGAATTTGGTTCAGCGTCTGTTCCCGCTCGTCATGGCCGCCGCCCAGACCGGCACCTCGCTGGCGCCCGACGGCATCGATTTCGTCGATAAAGATGATCGCCGGGGATTGGTCCTTGGCGGTGCGGAATAGGTCACGGACGCGGCTGGCCCCGACACCGACGAACATCTGGATGAACTCCGAACCGTTCACCGAGAAGAACGGGACGTCCGCCTCGCCGGCGACGGCACGGGCGAGCAACGTTTTGCCCGTGCCGGGAGGGCCGTTGAGCAGCACGCCCTTAGGGACTCGCCCGCCCAGTTTTTGGAACTTTTCAGGCGTTTTCAGGTAGTCGACGATCTCCTGCAAGTCGGCTTTGACCCCGTCCAAGCCGGCGACGTCCTTGAACGTGATCGCCTGTTCGGATCCTTCGTAGCGTTTCGCGGGACTCTTGCTGAAGCCCGACAAAAAGCCGCCACCCATGATGTCGTTGCGGGTGCGACGGAGCGTGTAAAACAGGAACAGCGGCACCCCCAACAGCAACGTCAGCATCACCATCCAACTGATGATCTCGGCGCGGTTGTCGGGCGGGGTGAACTCGTAGGGAACCTGCTTGGCGTCCAACTGCTCGGACAACCGGGTCGCGAAGCTGTCGTCGGTGGGTCGAATGAAAAAGAACTTCTTGCCCAGATTTTTTGGGCTGGCCTCGGGCGACTTCGGATCCGCGCCGGGGCGGGCCGGTTCGAAAACGTCGGTTTTGAAGGTCCCGGTGACTCTCAGGCCGGAAATTTCAACCGACTCGACGTTGTTTTCCGTGAGTTGCTTGTTGAAGACGCTGGCCGTGACTTTAGCACGCTCTTCCTCGCGATTGAGGAAGATCAGACCGAAAGCCAACAGCAACACCAGCGCGATCAGCCAGGAATTGCCGGGACGTCTCGCGACCGTTTTCTCGTCGTTCCGCTTCTTCTCCATCTCGCTCTTTGTCCTCGTTTCCCTTGTTCTGTGGTCGGTCGATTGTATCCCCGGCTTCCCGTCTAGCGTAGCCGACGATCAAGCGTATGCGAGGCAAATCCGCGGCGGCGGCATGGACCGCGGGCCAGCGAATCAGCGTTGCGGGAGCACCGCCGCGGTACCGATCCCCATCGGCAACAGGACTCCCCCTTGGGGCCTGCCGGTCGCGACGGCTTGGCGATCGAAGGGGATGGCGAATGCGGCATAATTTCCGGTGGCGGTGTTGAGCACATAGACCAGCGTGGGGGCCAACTGCGTACCACGCCGTCCGCGGGTCATGTCGGCGGTCCCCGTGACCATCAGGAAGCTGCCACCCTTACCACCCGCCCCCAGCGATTCGCCGATGTTGGCGGTAAACGCGGCGGCAAAACCTTCGCTCCGCGGCGAGAAAACGCGACACTGCAAAATTCCTGTGCTGTGATCGAGCACGAAGAACCCTTCCGCCTCATCGCTGACCAGCCCCGTGGCGATCGAAAAACGGTCGCTGGAAACCGCTGCCGACGCATCCAGGACCGCCGGGAACGGTGGCGGTGAGAGCGACTCGGAATCGCTCGGGTTGGACCTTTGGGTCGTGCCTAAACCGTAACCGACGAACGCGGCGGCGAGTGCGATACCGACCCAACTCGCCAGCCCCCCGAGCTGCGGGAAGGCCCCTGGTTTGGTGCCGCGCGCGCAACATACTGGGGGGGTAGCGACATCGTGTTGCTGGGGTGCAAGATTCATTTCAGGCCTGCCAGGTCGACTGAGAAGGGAAAAATGGACGGCATCCGGAGCGGGTCAAAGGCCGTTGGAGTCATTGTAGGCGATTGGTGATCGATTTACGATTGCGATCCGACCCGCTCACCCCCCCTTTTCGCCAAGGAATCGCATCCGATGGGTATCAACGCTCCGCTGAATCGCAAACTTCGCATGGGATTGATCGGTGGCGGCCAGGGCTCGTTCATCGGCCGCGTGCATTCGATCGCGGCCTGCCTGGACAACCGGGCCACGCTCGTCGCCGGGGCCCTGTCGAGCAACGCCGAACGCAGCAAGGCGTCCGCGCCGAGCTACGACATCGCTCCTTCCCGCGCCTACGGCAGCTACGAGGCGATGTTCGACGCCGAGAGCAAGCTCCCGACCGGCGAGCGGATCGACTTCGTCAGCATCACCACGCCGAATCACACGCACTACGAGATCGCGAAGGCCGCGGTCGAGGCCGGTTTCAATGTCATCTGCGACAAGCCGATGACGTTCGACCTGGGACAAGCCGAACATTTGCTAAAGACCGTCGAACAATCCGATGTCGTGTTCGCCGTCTCCCACAACTACACCGGCTACCCGCTGGTGCGGATGGCTCGCGAAATGATCCTGGCGGGTGAACTGGGAGAAATCCAAGCGATTCGCGCCCAGTACATCCAAGGCTGGCTGCGGACCAAACTGGAACAGGACAACCAAAAGCAAGCCGCCTGGCGAACCGACCCGAGCAAGAGTGGGGCGGCAGGGGCTTTCGGCGACATCGCGACCCATGCCTACAACCTCGGTCGCTACATGACCGGCCTCAAGCCCGATGCGGTCTCCTGTCATCTCAAGTCGTTCGTCGAAGGGCGGAAGCTGGATGATTACGGCACGGCCGTGATTCGCTACGAAAACGGCGGTTTGGGGATGGTGACGGCCAGCCAAATCAGCCACGGACGCGAGAACGACTTGTCGATCGAAATCGACGGTACCAAAGGGGCCCTGCAGTGGCGTCAAGAAAATCCGAATGAAATGATCATCCGCCAGAACGGCAAGCCGCATCAGATCTACACCCGCGATCCCAACGCCCCGCACATGACCGCCAGCGGCGCGGCGGCCTGTCGCTTGCCAGCCGGTCACCCCGAGGCCTTCTTCGAGGCCTTTGCCAACATCTACGCCTCCGCGTTCGATGACATGGCCGCCCGCGGCGGTGGGGCGAACGTCGAACGGCGGGAGACGATCTATCCCAACATCTACGACGGCGTCGAAGGGATGTTCTTCATTCAGCAGTGCGTGAACAGCAGCCTCGAGAACGCCGCCTGGTTGCCGCTGTTGCACCCCGCCGCGCGGCGCTGATCGCAATTCGCTCAGCGGGGACCGGCCGCGACTGGTCCCCGCCGCGGGCTCTCGTCTTGTCATCGACCCTCGTCCGTTCGCCCACCCTCATCGTCATCCGCAGGAGTCCGTCATGCTTCGTGCACGCCCCCGCCGCTCGTTGGCTACCCCCGCACCGCCGCGACCTACCCTGATCGGGCTGATCGCCGTCTGGTTCGTCGTCGGCCTGTCGGCAGTCGCTCAGGACACGCCGCGGACCGAGTCTCCTGAGCCACCCGCGGCGGTTGCGGGAGAATTTTCCCCAGAGCCCGGCTACACGTCGCTGTTTGACGGGCGGTCGCTCACCGGCTGGGAAGGGAAGGGAGAATGGTTTCGCGTCGAAGATCAGGCGATCGTCGCCGGTACTCTGGACAAGCCGATCCCCCACAACCAATTCCTCTGTACGACGCGCGACTATGGCGACTTCGAGCTGCGGCTGCAGGTCAAGGCACGCGGCGCCGGCGCCAATGGCGGGATCCAATTTCGCTCGCGGCGCATTACCCCGGGCGACGAGGTCAGCGGGTACCAAGCCGATATCGGTGGCGTGACCGATCGTCTGGTCTGGGGTGGGTTGTACGACGAGTCGCGGCGCAACCGCTTTTTGGCCGAAGCCGATGCCGAGCGATTGGCGACGATCGTCAAGCCGGAGGAGTGGAACGATTACGCGATCCGCTGCGTCGGGCCGAAGGTCGAGTTGTTCATCAATGGCGAGCGGACCGTCGCGTACACCGAGCCGGAGGACTCGATTCCGCGGACCGGGTTGATCGGAGTCCAAGTCCATTCGGGGCCACCCTGCGAAATTTGGTATCGGCGATTGCGGATCAAAACGCTCTGACCGCCAGACAGGTTCAGGCGACAGACGAATCCGCGTGCGTTAGGATGGAGCGGGTTGAGCACGGTACCTTGATCACTTCCCGACATGAATGAATTGCCCCGCGAGGGTGCGGACCACCTCCGCGCGCCTCTGGATGATCCGTCCGCAGGGTCCCTCACCGATCCCGGTGCCAGCGAATCCGCCGAGCGCAAGGAGTCCGCCGTCCGCTCAGTCGCCGTGATCGACATCGGTGCCAGCAGCATCCGCATGTCGGTCGCCGAGATCACCCCGGATGGCAAGTTCCGGACGCTCGACACGTTGGTGCAGGCGGTTGACCTGGGGCGGGAGGCTTTCGATACGCGACGCATCTCCCGCGCGACCATCGAGCGGTCGGTCAACATCCTGCGGCGGTTCCAGCGGGTGCTGAAGGAATACGGGATCCGCGGCTCGGCGAATATCCGGGTCGTCGCCACCTCGGCCGTCCGCGAAGCGATCAACCGGCTCGCCTTCTCAGACCGAGTCTACATCGCCACCGGTTTGATCGTCGAAGTGATCGATGAGGCAGAGGTGAACCGTGTGACGTTCATGGGCGTCAACCCGCACCTGGAGCACGACCCGTCGCTACGGGCCGCGCGGTCGATCGTGGTCGAGGTCGGCGGCGGCAGCACTGAGCTGTTGGTGCTCCGCGATGGCAACATGTTGTTCAGCGACACGTTGCGATTGGGTTCCTTGCGGTTGCTGCAATCGCTCGAGCCGGTCAACGCCTCGGTCGGTCGCCGCCGCCAATTGATGGAATATCAGATCGCCCGCGTGATCGACGAAGTCGCCGAGTTGATCCCGGAAGAATCCGAAACCCAACTGATCGCGATCGGTGGCGACATCCGCTTCGCCGCCCGCTGCATGCTGGAGCACTGGGAGCCTGATACGCTGGCCGAAATCCAGATCGCGCAGCTCGAAGCGCTGACCGCCGAGGCGATCCGCTTGGACGAGGACGCGCTGGTCAAAAAGTATGCCATCAGCTACATCGAAGCCTCGACGGTCGGCCCGGCCTTGCTGGTCTACCTGATGTTGGCCAAGCATTTTTCGATCGAACGGATCCTCGTTTCCGACAGCAACCTTCGCGAAGGATTGCTGTACGAGATGGCGGTGGGCGGCAGTTGGACCGAAGCCTTCCGCAAACAAATCATCCGTTCGGCGTTGACGCTCGGCCGCCGCTGCGATTTCGATGAAGAACACGCGCTGCACGTCGCCAACTTAGCGACCGAACTGTTCGGCCAGCTCCGTCGCGAGCATCACCTGCCCGACCGCTATGAGGTGATCCTGCACGTCGCGGCGATCCTGTACCAGATCGGCAGCTTCATCAACACCCGCAGCAGCCACAAGCACGCGATGTACATCATCCGCAACAGTGAGCTGTTCGGGCTCAGCCGCAATAACCTGCTGCTGGTCGGCCTGGTCGCCCGTTACCACCGGCGGGCTTCGCCGCAACCGACCCACGAAGGCTACGCGATGCTACCGCGGGAGGACCGCGTGGTCGTTTCGAAGTTGGCGGCCATCTTGCGAGTCGCCATCGCGCTCGATGAAACGCGGAGCGGACGCGTCAGCCAAGTCCGCTGCGTTCGCGAGCCGAAGCGGTTGATCATCGAAACGCCTGGCATCGACGACGTCTCGATCGAGCAGCTAGGGCTGCGACAAAACGGGGGGCTGTTCCTCGAAGTCTTCGGCATCCAGGTCATGTTTCGCGGCGGCCGATGACCCGTCCGGAAGCCCTGGCGGCTTAACTCTCCCGCCCCGGCATCGCGCCGCGTCACCTTTTCTGGCCGCGTCATTTTTTCGACGTGGCGAAACGGACTCGCAGTCGCAGCGGCGAGATCTCTGGCCCTTCGGACTGAATCCAGACCGTGCCGAAGTCGTCGTTGCCCCGGCCCATCAGCTCGATCGGTTTCGCCGCCGGATCGATCCACAGCAGCAGCGGGACCAGCACCGTGGTGTTGCGTCCGACCGGCTCGCCCAGTTCCGCCTTCAGCACGCCGGCGGGCTCGACTTCCCCCACCGTCAATTTGATCGAATCCCGCTGCGGACCCCGGATCAAGATATTGGCCCGTAGAGGTTTGTCCGACTTCGGATCGAACTCACCCATCGTGAAGACGTAGCCTTCCGAACCGTTGTACACCCGCTGGCTCTCGACCAGCGTGATCGCCCCAACGACCTTGCCCGTCACCTCCGCCGTGAACCGCGAGATCAGATCGGGGTCGAAGCTCCCGGCCTCATTGACCGCCGAAGCGGGCACGAATTCGAAGGTCAGGTTCTCGCGAATCGGCCCTTGGCGGAGCCCCGGCGCGATCTCGATCCCCAGTTTGAAGGCTTGCGTCGCGGTCGCGAACTGGGCGTCACCGGTGCTCTCGGGGCTGATCTCTTCGACGGTGAACTTTGACCGGCCGGTCATGTCCAGGTCGCTGAAGACCTGTGAGATCGGCTTGATCGGCGTTTTGCTGAAGCTGTAGACGATCGAATCCAGCCGGATCGATTCGCTCGATTCGACGTCTCCGATCGCGAACGTCCGCGGGTTCATCGTCATCGTGCTGATCACTCGCCCGGTGATCCGTAAGCTCAATTCGTCCCGCGTCGGGTCGTTGGTTCGCAAGGTAGCGGACTGGCCGAATTCCTCGATGTCCGACTTGGCAACCCACGTCATCACGATCTCGGTCTGTTCGCCGGGAGCCACCTGCGAGTCCTTCAAGGTCCCGACCGTACACTTGCAGGTCGAGCCGACCACGGTCAATTCCAGCGGCGCCGCGCCGACATTGCGAACCACGAATATGTGCTTGCCCTCACCGCCCGGTTCCATCACCCCGAATTGGTACTCCTCGCCGTTGACGACTTCGAGCTTGGGATACGTTCGCGGCCCACCCCCTTGTTTCTTAAGCGAAACTTCCGCGGCGGACACCGGCGCCTGCGAGGCGAACGGGCCAAACTCCGTGGGGCCACTGTAGCGGGATTGGTAGGTCAACCAGCCCAGCCCCATGCCGATTACCGCGGCCGCCCCGACTAACCCAATCGCCTTGATCACCGTTCAGCTCTCCCTGTTCAATCCCAGCCCGTTCACATCCCAATCGTCCCGCCTCGACGCCCCTAGTTTAACCGATCGATCGCGATCTCGCATTCGGGGCGTTGCTCTCGCCACCGCCGCGATCTGCTACGCAGCGGCCCAGCCAGCGGTTCGCCGCGGTTGCGGTTCTGGCCCAGGCTCAGTTTTCCTCCGGGTTTGTCGGCAACCGCTCCGCGAACAGCTCCGACGCCGGGCGGCGTAGCCGATCGCGGGCTTCATCGGTCCCCCGGGACCTGGCGGGCATCAACCTGAGGTAGGGGAATGTCCGCTCGAACAGGCCGCCGGATGCGGAGAGCCGCTCGGCCCGCTGCAACAGCTCCTCGGCCCGTGGGTCGGCGAGCTCGAAATAGATCTCCGCCAACTGCGCCGCGTAGGTCTCGTGCGCGGGGGCCAACTCGATCGCTCGGCGGTAGAGTTCCGCCGCCGACAACAACGCCGCGGCATCGCCATAGCGTTGGTAGTGCCAGATGTGATTGTCGGCCAAGCGGCGAATGGTCACCGGATCCGGACCCGCGCGGCGAAGCGCTTCGGCTTCGGCCTCGCGCCAGCTCGTCTCCCAGGCAGACCGCTGTGGCGGCTCGAATAACGCCATCTGAACCGCCACATCCGCGGACAGGATCGCCGGTTCCGGATCCCAGCGATCGGCCGTCATGGCCTGCCGCAGCGATGACGCGGCCTCGCCGTATCGGCCCTGCTCCCAGTCCGCTGCGAATCGGGCCAGTGGGCCTGCCTCGCGTTCTAGCGGCAACACGGCTGTCCAATACCAACATGCCAGCAGCAACGCTCCCGAGATGCCGACCGCGATGCGGCGCGGGCGATCCGCGGCCGCTTGATCGTTCCCGGCCGGCTGCGGTGAGGCTTCCCGAGCCGCGACCGCCGGGCGGGCGATCGAGAGGCCAACCAAAACCCACAGCGGCAACGCCACGCCGGGAACCGTCAATCCGCCGGCGAACAGCAGATCGATCGCGATCGCCAGCGCCGCCCATCCGGCCGTCGCTCGCAGCGCCGCGGTCGAACGCGACGGCGGCGCGGCGGGCGAGTCTCCCAATCCCGTTGGCACGCTCGCGGCCCAGATGTAACCCGTCCCCAAAATCGTCCCGAACAGACCGGCGTCGACCGTCGGAAGATAACCGATCAAGCCGCCCAAGACCCAAACCGAACCGACGGCGGCCGCACCGCCCAGATAGACCGCCCGGGGCGCGACCGCTGGATCGGGCGATTCGCCGTCACCACTCCACGCGGCCGTTGCTCGCGAACTCAAGCACCACCAAGCGGTGGCAATCCCCATGCCCACCAGCAGGCCTGCCGCGGGCACTCCGCCCGTGGTCACCACCTGCCAGAACCAATTGTGCGGATCGGCGATCTGTTCCACCGACTCCGCCGCCCGATAGGACTCGTACCGCGCTTTGAATTGCCCCGGCCCGACCCCGAACCAGGGGTGGTCGCCGAGCATCTGTCGGCTGGCGGCCCAGTATCGCAGTCGAAACGCCAGTGAGGCCGGGGCCTGTGAAATCCATTCGCTGCGGTTGGCCAGCCGCGCCACGAACCAACCGCCAGCGAGCAACACCCCGCCGAAGGCCCCGATCAAAATCAGCGCGCGGCGGGCGGTCGATCGACCGTCACGCAACTCGCTACCCGCTCGCCCCCCGCGCCGGGTCAGCAGCTGCTGGCTCAGCCACAGCAGGGCGACCAACATCAGCGAAGCGACAGCGGAACGACTGCGGGCCGCGAGCAGCATGCCCGCGACGATCACGAGCATCACGATCAGCAAGCCGCGTCGCAACCGACCGCAGCGGCGCCAATCGTGAATCAGCAGCCCGAGCATCACGACCACCACGGCCAGCAGCAAAGCCGCCATCGAATTGGCCAAGGCGAAGGTCCCCGTCGGCCCGCCATCGTTGAGCCGATTTTCGAACAAAATCCGCTGCGCCGACCCGGGGTCGGCATCAAAGCCCGCCGCGCGGAGCACTGCCTCCGGATCACGTCGATATTCCGCCCGGATCGCCGGAAAATCGATGAACAGTTGATGCCAACCGAAGACGGCGACGCCGACACCGACCCCGCCCAGCACCCGTAACCACGTCACCGCGGCGGCGGTCGGGTGCCCGCAACGCCGGGTCGCCGATACGGTCGCCGCGGCGGCAACCCACCACCATCCTTCGTTGATCCCGATCCGCAGATTCGCCTGACCCGCATTCGCCCCAAGCGAAAGGCCCATCCAGATCGCCACCGCCCAGACGGCCAATTCCGCCACGCCCGCCGCGTCGAGTCGTCGCCAAGCGGCGAGGCTGGCCTCGCCCGGCCGCGCCGGCCGCAGGATCCGCGGCGAGGCGATGATCGCCAGCGTCGCGGCAAAGATCAGCAGGCCGATCAGATACCGCGCCGCACCCGACTGCAGCGAGACGCTGTCGGCGGGCCAGTAGCCGGCATAGACGAGCCCGGCCGCGAGCAAGCCCGCGGCCGAATTCAGCGAGCCCGCGGTCGAAATCAGCGACGCGCGAGGTAGCAGCTCTTTCGGCGGGCGCGACTCGGCGGGGGGCGGTTCGCTCTCCCGCCCCGGGGTCAACCGTTTTCTTTTGGCCATGCCGTCGATTCCAAAATCACGATCAACAACAGCATGCAGCCGACGATCCCGAGCACCAAGGCGGCCGAGCCGATCGGCACACGGGTCAACAGGATGGCGGCGATGCCACAGGTGATGCTGACGAGGTAAATGGTCAATACCGCCTGCTTCCGACTCAATCCCAACGCCACCAGCCGATGCGAGAAGTGTCGCTGGTCGCCTCGAAACGGGCTGTGGCCGGCGCGGATCCGGATCCACAACACCGTCGTGAGATCGTACAGCGGTACCGCCAACGCACACAGCGGCGCGAAGACCGCGTGGGGCGCGCCGCTCTCATAACTGGCGTAGGTCGCGATCAACGTCGCGACCGCGATCAGGTAGCCGACCAGGTAGCTACCGCCATCCCCCATGAAAATCTTCGCCGGCGTCCAATTGTGAAACAGGAACCCGATCAGTGCCCCGAACAAGACCATCAACAACGCCGCGACGAACCACTGTGGCTGGCCCGCGGTCCCCGGCGTCGAGAACATCACCACGGCGAGCGCACCGGCGCAGATCGCCGCGATCCCGCCGCTCAAGCCGTCCATGTTGTCGAGCATGTTGAACGAGTTGATCAACGCGACGATCCACAGGATCGACAACGCCTGGGTCAGCCATGGCAGGGGGATGAAAACCGTGAAGCCGTAGCCGAGGCCGAACACCACCACCCCAGCGACCAAAAATTGAACCCCTAGCCGGAGCGGCCAGGGGAGCCCGCGTCGGTCATCCCACAACCCGAGCCCGACTAAGATCGTCCCGCCGGCCAAAATTGACCAGATCTCTCCGGCTCGCGACCACACCCCGTCCAGATTCATCGCGACCAGGGCGGGCAATCGGGCTCGCAGTTCGGCGGAGTCGCGGCATAGCCAGACGCTGAACGTCCCCAACGCGATCGTGAACACGACGCCCAGCCAGATGCCAATCCCGCCACCCAGCGGCGTCGGTATCACGTGCGACTTGTGGCCCCCCGGGCGGTCGAGCAAACCCAAGCGGCGGGCGTGTCGGCGGATCGGGAACATCGCCAAGCCAGCGACGAGACCAGCCGGGATCGCGGTCACGGCCGCCAACCAGACCGCTACACGTATTTCTTCCACCCGAAAAATCCTGCGCTCGAACGCCACGCCACCCGATCCCGCTTCCCCGGATGCTATCTTAGTCGGTCGTTGCTGGTGCAGCACCCCGGCTGGAGAGATGGTCCGCTCGGCCAGTGACACACAAGTCCGGTGTCCCTCGAC
>DITY01000071.1:75619-107375 GCA_002422955.1 Planctomycetaceae bacterium UBA6172
CCGATGGCATGCACAAAGGCGGCTTCAAGGCGTTCAAGGTCAAGTCGATCGCCGACTTCGAAGACCCCAAGGCCGGCACGCTGGAAATCGAAATCGACACCACCAGCCTCTGGTCCGATGACGAAAAACTGACCAACCACCTCAAGAACCCCGACTTCTTCGACGTGCGGAAGTTCCCCAAAATCACCTTCAAGGCGACTCAACTGATTCCGGAAGAGGAAGGCAAAGCGAAGGTCGTCGGCAACCTGACGATGCTCGGCAAAACGGTCGAAGTCACGATCCCCTGCGACGTCGCCGTCAACGACGAATCGATCGATTTGAGCGCCAAATTCAAGATCGACCGAACCCTGTGGGGGATGGAATATGGCGTCGGCAAGATCGAGAAGGATGTCGAGATCGCCGCCAAGTTCGTTTTGAATCGCTAGTTTTCCCTATCCCTCCGTTCCACGGCCGTCTAACCTCCCAGCGGTGATTCGATGGACTCCACCGCCTGGGTGGTCAATGGCCTGATCCCGATGGTGATCGCCTTGTCGGCTTGTTGGCTGGCAGGGCGTTTGTCGGCTGGTTCGGGAACCGCTCCTTCGTCCGAATTGCCTGTCCTCCGCGAGCCTGCGGCGCGGAGGACTTGTTGTTCCGTCCCCTGGCCGAGCTTGCTCGCCCCCGCGGTGCTCGGACTCGGTTGGAGCCTGGCAGTCCTCGCCGGTCTGATCGGTTGGCGAATCGCCGGAGACGTGGAATCGTCGTTTCTATGGCCGGAGGATTTCTGGCAGCGCGGGTATCTTTCACTGTTCGCCGCCGCGTTGCTGTTGGGGATGACGACGTGGTCGCCGGCTCGTCATGCCCCCGCTCGCTGGGTCGCCGCCGGCTTGCTGGCGATGGCCACCGCTTCGCTCAGCCTCCCCAGTGGCTCGGGGTGGGAGGATGCGTTACCCGCGCACCAGGGCTGGGGGCTGATGCTCGGCGGCAGCTGTCTGCTCGGGTTTTGGGCGGTCGACCAACTCGCGGCCCGTGATGCCGATCGCTGGTTGCCGCTGGTGGTGCTGGCGATGCTCGCCGGTCCGATGTTTGTCGCGGCTACCACCTATGGGGCGCTGGCACAGTGGACGCTGGCCGCGATTGCCGCGACCCTCCCCTGCATCCTGTTCGCGGCGGCGGGGCGGTTGCGGCACGGCGTCGTCGTCGGCTTCGCCTACCCGGGTGTTGCCTTCGCGACCGCGATGATCGCGGCAGGACGCTTCTTCAGTTACGAGAACCACCCCTGGTGGACCTATCTCGGGATGCTACTGGTCGCGCCGGCGGTCGCCCTGGTCGATCGTGGGCTGCCAGCGGGCAAGACCTGGACGCGGATCATCGTCGCGGCCTGCGTGTCGACGGGCCTGATCGCGGTGGCGGTCGCAAGGCAACTTCAAGCGACCGAGTGATTTTCGCTTGCGGGCGGTCGGCGCCAGGCCCAGGCTTGCCGTACCACGAGATAGAGCAGCAGGCCGGCGAGGAGCCCCACGCTGTCGGCGATGAAGTCGTCGAGGCCCGGGACGCGGCCCTTCGCGAACCGTTGCGACCACTCGTCGAACGCGGCGTAGGAGATTCCGATCGCGATGGCGATAGCCAATCTTTGGGACAGCCCGAATCTCGCTGGCAGGGCCCAGCCTAGCAAAAACCCGAGCCCGAAGTAGGCGATGAAATGGAGCGACTTGTCGTTGAGATTGAACTCCGCGAGTCGCGCCATTTCCTCCTCAGCCATCTCCCGCGGCAGATGGGTGCCGACGAAAATCGTGATCCAGTACACCACCAATGCGTAAGTCACCAACCGAATTCCGCAGATCGTGATTCGCGTCAGGCTGAGCATGGGTATGATGTCGCTGGGGCCGCACCGGAAGACGGCGCCACCGGCGGCCCGTCCGCTGTAAGAGCTTAATCGGAGTTCATCTGCTCACAATCGTCCCCCCCTATTCTTCGGCCAAGTCGGAATGAGGATTGTCATCATGTCACCCGCCCTGAAGTTTGCCGCCTTGGCGTTACTCGCAGCGATTTCGCCTGCCTTCTTCGGTACCCGTCTGGCGATGGCTGATCAGCCCCAAGACGCGGCGAAGGCTGCGAGCGAGCCGGAATCGCCCGCCGCCGCGGCGGCTTGGAAGAAACTCGAGATTCGCGATGATGCCCCCTGGGAACAGTCCCGCTTCGGGGGGGATGGCGATTTCAAGATCCGAGATGGCGTGATCCACTTGGGCTTCGGCGATCCGCTGACGGGCGTCCGCTGGAAGGGTGATTTTCCGAAAAAGAATTACGAGATCTCGCTCGAAGCTCGCCGGACCAACGGTTTCGATTTTTTCTGCGGCATGACGTTGCCGGTCGGTGACCAACGATTCAGCCTAATCCTCGGCGGCTGGGGCGGTTCACTGGTCGGGATCTCCAGCATCGGTGGCCTGGACGCGGCCAACAACGAGACGATGATCATCCGCGAGTTCCAGCAGAATCGCTGGTACAAGATCCGCATGCGGGTCAGCGATCAAAAATTGAACGCCTACATCGACGACGAAGAGGTCATCGACTTCACCCGTGATGATCGGCCGCTCGATATTCGCGCGGAACTCGAGCAGTCGACCCCCGTCGGATTCGCGTCCTTTCAGTGCGTCTCGGAGATTCGCAACATCCGGGTCCGCGAGTTACCTGCGCCGGCGGCGAAGTGACGTCGGCACGGCCGGCCCGCGACGATCTTGGCTCCCTTGCCTCTGCCCCGACTTGCCCGTAGCCCCAGCCTTCCAGCGTGATCGAATACCGCTTTGACGAAACCGACGGCCCGGTCAACTTCGACCAGGTCGGGATGATGCAGGCCATTCGCCAAGCCCAGCTCGCGGCGCGGGCCGATGAGGTGCCGGTCGGCGCTGTCATCGTTCGGGAAGGTCGAATTTTGGCCGAGGCCCACAACGGTCGCGAACAACTCCGCGATCCGACCGCCCACGCGGAGATCCTGGCCATCACCCAGGCGGCCTCCGCGCTCGAGGATTGGCGACTGGAAGGGTGCACGTTGTACGTCACGCTGGAGCCTTGTCCGATGTGCGCGGGAGCGATCCTGTTGGCCCGCATCCCGCGCGTCGTCTTCGGTGCCAGCGATCCCAAGGCAGGGGCCGTGCAAAGTCTGTATCGCTTGCTCGATGATCCGCGGCTGAACCACCGCTGCGAAATTGTCGCCGGCGTGCTCGGTGACGAGTGCGGCCGTTTGTTGACCGAGTTCTTCGCCGCCAAGCGGGCGCTGGGGAAGAAGTGATCGACAAGGCCCGTCCCGGGGACCGCGGAGCGTCGCGGATCGNNGTCAGGCATCTTTCAGGTGGATCGTGAAGCAGCGGGTGTGTTGAAACTCACCCTGTTCAAAGTAGGCGCTGGAAAAGATCAGGACCCGCTTGATTTCGCCCCCCTTGGCGATCAGTTTCGCTTCGAACCCGCCCAGGCGATCGCCGCGAACCAATCGTTCCAAGATCTCATCCATCGCCTGCCGATCGGCATGGAACTGATCGACGGGCTGGCCGATGTATTCGTCGCGGCTGTACCCCAGAAAGTCGAGTTCCGATTGATTGGCCCACAGGATCCGGCCTGCGCGATCGACCCAGTGCAGCGGGATATTTGCCGTGTCGGCGAAATCGAGCAGCTCGCAGTGATTTTTCTCGAACGCTTCGCTGAGTCGTTTGTGATGGCTGATGTCCCGGGCGATCTTGGAGGCGCCGATGACTTCGCCCCGTGAATCGTTGATCGGGGAAATCGTTACGGAGATGTCGACCCGTCGCCCATCCTTATGCAGCCGCACCGTCTCGAAATGATCGAGACGTTTCCCTTCCTTCAGCGCTTCGAGGATGCGTTGTTCCTCATCCTGGAGATCCGGCGGGATTAATTTCGTCAGCGACTCGCCAACCATCTCATGGTGGCTGTAGCCGAAAATCTTCTCGGCGCCCGCGTTCCAGGTGAGCACGATCCCGTTCGGGTCTTTGCTGATGATCGCGTCGCCGGCGGAATCGACGATCTGTGCCAATTGCAGCAACTTCTCTTCCGCGGCGAAACGGGCCTCGACGCTATCCAACTGGTCCGTGACATCGCGGGCGACGGCGTAAATCGCGGACTCGTCCATCACCGAGCGGGCATTCCATTCCAACCAAATGAAATGCCCGTCCGCATGTCGGTAGCGATTGCGAAACTGAATCGCCGGCACGCCTTGGGACAGCTTTTCGATTTCCACCATCGTCTTGTCGAAATCGTCGGGATGGACGAATTCGATGAATTGTCGCGAAACCAATTCGTCCGCCGTATATCCCAGGCAGCGAGGGAAATTTTCGTTCACCCGGGTGAAGAAGCCTTGGAAGTTGGCGATGCAAAACAGGTCGAGCGAAAGGTCGAAAAAGCGGATCAAGTCCTGTTCGGCGCGGCGCTGACCCGATTCCAGAAAGGCGCTCACGATGTCGATGATTTCGCCCACGTTCTCGGGGCGATCTCTCCGCTTGGGTGACAAGCATTTCTTGGCCAAACCGACGATCGAACGCGGCCCTTTGCAGCCATCCAGCAGCCGCGAAATTTTCGAGATGTCGCCCTTGACCGCCTGCTTGTAGGTCTCGGCCATCGTCTCGCCACAGAACGGCGGCTTGCCCGTTAGGATTTCGCAGAGGATGCTGCCCAGCGCGAAGATGTCGGACCGCTGGTCGATCCGATTTACCTCGCCGCGCGCCTGTTCCGGGGCCAAGTAGGCCAGCGTGCCGAAGACCGTGCCCGCGACCGTCTCCCATTCGCAGGTGTCGAGTTGGCTGCCCGCGACCGGATCCGGATAGGCCTCGGCTGGTGGCGCGGCCTCCCCGATCACCTTGGCTAGACCCCAATCGAGAATGGTGACTTCGCCGAAGTCACCGATCATGATGTTGGAGGGCTTCAGGTCACGGTGGATGATCCCCTTCGCGTGGGCGAAGGCGATGGCCTGGCAGACCTTGATGAAGATGTTGAAAAAACGCGGGAGCTCCGCGGCCCGGTCGACGACTCGGCTCAGCGACTCCGAGAGCGTGACGCCGTGCAGCAGGCCCATCACGATAAATGCTTGGCCGTCGGCGGCGACGTCAAAGTCATGAACCGACAAGATGCCGGGGTGGTGCAGGCGGCTGGCGATCCGCGCCTCGCGAAAAAACCTCGGCAAACTGCCCTGCTTGACCCGTTCCTCGTGACGCAGCAGCTTGATCGCGATCCGTCGCTGCAGCTGCGAGTCCCACGCCTCGTAGACCACCCCCATGCCGCCATGACCGATTTCCTCACCGACCAAGTAGCGGCTTTTTGGCAAGGGACTGAGCGGCACTCGCGCCGCATCCTCGCTCCCGGGATCGGCCGCATCGTCTTCTCGCACCGCACTGGAGATGCCATTGAGCGACAGCCACAGCTCATGAGAGACCGAGATCTTCCCCAAGGTCTTGTGTGATTTTTCCGTGGGATAAAACGCTTGGGTCTGGTCGTCTGACGAATCATCCGTCCCGCTGGGCAGGTTCAGTTCAGAGACATCAATGGCGGGGGGTTGCCATTGGTTGGAATCATCGGGCATGTGAACTCTCCCCCTCGATACCGTCTGCGGATCGTGCGGATCGCAATCCCGTATTTTATCGCTGCCGTTGGCTCCGAGCAATCGACTCCTGATTTAGGGTTTGGTGATGGTCTCGTCCAAGTTCATCACGACCCGGCAAACGAGTGTCCAGGCCGCCAGCTCGCTCGCGTCCTCGGTGTCGGCGGTTTCCCCCGCGATCGCCCGCGTCGCGGCCGCGTCGGCTGCCAAGCGCGTTCGCTGTTCGGTCAGTAACTCGCGGAGGATACCGCGTTCCGCGTCATTGGGGACGCGGCTGGTCAAGGCGACAAACAGCCGCTCGATCGCCACGTCACCCCGCCCGGACGCCCCGGCCGTGCGTGTCTCGGCCAAGGTCCGGCCCGCGAGGCCTCGCGCGGCTTCCAGGAACACCGGTTCATTGAGCGACACCAGGGCTTGCAGCGGCGTGTTCGAGATTGATCGGCGCACGCAGGCTACGTCGCCATTGGGCGCGTCGAACGTCTCCAGCACGGGGTACGGCACCGAGCGGAAGCGAAACGCATAGATCGCGCGGCGGTAGCTGCCTGGGCTCTCGACGGGACCCCAACTCTTCGGCCCGTAGCTAGCGGGTGGTTGAAACAGGAACTCCGGGGCCGGCGGATAAACGGGCGGCCCGCCGACTTGAGGATCGAGCAACCCGGCCGCGGACAAGACCAGATCGCGGAACGTCTCGGCGGGGACGCGCACGCGGGCCCCGCGGGAGAGCAAGCGATTCCGCGGGTCTCGGGCCAACCGCTCGGGCGTCACGGCGGAATCCTGCCGATAGGTCGCCGAGAGGACGATCTGGCGATGCAAGGCCTTGAGGCTCCACCCACTGTCGATCAAGTCGACGGCCAACTGATCGAGCAATTGCGGGTGCGAGGGGGCTGACCCTTGCATGCCGAGGTCATCGCTGGTGGCGACCAGGCCGGTGCCGAAGTATTCCTGCCACAGCCGATTGACGATCGACCGCGCGGTCAACGGGTTGTCGGGGCTGACGATCCAGCGGGCCAGATCGAGTCGACCCAACGGTGCTTGTGACGACGGGTCGCGCGGGATCGCGACGCCTAGCCAGGTCGGCAATCCCGGGGCGACGGTCTCGCGGGGGCTGAGGAAATTTCCCCGCTCCAACCGATGGGTCGGCCGCGGCTGCTCTCGCTCGACGAGCACCAGTTGCGAGGTGCCCTCGGGGTAGCCTTGCCAGGCTTCGTCCAGCAGCGGGACGAGATCTCGCAGCAACTCATCCTCGCGGACGAAACGCTCGATGACCGCGCGGCCCGACTCGCCTTCCCACCGGTCCATCTGGTCACCGATCGTGGCCATTTGCCTTGGGGGCAACGGCGCGATCGACGGTTCGGGAGCATCCGTGACAGAGACCCGGAATCGTCCGAGGTTGTGAGTCTGATTGTCATCGCTATTCCAGCCGCCGTGGTTCTGACTCAGCTGGATGCGGAACCGCGGCGGCGCGTCGCCCGCCGCCGCGATCGGCGTGGCGAGCCGGAACATCGCCGTCTGCGGTTCGTTCCGCCGCCCTGGCCCGGCGTCGCCGTGCCACGCGGTGTTCGGGTCGCCGTCGATGGCGAAGGCGACCGGACCGAGCGTTCGGACGGTTTCCGTTTTGTCGGCATAGCGAGTTGGCAGCGCCGAGGGCGTCAGGTCGATCGTAGCTCGCGCGTCGGCCCACGCGACCTTTTCCCAAGTCTCTTGACCCTTGTCGTCAATCTTCGGGATTTGCAGTTCCACTTCGCTCAACGCCCACGTCCCGTCGACCGAACGGCCCGGCCCGCCATGCGGCAGATTCGGGTCGCTCAGCAGTTCGATCCGCACGGCGGTGATCGGCCCGGCAGTCGTGAGGCTCACCTCGCCCGTCGGTCGAAATTTCGTCGGCGCGTAGCCGGCCGCCAAGTAGCTGCCGTCAGCTTGCGGCAGAAACTTCTGACCCCCGATCGATTCGGGGTTGAACTTGATCTCGACAGGCCGCCAATCGCTGACCGGCGTCTCCTTCGCCTTGGCCTGCCAACGAGCGAAGCGGCTGAACCAGTCGCCGTCGGCGGCCAGGCGTGTCCGCAGCAGTTCATCGATCCTCGCCAGGGTGGCTTGGCGGGCGACCTGTTCTTCGGGACTGAACACCGTCGCGCTCGCCTCGTGGCAATTGTTGATCAGCGCGAGCATCCCGTAGTAGTCGGTATGCGACAGCGGGTCGTACTTGTGCGAATGGCATTGGGCGCACTGGATCGTCAAGCCGAGCATCGACTTGCCGATCGCGTCCATGCGGTCGAACATCGCCTCCATTCGGAATTGCTCCGGGTCGACCCCACCCTCCTCATTGATCATCGAGTTTCGCAGGAAGCCGGTCGCGACGTGATCCTCCTGGGTCGCGTTGGGTAAACGGTCGCCGGCGATCTGCTTGATGATGAACTGGTCGTAAGGCAGGTCGGCATTCAACGCCCGGACGACCCAGTCGCGATAGAACCAGACCGACCGCGGCTTGTCCTTTTCGAATCCGTCGCTGTCGGCATACCGCGCGGCATCCAGCCAGACCCGGCCCCAACGTTCCCCGAAGTGCGCTGAATCGAGCAACCGATCGACCTCCCGCTCGTAAGCCTCTGGTGTCGGATCGTTGACGAACCGTTCGACGTCCGCAATTGTCGGCGGCAGACCGATGAGGTCCAGGTGCAACCGGCGTAGGAGCGTCCTGGGGTCGGCGGGCGGGGACGGCGCGAGGCCGTTGCGAACAATGCCATCGAGCACCCAGGCGTCGATCGCCCCCCGCGACCACTCAGCGAATTCGTCCGGGACGGGCGTCGTTGGCAAGGGCGAACGTCGGGGCGGCAGGAACGCCCAGTGTTCAGAGTATCCGCCCCCCTGTTCGATCCAGCGACCGATCAACGCGATCTCCCGTTCGTCGAGACGTTTGCCGGTGTGTGGCGGGGGCATCACCTGGTCGGCGTCGTCGCTACGAATCCGCGCCCACAGCGAACTGGCGGCGAGGTCACCGGCGACGATCGCGGCCCCGCCCGGCAAATCGAGGCGCAAGTCCGCTTCACGATGCGATTCGTCCGGACCGTGGCAAGCGAAGCAGGCATCCGACAGGATCGGACGGATATCGCGAGAGAAATCGATCGGAGCGTTCACCTCGGGCGCCGCCGCCGTGGCCTGCTCGGCCGCCCCCTGCTCGGCAGGCGTTGAATCATCCGCCGCCGACCGGCGCGCATCCGTCGCTAGGAGCAGGATCAGGGCGAGCGTCGCGATCATCCGGATTGTCGTTACAGATGGTCCTGACGGCGACCAAGGCTGGCCAGCGGAGCCGAAAGTCTGAAGGGAGCGGTGCGACTTTGTGGCATTCATCATGCTATTGTAAAGCTATCTGAGGAAGTTAAGCTTCCATTATCGAGCTTGAGTGCCGGTCGGCGATGGTGCCGGCGGGCGCGAAATCGAGCTTGTCGGAATTTGGTACCGCCTGCTGGGCGGCGCGTGCGGATTATTCTAACCGCCAGCTGCAACCCGATCATACTCGCCCGGCCTTCCCCCTTCCCCTCGCAAGGACATTCAGAGCGTGTTACCCGTTGTTGTGATTTCAGCCTCGATCTTGGCTGCCGTGGCGTCGCTGTACTGGGCCCGTCGGTTTTTCGTCGAGATGATGGCCTGTGACGAGGGGACGGACTTGATGCGGGAGATCGCCGCCAGCGTCCGCAGCGGGGCGAATGCCTACCTGCACCAGCAATTCAAATGGGTCACCATCGTCTTTGTGATCGTCGCGGCGTTGCTGGCTTATGCCGCCTTTGGGCTGCGGCTGCAGAGCGGGTTTCTGCCGCTGGCGTTTTTGAGTGGCGGATTCTTGTCCGGCTTGGCAGGCTGGTTCGGGATGAAGACGGCGACCTACGCGAGCGCCCGCACGGCGGCAGCGGCCGGGCGTTCGCTCAATGACGGTTTGCGGGTCGCGTTCCGCAGCGGTGCCGTGATGGGCTTGACCGTGGTCGGCTTGGGCTTGCTGTTCGTCTGCCTCTGGTTCGCGATCCTCTACTGGTTGGTGCCGCTGTTGGGCGGCGAACAGTCGCGGATGAGCATCGCCCAGATCTCGGTGACGATGCTGTCGTTCGGGATGGGGACGAGCGCTCAAGCGTTGTTCGCCCGAGTCGGCGGGGGGATTTTCACCAAGGCGGCCGACGTCGGCGCGGACTTGGTGGGCAAAGTCGAACACAGCCTGAAAGAAGATTCGCCTCGCAACCCGGCGACGATCGCCGATAACGTCGGTGACAACGTCGGCGACGTTGCGGGCATGGGCGCTGACCTGTACGAGTCCTACTGCGGCTCGATTTTGGCCGCCACGGCACTCGGGGCCGCCGCCTTCGGGTCGGGGGCGCTCGTCCCCGCGGGGATGGATGTGGCGTCGGCGCAAATGTCGGCGATGCTGTTGCCGATCGCGATCGCCGCGGCGGGCATCATGCTGTCGATCGTCGGGATCTATGCCGTGCGAACCGGCGAGGAATTGTCGCAGAAGGCCTTGTTGGTCGCGTTGGGCCGCGGCATCAACCTCTCTTCGGCCTTGGTCGTGGTGGCCGCCATCGGGTTGTCGATGCTGCTGATGCCCAAGGTTCCCGGAACGCTGTTGTTCGGACTGATCCCCGGGGTGGCGGTGAGCGTCATCATCGGGCTGATGGCGGGTTGGTCGATCGGCAAGTGGACCGAATATTCGACCAGTGACGAGTACAAGCCGACGCGGGATCTGGCCGCCCAGGCCGAAACCGGAGCGGCCACGATCATCATCAGCGGGATCGCCGGCGGGATGCTCAGCACCTGGGTGCCGGTGGTCATCATTTGCGCCGGGACGCTAGCCGCCTTCGGGTTCGCGACCGGAGGCCAATTCAACAACCTGCAGTATTTCTCGCTCGGGCTGTACGGGGTCGGCATCGCGGCGGTCGGGATGCTCAGCACCTTGGGGATCACCCTCGCGACCGACGCCTACGGACCGATCGCCGACAACGCCGGGGGGAATGCCGAAATGGCGGGACTCGATCCGATCGTTCGCCAGCGGACCGACGCCTTGGACAGTCTGGGCAATACCACCGCGGCGACCGGCAAGGGGTTCGCGATCGGCTCGGCGGCGTTGACGGCGCTGGCGCTCCTGGCCGCCTACTTCGAAGGGGTACGGGACGGCTTCGAACGCTGGGGCGACGCCGTGGTCGCCCAATCGGATGCCGAAGGGTTCCAAGCCGTGACGTCCGATTTCCTGGTGCGGCGTGATGGCGACCAGGTCAACAAGTACCTCGTGTTCCGTGGTTCGGCCGACCAGGGGATGCTCGACTGGTCAACCACCGAATTCCTTGCCACGGATCCGGGGCGCGGACGCGTCCCCCAGACCGACACCCGGTTGGTCGCGCTGCAGTCCGCCACGATCCGCGATTTCTCGAACTACTACGACGCCACGATGATGAACCCCCGCGTTCTGGTGGGGGCGTTCCTGGGGGCGATGAGTGCGTTCGTCTTCTGCGCGATGACGATGCAATCCGTCGGCCGCGCCGCGCAGGGGATGGTCGTCGAGGTTCGGCGTCAGTTCCGCGAAAATCCTGGGATTCTCGATGGCTCGGTCAAGCCAGATTATCAACGGCCGATCGAATTGAGCACCCAGGCGGCCCAGCGGGAGATGATCCTGCCAAGTCTGTTGGGACTGCTGCTGCCGATCCTGGTCGGCTTGTTGTTGGGGGTTGGCGGCGTGATCGGGTTGCTGGCCGGTAGCCTCACAGCCGGTTTCTGTTTGGCGATTTTCATGAGTAACAGCGGCGGGTCCTGGGACAACGCCAAGAAGTACATCGAGGCCGGGCATCACGATGGCAAGGGGAGCGCTGCTCACAAAGCGGCCGTCGTCGGCGACACGGTCGGCGATCCGTTTAAGGATACGAGCGGCCCCAGCCTGAATATTCTGATTAAACTGATGAGCATCGTGAGCGTGGTCGTCGCCGGTTTGGTCGTTCGCTACAGCTTGGTTGCAATCGGCTGGTTTTGACCTAGTCTCTGGTAGCCGGACTCCTCCGACATGCCCTGCCCGACCGCTCGCGGGTCGGCGCGGGCGGTCGTCGTCCGGCGCGCAACGCCATTTCTGCTCTCCCAATCGTCACCGGCATCCATCAACGCGTCATGACCCAAGCCGCTCGCATCTCTGGCATCCTGACCCCCAACATCACCCCCGTCGACGCCTCCGGCCGTGTGGACGAGGGTAAATTGCGGGGCTACGTCGATTGGTTGATCGAACGGGGCGTGGATGGGCTTTATCCCAACGGCAGCACGGGTGAGTTCGTCCGTTTCACCGCCGATGAACGCCGCAAGATCGTCAAGATCGTCGTCGATCAAACCCGCGGCCGAGTCCCCGTGTTGGCCGGCGCGGCCGAAGCGAACGCCAGCGAAACGATCGATGCCTGCAATGCCTACGGCGACATGGGCGTCCGGGCCGTGGCGATCGTAGCGCCGTTTTATTACCGACTGAGCAGCGAAGGGGTGTACGCCTACTTCCGCGAAATCGCCCGCGCGGTTCGCGTCGACGTCACGCTCTACAACATCCCGTTGTTCGCCTCGCCGATCGACGTCAGCACGGTGGTCCGGCTGGCGAGCGAGTTCCCGCGAATCATCGGCATCAAGGACAGCAGCGGCGATCTGCCGAACATGATGCGGATGATGGCCGCGATCCGCCCGATGCGCGACGACTTCAGCTTCCTCACCGGCTGGGACCCTTCGTTGGCGTTGATGCTGATCGCCGGGGCCGACGGTGGCACCAATGCGACCAGCGGCGTTGTCCCGGAACTGACGCGGGCCCTGCACCGGGCGGTGCTGGCTGGCAAGATCGACGACGCGATGCGGCTGCAATATCAACTGATTCCGCTATTCGACACGATGATCGGGCTGGGCGAATTCCCCGAAGGTTTCCGGGCCGGTGCCAGGTCGCGAGGCTGGGATTTGGGCCTCGGACGCGTCCCGGTCTCCGAGGACCAGCGTCAGCAGATCGCCGTCATGCAGAACCGCATCGACCATCTGGTCGCTGGCGTGCAGGCCGAGTACATCAGCCAACCATCGGCCGCCGCGAAACCGGCCGCGCAGCCCTGTTCGCCCGAGGCGATCGACCAGATCGTCCGCCGCGTGCTGGCACAGCTCAACGGCTGACGCTAACCGCCCAGCCGGCCGCGCCTCGTTGCCCCGCGGCCGTACCTCCCTTCGATTCGGGCCAGCATTCGGCTCGCCTTAACTCGGCCCGGCGGTCGGCTCGTGTTCGACTTCGGCCCAGGCGGCTGCGAAGGGCGTTTGGCAACTCGGACAGCGGACGGTTTTACCGAGCGTCGCGCCGCGGACGCGTGGCTTCTGTCCGCACTGGGGGCAAACCGCTCGCAGCGCATGCGGCTGCGCGATCAGCTCGTCGATCCGTCGGTGGGGAATTCCCGGCAGCGAGATGTCTTCCGGCTTCAGCTGGGTCATCAGCTCGTCGGTCAAGGTCGCGACATCGGCGATCCGGTCGGCCAGATGACGCACGCAGTCCTCGAACGCGTTGCGAGCCAACCGCCCGTTGCCGAAGTGGCGGTCGCGCTGGCGATAGGCGTCGGCGAACGCGACCAACAGCCGATGTCGACTTTCGGCCGGCAAACGATAATCATTCCGCTTGCAGAGCATTTCGAAAATTCGACCCAGCTCGATCGGCGAGTAGTCAGGAAACTCGATCCGGGTGTTGATCCGCGATGACAAGCCGGGGTTGGAACGGATCATCTGGTCCATTTCGTCCGGATATCCCGCCACGATCACGACGAACTGATCGCGATCGTCCTCCATCCGTTTGAGCAACGTTTGGATCGCCTCCCGGCCATAGACGTCTTCGCCGGAACTGTCGACCAAGCTGTAGGCTTCATCGATGAACAGCACGCCTCCCAGCGCCGAGTCGCAGAGGGCATTGGTCTTCGGGGCGGTCTGCCCGGCGTACGCCGCGACCAGGCCGCTGCGATCGGTTTCCACCAAGTGCCCGCTGGGGAGGATCCCCATCGAGCCGAGGATCTGTCCGACGATCCGGGCGACCGTGGTCTTGCCCGTGCCGGGGTTGCCGACAAAGGACATGTGCAGGCTGATCGGCATCGTCGCCAGTCCCGCCCGCTGGCGTTTCCGCTGCAGTTGCAAGAAGTTGGACAGCGAGCGGATCCGTTTTTTGACCTCCACCAACCCGACCAACGCGTCGAGTTCGGCCAGGGCTTCGGCGAGCCGTTGGGCCGGATTGACCTGCGATGCGGTAACGGCGGTCGGCGGTCGCGTGCCGCTGCCACGCTGGGCCGCGTTGCCTGGTGGCCTGCCCGGTTCGCCCGCCGGGGCCTGCGTTGGTTGCTGAGGCGAATGCAAGAACTCGGTCTCGCGCGACGTCGGCTCGCGCCACGCGGGCTCGCCGCCCGGTCGGGCCCGCAGCGCTGAGCTGACTGTCGCCTGCAATTCGTGCAATCGCCGCGTCTCCTCGGCGCTCGGTTGGCCGTCGCATTTGGCGATCAGATTGGCCAAACGCGAGACGATCGTTTCGACTTGCGCGACCCCATCGCGCAAGGGGTGATAGCGGACGAACGGGGCCAGCAGCGAACCCCAGGTGAGCGACTCGGAACGACAGAGCAGTCCCTCGATCGCTTCGCGCAACCGTTCGCCCCGCAGGTGTTCTTCCCACAGGTGCTCGATCAGCATCGCCGCGACTTGCTTTTCCATCGTCGTCCAGCGGCCGTCGGCTTGGACGATCTCGGTGAACACCTTGATCACCAGGCCGCGATGCAGATCTTCCATCAGCTGCGGGAAGCTCGCGAGCTGCGTTCCCAATTCCGTCGGATGGCGCTGCACCATCAGCTTGGCGCAGGCCGCATACAACTTCCGGCAATCCCTCAGCACCCGGCGGAGTGGCGGTTCGAGGGCCTGAAGTCGGGTAGCGTCAGTCATGGGGCGGGACAGGCAAGGGACCGAGGGGTGCGATGAGCCGGATGGTCGATCGACGCGTCGCCCACGCCGGACGGATGCGTCGATGATCCGACCGGCGGGAGCGTTGATCGAACGCCTGCACCGGACCACCCAGGCGGACGCCTGCACCGGACCACCCAGGCGGACGCCTTCGCAGGCCCACCCGGGATCACGCTCCGCGAGGGTCACCGTGGGCAGCCATCCGCTCTACGATAACCCCGGCGAGTTCACCAGCAAAGCGATCGCCGAGGAATCGTTGCCGTGGGTGGGGATGGGTCGCAGATCCCCAGTCGCGTAAGTGCCCCTCGGGACGGGCGAAAATCGATACGCGATCGGCGGTCCGCACGCGGTGTACTCGACATCGGGGGGGCCGATCGCGTACCCTTAGACCAGGTGGGCAGGCGGAGCCCCGGGGCTCTCTCCCGCAGCGAGGAGGGAGGTTGCCCACGCGCGAAAATCAGCCGTGGGTTCATGACGTCCACACCAGCGAGCTATTTCAGTGCCCGTCAGCGATGCCGTAATCTCGTTCAAAAACTACGCCCCTGGTAAATTCTTTGATGAGCTGATCGAGTCCAGCGGTCAGCCTCGTCCCGACGCGGCCCCCTTGGTCGATGTGATCAATCGGTTGCCCCCCGGCGACCTGCTGCGGAGGCAAGGCGCGATCGAACGCTCCCTGCACCGGATGGGGATCACCTTCGCGGTCTATGGCGATTCCAGCGGCACCGAAAAGATCTTCCCGTTTGACATCGTCCCCCGCGTCGTCGGCTGGATGATGTGGCGGCACATCGAAGCGGGACTGAAGCAGCGGATTCGCGCGCTGAACCTGTTCATCGACGACGTCTACAACGAGAAGGCGATCCTCAATGACGGGATCGTGCCGCGAGATTTGGTGGAGAAAGCGTCGACCTACCTGAAGCCCTGCATCGGGCTGCATCCGCCCGGCGGCGTGTGGTGCCACATCACCGGCACCGACCTGATCCGCGATGCCGATGGCGCGGTCTTCGTGCTGGAGGACAACCTCCGCTGTCCGTCGGGCGTCTCCTACGTGCTGCAGAACCGCGCGGTGATGAAGCGGAATTTTCCCCAGGTCTTCGCCACCTGCAAAGTGCGGCCGGTCAGCAACTATCCGGCGCGACTGTACGGGATGCTCCGCGGCTTGGCGCCCGAAGAGGTCAGCGATCCGACGATCGTGGTCCTGACCCCCGGCATGTACAACTCGGCCTACTACGAGCATTCCTTTCTGGCGCACCAGATGGGCGTGGAACTGGTCGAAGGTCGCGACCTGTTCGTCAAAGATAACTTCGTTTACATGCGGACCACCGAGGGGCCGGAGCGGGTCGACGTGATCTATCGTCGCGTCGACGACACGTTCCTCGACCCGGACGTCTTTCGCGCCGATTCGGTACTCGGGGTCGCCGGATTGATGGGTGCCTACCGCGCGGGCAACGTNNCCCGACATGATCCGCTATTACCTGAATGAGGAAGCGATCCTGCCGAACGTCCCGACCTACATCTGCCAACGCCCGGAAGACCGCAAGTATGTCCTGGCCCACCTGGAGGATTTGGTCGTCAAACCGGCCGGCGAGTCGGGCGGCTACGGCATGCTGATCGGTCCTCACGCGACCGCCGAACAGCGGGCCGAGTTCGCGGTCAAAATTCGTCAGGACCCGCGGAACTTCATCGCCCAGCCGACACTGTCGCTGTCTCGGATGCCAACCCTGATCGACGGCGAGTTGCAGGGCCGGCACGTCGATCTCCGCCCCTATATCCTGCATGGCACCCAGGACATTTGGGTGCTGCCCGGCGGGTTGACCCGCGTCGCCCTCCGCAAGGGTTCGCTGGTCGTGAACTCGTCCCAAGGCGGGGGCAGCAAGGATACCTGGGTGGCCGCCGAGCCGGGACACGGCGAAGTCGATACCCACCAAGACATTTAACTTCGACCCGACGCCCACGCCAGGGCCGCCGCTACTCAGTCGCGGCGCCTACGCCTGGCGAGCTTCGGGCAAGCTTCCGCACGGACCGCGCATCGCACTTCCGCAACCATCGCTCAGCAGCCACATCGATCATGCTTTCTCGAGTCGCCGAATCGATTTACTGGATGGCCCGCTACATCGAGCGGGCCGAGAACACGGCCCGTTTCGTCGAAGTCACGTTGAACTTGGTCCTGGATCAACCGATGGGGGTCGATCAGCCCTGGCGGCCGCTGATCAACGCGACCGGTGACGACGAGGTCTTCGACAAGTCTTATAAGTCGGCGGATGGCGAATCGGCAACCCGGTTCTTGGCCTTCGACAAGGACTATGCCAACTCCGTGATCACGACGCTCCGCAATGCCCGGGAAAATGCCCGCTCGATCCGCGAGTCGCTCTCGTCCGAAGCGTTCGAGCAGATCAATTCGCTGTACCACTTCGTCGATGCCGCCGCCCGCTCGTCGACCCAACTCGATTCGCCGACCGAGTTCTTCGACACGATCCGCCACCAATGCCATACGCTGACCGGCATCTTGGATGCGACAATGTCCCACGATCATGCTTGGCACTTCGCCAACATGGGGCGGTTGCTGGAGCGGGCCGACAAGACTTCCCGCATTTTGGACGTCAAGTACTTCACACTCTTGCCGACGGTCGAATCGGTCGGCACCGCGCTGGACGACCTGCAGTGGTCGAGCCTATTGTTTTCGATCAGCGGCTTCGAGGCCTACCGCCGCGAACACCACATGATCCGCAGCGATAAGGTCGTCGATTTCTTCTTGCTCCGCCCCGAGTTCCCGCGTTCGGTCCTGTTCTGCGTCGAGAACATCGAAACCTCGCTGGCCGCGATCAGCGGCGGGGCGACCGATGAACGCCATGCCAAGCCGGCCAGCCAAGTCGCCGCGGTCCGTCAGCGGCTTCGCGAAGCCGACGCCAAGGAGATTCTCCTCGGCGGTTTGCACGAGTTCGTCGACTCCATTCAGGGCGACATGAACCGGATCGGTGATACCCTCTCCGAGACCTATTTTCTTTGATCCTGGCCCGGCCCCGCGCCCGTGGCGGGTAGCCGCCCGGCGGGGCGGACTCGTCCCGTTTTCGAGGCCACCGTCTTGTCCCACTCGACCGCCCCGCCCGTCGAACGCTCCCCCCGTCCGTCCGCTGTGGTCGTCCGCGCCCCGGCCAAGCTGAACCTGTTTCTGGAACTGCTCGCCAAGCGGCCGGACGGCTATCACGAACTCGAGACCGCCATGGTGCCGGTCAGTTGCTTCGACACGCTGCTGGTCCGACGCACCGCCGCGCATGCCGACGTTCGGCTGCAGACCCACTGGTGGCCATCCGCTGCCGCCTGGACCGAGGCGCTCGGGGAGGCGGCGGAACCCCTACTGTCGATTCCCGACGACGCGACGAATCTGATCCACCGCGCCATCACCGCCGTCAAAGTCGCGTTCGGTGTCGAGTGCGGTTTCGACGTGACCGTCCGCAAACGCATCCCCGCCGGCGCGGGGATGGGCGGGGCGAGCAGCGATGCGGCAGCCGCCATCCACGCCGCCGTGATGCTCGCCGGCATTCGGACCACCGGCGAACGACTCGCCGAGATCGCCGCGGGGATCGGCAGCGATGTCCCGTTCTTCCTCGGGCCCCCCGAGCTGTTGCTCGCAAACCAGCCCCCAGCCGAATCGCCCGGTCCGACCGTCGCGATCGCGACCGGTCGCGGGGAGAAATTGGAAACCCACACCCTGCCACGGCCGCTCTGGTTTGTCGTCGGCTATCCCCGTGGCGGGCTGTCGACCGCGCGCGTCTATGCGGCTGCCCAAATCCCGCAGCAACCCGTGCGGGTCGGGAAATTTCTCGACGCGTTGACAGCGGGCTCTTTCGCTGCGTTACACTCGTGCATGTTGAACCGATTGTCGCACCCAGCGAGACTCCTTTCGCCTGTCGTTGGCGATCTCCTGTCGTTGATGGAAGCGAACGGCTTGGCCCCTGCCATGATGACCGGCAGCGGCTCGGCTTGCTTCGCGCTCTGTGAAAATCAGGAACAAGCCCGACAGCGCGGACAACGGCTCGGCGAGGCGTGGGCACGACAGGGCTCCGCGGGCAAAGTGCTGGTGCTGTCCAGCGTGTCGCCGCGGCCCCGGTTCCGCTGGGCATGAGACAGACTGACAGACTGACAGACGGGAAGTAAGGCGGGCCGGGTGCAAGCCTGGCCGGGTATGAGGTAGACATCGCAGGCAAGACCGGCAACGAGGAACCGACTACGGCAAGTCGGCACGCCCGCCGCGCCGCGGCGGACACCGTCCGACTCAAGGGAGCCGCCCGGGCGGAGTGGACGCGACCGCACCCGATCCGAACAGATCCGAGCCAACGCCAAGCGAGGTTTGATCGCCTCGCTACCACCTACGGTTAGGGAGCAGCGAACCGTGGAAGTGACCGAAGTCCGAATCAAGCTGATGGAAGGGAGCGAGGACCGCTTGCGGGCGTTCTGCAGCATCACCTTCGACCACTGCTTCGTCATCCGTGATCTAAAAATCATCGATGGCCTCAGCGGTCCCTTCGTCGCGATGCCGAGCCGGAAGTTGTCGGCCCATTGCCACCGCTGCCATTACAAAAATCACCTCCGCGCCGCCTTCTGCAATCAATGCGGCACGAAACTGAAAGCCCAACTCCACACCGACTCGCCTCAAAAACTGTACGCCGATGTCGCCCACCCGGTGAACAGCGAATGCCGTGAGAAGATTTCCGCCAGCGTGTTGCTGGAGTTCGCGCAGGAGTTGGCCCGATCCGCCGAACCGGGCTACCGCTCGCGATACGACGACGATTTCGAGGCGATCTCGGAATCATCGGATGACCTGTTCGCCGCCAAGCCACGTGGCGAGTCTTCCCCGGCCGAGAATCATGCCCCAAGTCCGCCGCCGGTCACTCGGGTCGATCCGCCACAACCGCTCGGGCCGCCCCGCGGCCAACCACACCCGGCGCGGCCCCTTCCCGAAGCGAGCCCACGGCGCGAACCGCCAGCGATGACCCCGGCACCACGTCGAGATTTGCCGGACAAATCGCGAGAACTCCCCGCCGCGGTTCGGGGTGGCGAAAGCGAAGCACCCCGCACCCACCGGCATGAGGCCGCGGACGGTTTCGGCGCCGGTATCTTTGACTAGCCGTTCGACTCCCGCCGGAGCAGGCTTTCGGCGATCGAGATCCCCTCGGAAACGGTCGCGATCTGCCCGTCCAATTGGGCCGCCCGTACCGCGGCCAAGGCGCTCTTGAAATTCGGCCCCGGGCGATGGCCCAACTCGATCAAGGTTTGCCCGGTCACCCAATATGCCGGGTCCAAACGTTCGGGCGGCCAGTTCGCGATCCGCTGATGACACTGATCGATGCCCGTCCGCGAAACGCCCGTGCTGATCGCCCAAGCCTCCGCTGCGGCCAGCGTCGTGTTCCGATAACGCTGGATCAGCACCGGTTGAACGACCGACCAAGGCAAGCGGTCTGCCTGGACGACGATGTCCCGGTGTCGAATCGCTTCGCCCACCGCCTCGCGTTCTTCCGTCGACCAGCGCCATGCCTCCGACAACCTTTCGACCGTCCGCCGCGGATCGGCCGACGTCGCCCCGCAGATCGCGGCCACGCAAGCCACAAAGTCCGGCGGCTGGACCGCGCCCGCCAAACGGGTCGCCATCGCCAGGCCTTCCGGCGTCTCCTCCAGGTCCGGCCAAATGACCCGCAGCAGCCCTGTGTCGGCCAACAGTTCGATCGCGATCGGTGCCCCGTGGCTGCCGAGCATCCGCCGCATCTCCGCCCCGATCCGTTCGCCGCTGGTCACGGTCACCTGAGCGGCGAATTGGCGGATCGCCGCCGCCGTCGGCCCATCGATCTTGAAACCGAGCATCGCGGCGAAGCGGATCGCGCGGAGCATCCGCAACTTGTCTTCGCCGATTCGCAGGTTGGGGTCACCGATCGCCCGTACGATACGGCTCGCCAAATCGGCCCTGCCCCCGACGAAATCGACGACGACATCGGCGACTGGGTCGTAGAACAACCCGTTGATCGTGTAGTCCCGGCGACGGGCATCCCCTTCGGCGTTGCCGTAACGCACATGGTCTGGACGCCGCCCGTCACTGTAGGTCCCGTCGCAGCGGAAGGTCGCGACCTCCGTCGGCGACGGCCCTTCCCCCTGCACCCCGATCACCCCGAACGAAGCCCCGAACGCCAACGTCCGCCGCTGCCCGAACAGCTCTCGAACGGCCTCGGGCGTCGCGTCGGTCGCGACGTCAAAATCCTTCGGCGCCAGCCCCAGCAGCCCATCGCGGACGCAGCCCCCGGCTAGATAGGCCACGAAGCCTGCCGCTTGGAGCCGGCGGACGATCCGGAGCGCGTCAGCGGCCGGAAGGGAGGTAAAATCGAACAACCCGGCAACTCTCGGGGGGTGGGTGTCTGCAAAACTGCCTCGGGATTCATTACATTCTGAACATGTACCGCCAGCGACGTAACCAGGGTAGCCCATGAACATGAATCGCCCTAAACCATTCGTCAAAGGTAAACGCGGTGTTGTCGGGGTGATGCTCCGCGGTGATAAGCTGTTGACCATCCGCCGCAGCCAGTGGGTCACCGCCCCCGGCAAACTCTGCCTCCCCGGCGGCACGATCGAAGAAGGCGAGACCGAAGAGCAAGCCTTGGTCCGCGAAATGCAAGAGGAACTGTCGATCCAGGTCGTCCCCGTCCACTGCTGCTGGCGGAGCGTGACGCCCTGGGGAACCAAACTCGCGTTTTGGTGGGCCAATCTGGATGAGGCCGCTGAACCGTTGCCCGATGTCCATGAAGTCGCCGAGTTCTACTGGATGGACCATCGCGAAATTCACGTCGCCACCGAAGTCCTCCCCAGCCTGCCGCGATTCATCGAAGCGTGGCGAGGAGGCGAAGTCAACTTGCCACAGATTTGGCAGTTCTGACCCCATCGAATCACCGCCGGAAAACCCGCCCATGATCCCCGGACTCACCGCCGATCAGCATGTGATCGAGACCCCCGACGGCCCGGTCGTGGCGTCCCAATATGCCTGGGCGGGCGGCCAGTATTGCGCGCTGCACACGCCCCGCGGGATCGTCGGCTGCGGAATCTACGACCTGAAGTGCGCCGACGATTTTGACCTCGCGGTCGCGATCGCCCGCGGTACCCCCAGCCATCCGCTGCGGACCGGCGAGGACCTGCTGGACGCGAAGATTGTCGGCGTCAGCCGCCGTGCCGCCACGCTGGGCATCGCGCCCGGCATGACCGGTCGCGAAGCGCTGGCCCGTCTGCTCGCCCAACCCTAACTTTCACACGCTCGCGGTCTTGTGACCGCTACCCCGCGCTGCGCTGGCGGACGGGTGGCCTGCTTCCTGCCCCAGATACCCTCATCGAGTTCATCATGCCCGATCCCGCCGACCGCCCGCTGCTCGGTAAGCGAGTTCTGATCTTCACCGGCGATATCTACGAAGACCTCGAACTGTGGTATCCGAAGCTCCGCTTAGAAGAAGCCGGCGCGACCACGACGCTGGCGGGCAACCAAACCAAAACCAAGTACGAGGGCAAGAACGGCTATCCCTGCGTGTCCGACGCGGCGATCGACGACATGCAGGCCGGCGATTTCGATGCGCTCGTCGTACCCGGCGGCTTCATGCCCGACAAGTTGCGACGTGACCCGAAAGTGCTGCAATTGGTGCGTGATTTCCACGCCGCCGGCAAACCGATCGCCGCGATCTGTCACGGCGGGTGGATCCCGATCTCCGCCGGCGTCTACCGCGGCGTTCGCGTCACCGGTTCCCCGGGGATCAAGGACGACCTGATCAATGCGGGCGGTCTGTACGAAGACGCATCGGTCATCGTCGACCGCAATCACGTCTCCAGCCGCAAGCCCGACGACCTCCCCGATTTCTGCCGCGAACTAATCCGCTTGATGATCGGCTAGCTATCGCCCTGCTTTGCCGACAGGTAGGAGTCACGGTGCTCCCTAATCCGGCCGAATTTCATCGTGACTCCTTCGCGAAGTACGCCGTAGCTTTTTGGCACAGCGCGGGCGTTGCCCCTGAAGCGAATCGGAAGCAGCCGCGTGCCAAGTCGCGACCCACGAACGGGTGGACGATGGATTCGCGGGATATCTAGGCATGAGTGCTGTCGGCCTGATGCGAGAACGCTGGCGTGAAGGGCCTCGGCCGATGCCGGGTGAGATTTCCGCCAGTTCTAGGCCGGAAAGTGGCTCGTCGATTTCGATTGCTTGCCATGGTTGGCGAAGGCGACTCACCAGCCCGCCCCCGCGCCGAATGCCGACGCGATTGAAATGAAGCCGGCATAGGTAAGAAAACCGGCAGAAATCAGGGAAGTCGGGAAAGGTTCCGCGAAAAAATGATATTTTCTGGAAATTGCTTGACTGCAGATTAGATCGCCGTTAGACAGTCTTTAAGGTGCGTTAATGGTCCCGTGATTTCTTCGCTGGGCCTGAGTGTGCTGCCTCTTTTCCTACCTCGTTTTAAGGGAGCTTGTGATGATCCGAAGTGATCGGAAGGCCGGCTTTACGCTGGTCGAATTGCTCGTCGTGATTGCGATTATTGGTGTCATGGTGGGTCTGCTTTTGCCCGCGGTCCAGTCGGCCCGGGAAGCGGCTCGGCGGATGAGTTGTCAGAACAATCTCAAGCAGATTGGGTTGGCGGTCCTTAATTATGAAAGCACGTTCAAGCAGTTCCCACACGGGACGAGGAACGACGATCCGGCTAACGTTCGGCCCAACAACGTTTGGACCGCAGGGCCTTGGCGAAAGGGTTCGGTGTTGGTCAAGATTCTCCCTTTCATGGAACAATCGGCGCTTTACGACAGGCTCAACTTCAGTGCAGACGTGATCACGCAGATCGTGGCGCAAGGCTACTCCGGCGCCAACGGCGCACGGATGGGCGTTTACATCTGCCCGAGCGACGGGACGACCGGTTCGCGTCTGACCAACGCGCAGCAGTTTTATAACTACGCGACCTGCATCGGCAATCAGAACATGTCAGCGCAGTGGGGCGGTTGCAATCTCTACCCGAATGACTCCGTGAACACGCGGGCCCAAAACGTGCTCGGCGGGAATCTGTTCGGAAACGGAGCCTCGGGCCATGGTGGTTCGATCACGGCAACGAATATTTCGGGGGTTTTTTCGCGATACAACTGGGGTGCCAGGCTGCGCGACGTGACCGACGGGATGACCAGCACGATCATGATGGGCGAGATCCTGCCGGTTTGCGGCGACCATCACCGCGGCGGCTGGTACGACCCCAACGCGCTGTGGACCGCGACGACCGGAGGTATCAACTTCAACACATGCCGCAAACGCGGCGTTGTTGACACCGGACAGAATTGCAACGACTTCCGGATTTGGATGACCTCCCAGGCCTTCAAGTCGGACCACCCCGGCGGTGCCCAGTTCGTCCTGTGCGACGGATCGGTCGCCTTCCTGAGCGATTCGGTGAATTATCTGCTGTATCAACAGATGGGTTCTCGGAACGACGGCGAACCGCTTTCGGGCTCCTTCTAGTTGCGTTGGTTCACGCCCCAAGTCATTGAGCCGCTCCGCCGGGTCGAGTGGCTTGACATCGTCTCACGCTCGCCCTGGCCATGGTCGGGGCGAGCTTCGGATTAGCTCCGCGAGGGCTTTTCCTCCTCGTTATCCAGGAAACCGTATCTGTCACACCTCCCAACCGATCCAAGGATTATCAGGATGCCTCCCACTCAAACCGTCTTCGTGTCTTTGTTGCCATTCCTACTTGCCGTCGTCGGTTGTGGCGGTGACGGCCTCAACCCGACGCCCGTTTCTGGAACCATCAATTACCGGGGCAAGCCGGTCGCCGACGCCCAGGTCACCTTCCACTGGACGGGTGGCGAGGGAGGCAGGTCGGCGAGCGGCAAGACCGATGCCCAAGGGAAATTTGAATTAACAACGAACTCGACCAATGACGGGGCCGTGCCGGGAGATTACGCGGTAACCGTCGCGAAGTTCGACGCGGCGGCGGTCGGTAAGTCGGAGGGTATCGACGTCGAGGCAGGCAATTACGGGGCGAATTATGAGGCCATGATGAACGCGGCAGCTAACAACAAGCCGGGAGGGGCGGTCCCAATGTCGAACGAGATCCCGGCGAAGTTCAACAGTGTCGCCGAGTCTGGGATCAAACGATCGGTGGCGTCCGGCCAAAATAACGATTTCACGATCGACCTCGAATGATCCGCCTGCCGTGGAGACCTCTCAGTCGCCGGGGGTTGCTGTGTGCCTTGGCGGCGTTGCTTCTGGTCGGCGCTGGCGTCGACCTCCCGGGACGGTGGTGTCGATCGGCCGCGGAGAGGTCGATGGCGCGAAATCAACCGCACTCGGCGCTCCGCTGGATCGCCCGTTGTCGAACGTTTTCGGGTCGGAACCCTTGGGCTGATCGGGAGTCGGATGCCGCGATCGCAGCGCTGGCCTGGTTGAGGCTCAACTCCGCTCGCCGCGCGGCGGAGACGCTGGACGCGGTCGCGATGCCCAGCGACCAGTTCGAGCGCACCCGGGCCGCCTTAGAGACGTTGTCGAGTTGTCAGCGAGGCGACTTGGCCGCGGTTAACCGCTTGACCGGCGATTTTTTCGACCGACTTCCCCCGCAAGCGATCTTCGAAGCGGTCGTGCGATGTGCCCAATTCAACGGCCGATTCGACTTAGCCCGCGCGGTTGCCGACGATTGGCAGCGGCAATTCCCTCAGGACGCGGCCGCGGCGTACCAACGAGGGCGAAACGCCGAATTGACCGAGCGACTACCGGAGGCGCTCCAGGCCTATCGCGACGCCTTGGCGTTGCAGCCGGACCTCCCCCGCGCCGCGTTCCGCTCGGGCGTGCTGCTGGCCCGCGAACGCGGCCCGACGTTGGAACGGGACTTTGAACTCGCGGCCGACCTTTTCCGGTCGTGCTCCGGGTCGGAGTGCGGCGAGATCGCGGCAATCGAGGTGGCCAATTGCCTGTGGGAGCTTCAGCAGACCGACCGGGCGTGGGAAGTATTGCAACCGATCATTGCTCGCAGGCCCGGGTCGTTGGTCGATGCCTATTTGGAGGTCGACGAATATGTCGAAGAAGACCGGGTCGCGATCGTCGCGTCCCGCATCGCCGAGAGCCGCGGCGACGACCCGCTGGCGATCGACCTGTTGGAACGAGCCCTCGCCCATAACCCACGCAATTTCGAGGCGGTGGGGCGTTTGGCGGTGATCCTCCGCCGCTGCGGACGGGATGATCAGGCCGAGTCGCGAACCACCGATCACCAGCGGATGTTGCAGCAGCGCGAGCGGGCGGTTGCCATTCGCACCCGGTTGGTCGAACGCCCCGACGACATCGACGCGCGATTCGAACTGGCCGTCATTTACTTCGACATCGAATCGCTCGCCGACACGCAGCTCGAACTGAGCGAGGTGCTAAAACGCGACTCCGACCACGCCGGTGCGAAGAAACTTTTGGTGGAGGTTGCCCGCCAGTGGTCGCGGATGCGCAGCGATCCCGGTCAATCCACCCTCAGCGAGGTCGCGACAAAACGATGAAGCATGACATCGAGCTCCGTCGTCGCACTGACGACCACCAGCTTGGCGATCGCGCTGCCGACGATCGGCACGATCAGCGGGGTGCCGCGGCGATCGCGTTGATCGGGCTGGCCGTGCTGATGGGGACTGGCTGCGGCGACGTCAACCGAGCGATTGACCGGAGCGAAGTCTCATCAGAGCGACGGCAGAACGCCGCCGAGGGCGAGTCGCCGCAGCCGGTCAGTTTCCGCGAAGTCGATTCAGTCGTGATCTCAGGGTTCACCTATCGGCATGGCGGGGAGGCGGGCTTGGCGACGCTGCTCGAGATCGTCGGCGGTGGGGTGACCTGTTTCGACTACGACCTCGACGGGGAAAACGACTTGGCTTTCGCCGGGGGAGGCCGCATCGATCCCGTGGAACGGTCGATTCGCGGCGAGCGTTCCCTGTTGTGTCGCGGTGAGGGCGGATTCCGTTTCGAAGATGTCACCGACGCGGCCGGGCTCGGAGTGAAATCGCTTTACAGCCACGGATTCGCGCCGGCGGATTGGAATCATGATGGCTTCGTCGACCTGGCGATGTACGGCTACGGTGGCATCCGGCTGTATCGCAATCAGGGTGACGGGACCTTTGTCGACGCGACGGAGGAATCCGACCTCCCGCCGCTCCCTTGGGTGACCGCGGCCGGTTGGGGTGACCTGAACGGCGACGGTGATCTCGACCTGTATCTCGGCTCGTACGCCGACTGGGATCTCGACCGGCACCGCGTCTGTTCGGGGCCCGACGGTAAGTCCGATGTCTGTTCCCCCAATGCTTTCGGGGCGGCCACGAGCGAGTTGCTGATCGCCCGGGGGGACGGGACGTTTGAGATCGGTTCGGAGCTGATCGCGAGCGGCCGTGTCGGCAAATCGCTGGGTGTGCTGATTGGCCGGCTGGAAGACGGTGGACTCCCCAGCGTCTACGTTACGAACGACATGCTGCCCAACGCGCTTCTCCGCCAGGGCCAGGACGGTCTCTACCGCGACGTCGCGATCACAGCCGGGGCCGCGGTCGATGCTTCGGGAAACGCAAACGCCAGCATGGGGGTGACGGCATTCGATGGTTCCGGAAGCGGACGCTTCGACCTCCTGGTGACAAACTTCGATCACGAACAGATCGCGTTTTACCGGAACGAGGCGAACGGTTCGTTCCGGCACGCCAGTCGCGAAGTCGGCTTGAACCGGATCGCCGCGGCGGTCGTCGGGTTCGGAGTGGTCGCCGCGGATTTCGCCGGCACCGGCTGGGAAGACGTGCTCCTGACCAGCGGCCATGTTCGATATTTTCCAGATCGGGGTGAGATCCGTCAGCACCCCATCCTTCTACGGAACCGCGGGGGCCGGGGTTTTCGGCAAGAACTGCCGGCGTGCGATTACTTCGCCCGGAAGTCGTGCGGCCGTGGTCTGGCGATCGCAGACTTCGATCATGACGGTGACCAGGACGTCGTGATCACTCATCTTTTTGATCCCCCCGTGGTCCTCGAAAACCTTTCGGAGAGCTCCAGGTCGTGGCTGGGCGTTTCCCTCGTGGGGACGCGGAGCCCGCGGAGCCCGATCGGGGCGATCGTTAGGCTGCGGGTGGGTGATCGGGTACTGAGCCGACAGCTTTTCGGCGGCGGCAGCTTCCTCTCCCATAGCGACGCGGAAATCCTCTTCCGCTGGCCGTCAGCGGGCGAGCGGCTCGTCGCTTTGGAAATCGACTGGCCCAGTGGCCTCAAGCAGCGGTTCACGGAAATTTCTCCAGGCCGCTCGCTACGCGTGGTCGAACCGCTTGAGGAGCCGCCTAGGCCGGAGCCGCTCACCGCCGCGAAGCATTGAACCACCCCCTCGCTACTGCGAGTACCCGATAACATTTTTCGCCCCCTATTCCATTCCCCCTGCCGAGCCGATCCCACCATGACCGATGACATTCCGAACGCCGATATTGACTCGCTCATCGACGCTAACAGGCCTGATGTTGCTCCGCGATCCGCTGGTCCGCCGATGGTGAAATCCTTAGCGCTCGGGCTGGGGATCGCGGCGCTCTTGGGTTGGGGGATCAATGCCTACCCGCCGTTTCGATTCGAGATTCCTGGGGAGCTGTTGCAGGTCAACATGTACAGCCCGCCGGCGGAGCAACAACGCTTCAAGGTGGAATCGGATAAGGCCTATTGGCTGAACGGCTCGCTCCATTTCGGCCTGATCGGACTGGCCTTCGGACTCGTCCCGGCCGCCGTGACTCGCGGCGACGGGCAAGGGCGCCGGCTCGCGATCAACGCGATCCTCGGGTTGGTAGCGGGCTGCCTCGGTTTCGCGGCGGCGGTCTTCCTGCGCCGGTTTTGTGACTCGGGTGTCGAACTTCCGGTGATCGGATCGCTGAACGGAATGCTCGCCGACACCCTGGTTTTCGTCCTGCTCGGTGTCGCGCTCTGCCTCCCGGTAATGATCCCGCTGCTCCGTTCGTCCCATGCCGAAATCAAGTCGAAAGCCGCCGCGTTGCCGTTGGGTGCCTTGTTGTCCGGTTTGGCGTTCCCGATCGCGGCCTCGATCCTGTTCCCCACCCAGAGCACCCGTGACCTCCCGATCCTCCACAACGGGATGTTAGCGGTCTGGTTGGCTTTCTTTGCTTTATCGCTGATGCTGATCTTCGTTTTGGCGGGGGAGAAGAAGCGATGAAGCGAATCGCTTGCGGCGGCTTGATCCTCGTCTGCTCCATCGGTTGTGACGGTTCGAAACGGGATGGGCCGGCCCGCCTCTCAGCGGCCGTGACCCCATCGCCAATCGCCGTCCCGGCGGGCGAATCGAAGGCAGCTCGAAGCGATTCACCCCGTCCTGTCCGACCAAGCGACGAGATGGGCGGCCGGGTCGCGCGGGTCGCGCCTCGTCCCATCAGTCCGATCGACCAATTGCCGGAAGGACAGCTCTACCGGACCGCGATCGCGGCGTTGGACTTGGGCCGGGTCGCCGACGCGGAAAAGGCTCGGGAGCGATTGAAAGCTCAGACGCAACGCCCCGTCCTTGTCCGCGCCGTCGAGGGTTTCAAGCTCGCCAAGCAAGGCCGATTTGACGAGGCAATTGCGATCGCCGAGGAGGTTTCGCGAGTCCCCGTGATGCAAGGGGAGGCATACCTGATCGCTGGCGAAGCGTTTCACAAACGCGGATTGTGGGCCGATGCGATCGGAGCGTTTCAAGGTGCGAGCCAAAGCGACCCGGCCAACCCACGCCCTCATCGTTGGTTGGGCATGATCCATTACGACTTAGGGGCGATGACCCAGGCGATCGATCACCTGCGAACCGTCGCAGATCTCGACCCGACCGACTCCGCCTCGCTCAGGCTTTCCGGGCTGATCCATCACGACTACGAAAGGTTCGAAGAGGCGATCGCCGATTATCGCCGAGTGTTGGAACGCGGCGTATCGCCCGGCATGGAGTTGAAAGTCCGACTCGAATTGGCCGACTCGCTACGGCAATTGCGGCGGTATCCGGAGAGCTTGGCGGCGATTGATACCTGCCCCGATGGGGCGGACGTGTTGGCGATGCGGGCTGCTTGTCTTGAGTCGGCTGGTCAGGTTGAAGACGCAATGCGGTCGGCCGACGCGGCGCTCCGGTTCGATCCTCTTCACCCGCTCGCGAATCTCGTCTCGGGACGTCTGCACCTCGCCCAGCAATCTTGGGGTAAGTCGATCGCTGCACTGCGGACGGCCGTCGAAGCCGAACCCACGCAACACGGTTCGAGATACCTGCTCGGCCGGGCGCTCCTGTTGTCCGGAGACCATGACGCTGCCGCTGCCGAATTGGCGAAATCGGAAGAGCTCAGGGAGCTTGCACTGAAGCTCTCCGAATTGCATCTGGAAGCGGTCTCCAAACCCGACGACGCGTCGGTGCGCCTCCAGATGGGTGTGCTTGCCGAGCGGTTGGGACGCCCACAGACGGCGCTCAACTGGTATCACGCGGCGCTCGCCTTGGACGGCGAATCCGCGACGGCTGCCGAAGCGGTTCGACGCCTCTCCCGACCGCCGAGCTTGTCCCCGACGCCGTGAGCCCGATCAGCGAACAGCACGTCGCTGTCCTGAATCGCCCGAACGATCGGTTCGGGGCCTCGTCGCCTTTGTCTCTCCGTTTTCAAAACCTTCTCGCGATTTCAGCTGGAATTCCCGGCGAGCACAAAAACCCCGCAAATTCCGAGGTAATCAACACTGACACATCGCGATGCTTTGCACCATGCGTCTTCCGTAAACCGTTGCTGGTTAGAATCTTACGCATGACACTGGCATTTTTATCACCGGGGATGGCTGCCATTTCAGGGGGCTAAACTTCCAAAACTAATGGATCAGGAAGTGGGGCGCATTCCAGCCTAGCTATCGCCCGCGATGAAGTCGTGCCATTGATACCCGTCGGGCAGGGTTGCATCCGCGGCGAACTCGAGGTGCAGAATGCGCCGATGCCGGGTCGTCCCGGGGTGTGACGCGCCGCTGGAATGGCTGATCAGGGGACGCATCGCCAGCACATCGCCGGCCAAGGCGTGAATCGTTTCCGCCCGCTCGATCCCCAATCCTTCGCAGCCCTTCGACCGATGCGATTCGGGGATCACTCGCAACGGGCCGTTCTCATCAGTCACCTCGTCCAAATGGACCCGCATCGTCAGCATCCGACGCAGGATCGCATCGCTCGCGATCACATGCGGGACTCCGGCTTTGATCGTCGGCCGCGAAAAATGGGAGGATGGCGGGGCATCATGGTTCTTGACGGCGATCGCCGTGTCCTGGTGCCATGCGAGGGCCCAACTGCGATCGGGCGGCTTGTCAAAAAACAGGACCCGGACCAAGCCGAAGCGTGCGCCCAGCACTTCCCGCAAGGTTGCCGCGATCGCCCCATCTCGCCAGAACGTTTTCACTTCCGGGATCGCATCGAGCAGATTCCGTGCCGCATAAACGTGCCCACGGCTGGAACGCGCCCGCCGGGTGTCGCCAGTGTCGCTCAAGGCGTCGCGGCAGACTTGGCGTAACCGTTCGACGGTTGAGAGTTCCACCGCGCCGGGCAGTAACCCGAATCCACGGGTCTCCAGTTCGTCGAGAAACGTCGACATCGGCGAGGACTGCCAGGATCAAGGCGTAAAAAAACCTCGGCAAGGCCGAGGTTTTGGGGGGCACCAAAGTGCCCAAGCTGAACGAAATGACCCCTACGGGGTCTGAACAATCGCCCAAAACACGGGGGAAATCGGCCCCCGGCGGTTTGGTTCCCCCGCCGGTCCCCCCATCCCGTCCCATCTTACACCCTGAGGCCGAGGAACTGTTGGCCCTGTGGGGTGGCTTAGATCCTGCGGGCCGTGCGGATCTGATGGCCGTGGCCCGTGGGCTGGCGGGCGTGCGGGCGTAGTCGCCTGCGGGTGGGCGTGCGTGGGTGCCCCCCCCGGTTTTGGGTCCTTGGCCGGCTGGATTCTCTGAAGGTTTCCCCCACCCCATCGCGGTACTTTTGCATGGGCTCGGTGTGAACTCGGTGATTGTTGCTGTTGTCGTGGGTGCGGCGTGGGGGGTTGGCGATCGCGGGGGAGTAGTCGCTGGTGGGATTGGCCGAGGTATCCTAAACCCCATCGGCATACTTCTACATGAGCCCGGTGTGAACTCGATTTACTACCCCTCGCGCTGCGGTATCCTTACTAGTGGCACGGCCGGGGGTGTTGGGTCCCTTCCCGGATCGATCTGGGCAGGGCGGCAAA
>DITY01000042.1:0-157 GCA_002422955.1 Planctomycetaceae bacterium UBA6172
ATTGTACCGGGGACGCGGTGTCGGCTGGACTCGCAATTCCACTTCTTGCTCACCGCGACGAACGACGAGTTCCAGCGGGCGTCGTTCGGCCCCGGCCCGCTGAACGGCCGCCGCCAACTGCTCGGGGCTTTGCAGCTCCTCGCCATCCGCCCGCAGG
>DITY01000042.1:325-3800 GCA_002422955.1 Planctomycetaceae bacterium UBA6172
GCCAGGTCCTGTTGGGCCATCGCCCGCTCGGCCTCCACCTGCAGTCGCTCGGCCCGCGCCCGGGCTTCCTCAGCTTCGCGCTTCGCCTGTTCGACGCGCTCCCAAAATTGCTGACGGACGCGGGCACGCTGCTCGCGGACCGCTTGGGAATCCCGACCGGGCGAATCGGGTCGCTGCGCCCGTTGTTCAGCCGCCTGCGGCTCGGCGCCCTCGGCGTCTGGGCCCGGTCCAGCATTTTGCTTGGCCGCTTGGCGACTACGGATCAGATCGAGGATTCGACCGCGCATCTCGGGCGGCACATCGGCCGCTTCGAGCGATTCGGTGACGCGGCGTAGCGTCTCCTCAGGGTTGACTTGCGGCTCGTCCGCACGGACCTGTGCGGAACCGACGAGCAGCGCGATCCCGAGTCCGGCTAGGATCGCCAGCCGGCAGGCGTGGGCGGTGAGTTTCATCGAACGATTACTCCAGAAGAGGGGACGGGACGGAAGATGAGGCTAAATCCCGAGATAAGTGGATTTTCCCAGGCCTGCGGGCGAATGCAAGTCGCAGAACCGATTCCCCCAATGCGGATGCCCGTTGGCTGACCGCTGATCAGTCCCCCTTTTCGGGAACTTTTTCGAGAATTTTGAGCAGCACCGTGTCCGGCTCGATCCCTTCGGCCTGGGCTTCAAAATTCATCAGCAGGCGGTGGCGAATCGCCGGGAGGAACACACGGCGGAGGTCTTCGAAGCTGACGTTGAACCGGCCGTTGAGCAGTGCCCGCACCTTGGCGGCCAGGGCGAGCGTCTGCGCGCCCCGCGGGCTGCTCCCCCACCGTACGTAGGCGTTGGTCGCGTCGACCGAAAAAGGCCCATCGGGCTGAGTGGCCAGCGTCAGCCGCACCAAGTAGTCGCGGACATGCGGAGCCAAGACCACCTCGCGGGCCAACCGTTGCATCTCCAACAGTCGCGGACCATCGAGAATTTTCCGCAGCTTGGCACTCGTCCCTCCGGTCGTGCGTTCGACGATCGTCGCGAGTTCCTCCCGCGAGCTGTAGCCGACGACCAACTTGAACAAGAAACGGTCGAGTTGGGCTTCGGGCAGAGGATAGGTCCCTTCCTGCTCGATCGGGTTCTGCGTCGCCAGCACGAAGAACGGCTTGGCGAGTTCGTAGCGATGCCCCGCGGCGGTTACCGTCCCTTCCTGCATCGTCTCCAGCATCGCCGACTGGGTCTTGGGCGTGGCGCGGTTGATTTCGTCGGCCAACAAAATCTGCGTGAACACGGGGCCGCGTTGAAACTCGAACTTCCGCCGCCCGGTCTGCTCGTCTTCGACGATCATGTTCGTGCCGAGGATGTCGGCCGGCATCAGATCGGGGGTGAACTGGATGCGGTTGAACTGCAGGTCGAGAACTTCGGCCAACGTCCGCACCAGCATCGTTTTGCCCAGCCCCGGCACGCCCTCCAGCAGGCAGTGGCCGCCGACCAAGATCGCGGTCAGCACCCCTTCGACGATCTCGTCGTGACCGACGATCACGCGGCCGATCTCTTCGCGAACCAGCCGAAACGATTCCCGAAACTCCGCCGCCTGGGCCGTCATCGAATCGCTAACAGTCGCCATGGGAAACAAGACCTGGTTTCGGTTCCGAATGGGCCGGCGGAGCGACGCGCGGATCGCGCGTGGATCGCCCCGTGGGGTTTTGGATTTGGAAGATCAGACTGGGAAGTATAGCGGTTGCGCCGAACCGCGGCGTGCCCCGCGGGCGACGCGATCAGCCATCCGGCGACTCCCGACGCAACGGCGACCGGCGACGCCGCGGCGAATTTCCAGAAAAATCCGACTCGGACTGAAGATCGAGAACGCCTTGACCGGCGCGAGCCCGGGCCCAGCTTGGCGGACGAACAGATCGCCTAATCGTTCAAGTCCAACAGCCCGCTGGTAGGGCAAATGTTAAGGGAGTTAAACCTTGCCGCTGGTTCGCCATCTCGTGGAGACTCGAATCATGAATATCCGATGCAACCCCTCGTGCCAGTGTCTTGCGGACGGACTGCCGAGCGAACCGTCGCCGGCCTGTCTGAGCGTCTGAATTGCTTTAAGTGCGTGCGGGGTTCCATGCGAAGCATCGTTGCTAATCCTTGGTCAGTGCGGAAGCGCGCTGAGGCGGACCGAGCGAAGGTATCCCGACGTGATCAGCGACGCAGGTCTTTGGTCGCGGCGGCCTTCGGGGTGGTCGCGGTCTGCGGCCTGACTTCACTGCTGGCCCCGTCGGTCGTTTCGGCCGATGAACGAATACAAACGCGGGAACGCCGCGAGACCCCCGTCGTGATGGCGATTCGCCGCTGCAACAACGCGGTGGTGAATATCCACGGCCAGAAGGTCGTCCGGGCTTCGGCGGCCGCGATGATGGGGACCGAACCGGGTCGCCAGGTGAATGGCATGGGCACGGGCGTGGTGATCGACCCCCGCGGCTACGTGGTCACGAACTTTCACGTCGTCGAGGACGTGAATGAAGTTCGGATCACGATGGCGGACGGTTCCCAAACCACGGCCGACGTGATCGCGACCGACGTCCGCAGCGACTTGGCGCTGCTGAAGGTGGTCACCGACCGCGATTTGGAAGTGATCCCCCGCGGCACCAGTGACGACCTGATGGTCGGCGAACCGGTGATCGCGATCGGCAACGCTTTCGGTTATGTCCACACCGCCACCGAAGGGATCATCTCCGCCCTGCATCGCGACGTTCCGGTGAACGAGTCCCAGGAGTATCGCGATCTGATCCAAACCAGCGCCGGGATCAACCCCGGCAACTCGGGCGGCCCGTTGCTGAATATCAATGGCGAGATCATCGGCGTGAACGTCGCCGTGCGGGTCGGGGCCCAGCAGATCGCGTTCGCGATCCCGATCGATCAGGCGATCGAAATCGTGAACCGCATGATCGCTGACCACAACGAACAACGGCTCGGACTCGGCCTGGTCCTGGACCACGAAACCGGCCGCGGCGAGGGCGCCAGGATCAAAGAGGTTTCGGCGAACGGAGCCGCGCAGCGGAGCGGATTTCTGCCGGGCGACCGAATCGTCGAGGTGGACTCCAACCCGATCGAGGACCAACTGGCGTTCGGCCTGTCCCTGATCGAGCTGCAACCGGGAAAAACGCTGCCGTTCGTCGTTCAGCGAGATGGACATCAGCTGTCCGTGGTAGTCACGACATCCTCCCCGAGCCTCAATACCGATGACGCCGCTGCCTTGGCATGGCAGGTCATCGGGGTCAAGTTGCAGCCGGTTCCCAACATCGCGATGCAGCGAATCAATACCCGGGTCAAGCAGAGCTATCGGGGCGGCTTGTACGTGACCGACGTCCGCGGCGGTTCACCGGCAGAAACCTACGGATTGCAGGTCGGCGATGTGCTGATCGGCCTGCACGGCTGGTCGACGGCGTCCATGCCCGAGCTTCAAGGGATCATTCAAAAGGCTTCCGAACAGGACCAATTGCAAGGCA
>DITY01000042.1:3810-4342 GCA_002422955.1 Planctomycetaceae bacterium UBA6172
GGAGAGATCCGGTTTCTCGCCGACCCAGCCGGGACTCGAGCGGTGTCGTCAGTTAGGGGCCAAAGTACTGGTCGGCGGTGATCCGCGTCCCGGCTTCGATCCGCTCCGCCAACTGCTCGGCGTCGAGTGCGAACCGCGGGTTGATCTCGACGCGAACCCCCGGGTCGACAACCGCTCCCGCAGCCTCCAGCCGTCGGCGGTCGAGGCGACAGATCGCTTGCTTGGCCAGCTCTGGCGTATCGTGAATTTCGCCATCCGCATTCTTGACCGGGGCGAAGGCGGAGTCGGGATCCGCCTCGACGACGAACGCGTTCTCGGCCCACGGCAACAGATCAAAGATGAACCGCTCGAACTTGATCGAGTTCGGTCGGTCCGGTTGCACGCAGTTGCCCTGAGCGTCCAGGCAAGGGGTCGCCTTGCGGGCGCGGTGAAAGGGCAGGGCGTCCGCAGACTCCGCCGCACGACGAAGGAAAGCATAGTCCAGCACGTGGACGGCGATGTTGCCGGCCCACAGCTTCAGATCGCCCGATTC
>DITY01000131.1 GCA_002422955.1 Planctomycetaceae bacterium UBA6172
CCGGGACTCGATTTCAACGGTCCCGTGTCGCTGCATGCGATGCCGAACCTGCCAGGGGCTGAACCCGATCGGATGCTGGTCCTCCAGGAGGATGGCAAGATCCTGACCTTCTTGGCCGGTGCTGCGAACCCGCAAGTCGAGTTGGTCGCCGACTTCAGCGCCACGCCGCCACCGCTCAGCGGCCTGACGCCAGAGGATTCCAAACGGATATCGGTCTACAGTCTGGCGTTCCATCCCGAATTCGCGACCAATCGTCGCGTCGTGATCTGCTACATCGTCTCGCGCGGCGCACGCCGACCCGACGGCTCGCACGTCGCCAGCTTCGAACTGTCGCATTCCGAGCCGCCCCAACTGGTGATGTCGAGCGAACTGCCGATCCTGCAGTTCGACTCGGGCGGCCACAACGGCTGCACGGTCGCCTTCGGCAACGACCGGATGCTCTACATCTCGACGGGTGATGTCGCCGCGCCCAATCCGCCCGACGTGTTCGATCACGGCCAGAATGTCGGCGATGTCTACTCCGCGATTTTGAGAATCGACATCGATCACGCCGACGAGGGACGCGGCTATTCGATCCCCCCGGACAACCCGTTCGTCAACCTGGACGGCGCTCGGCCTGAGATTTATGCCTATGGGTTTCGCAACCCGTGGCGGATGAGTTTTGACGCGCCGACCGGCGATTTGTGGGTCGGGGATGTCGGCTGGGAAGCTTGGGAAATGGTTTATCGGATTCGTTCCGGGGGCAATTATGGCTGGCCGATCAAAGAAGGCCCCGGCGACGTACGGACCGACGCCAAGCGGGGACCCACGCCGATCCGGCCCGCGGACATCGCCCTGTCGCATGCCGACGCGGCCTCGGTCACCGGAGGCGTGGTTTATCGTGGGCAGCGGTTTCCGGAACTCCAGGGACAATACATCTTCGGCGACTGGATCACGCGGCGATTCTGGGCGGCCGAGTTCGATGCGGAACGGGTGACCGGGTTTCGCGAGATCGCGGCCGGTGGGGTCAAGCCGGTGTCGTTCGAACTGGACCACCAGGGCGAACTGCTGATCCTCGATTACAACAGCGGCGGACGCTCGTCGATCTATCGGTTGGAACCGAACCCGGCCCAGGGCCAGCAGGTGGACTTCCCACGGCGGCTGAGCGAGACCGGGTTGGTGGCGTCGACTCAGCCGCTGGCACCCGCGGCCGGCGTCGTCCCCTATTCGATCAACGCGCCGATGTTCCGCGACGGGGCAACGGCCCAGTACTGGTTGGCGGTCCCGGGCGAAGAACCTCCGACATTTTATGCGTCGCCCCAAACGACCTTCGATTGGTTCCGCACCGGAGTGCTGTTGCCGCCGGGGAGCGTGATCGCGAAGACCTATTGGTTGCCGCGGGTGGTGGGCGATCCCGAGTCGCGCCGGCCGATCGAAACACAGATCGCGCACAACGTCGCTCGCGGCGAATGGAATCACTACACCTATCGCTGGAACGAAGCGGCAACCGATGCCGAATTGGTCGACGCGGGTGGCGGCTTCATGCAACTGGAGATCGCTGACCCCGAGGCCGCAGGGGGCAAGGTTCAGCTGAACTGGTCGCTGGCCGCGCGCAGCCAATGTCGGACCTGTCACACGCCCTGGCGTGGGGAGGCCTTGGGGCTGAGCGAAACGCAACTCCGCGGACAGGGCGCGCTGCGAGGCGACACGGACGCCGATTCCTGGCACCAACTGTTGGCGGGCGGTTGGATTCGCACCGACGCCCCACGCGCCGCAGTGACGCCCGACCCGACGGCCCGGTTGGTGAATCCTCATGACACGAACCAGCCGTTGGAGCTTCGCGCCCGGTCGTACTTGCACGCCAATTGCGCCCATTGTCACCTCGAGGGTGGCAACGCCTCGGTGTCGATGGATGTCATTCATACCAAGCCGCTGGCGGCAACCGGGCTGCTCGACGCAAGGCCGATGCGGGGCGATTTTCGGCTCGATTCGGCGAGGTTGATCGCCCCGGGTGAGCCCGCGCGGTCGACGCTGCTCTATCGGCTCGCCAAGCTCGGTTCCGGGCGGATGCCGCCGCTCGGAATTCACGGCGCGGACCTTCAGGGCATCGACTTGATCAGCCGCTGGATCGAACAGCTGAGGATCGAGTCGCCGCCGGTCACCACGCCACCGGCGAGCTCGGTCCCACCGCCCGATCCGGCCGAGGTCGCACGGTCCGCGGAGGCGACGGCGCGATACCGCCAATGGCTCGCACAGCTTGCCGTGAGCAGGGAGCCCGCGGAAGCGGCTGCCTTGCCATCCGCGGACACCCCGCCAGCCGCGGAGTCGGCCGAGCAGCTGGCCGCAATTCGCGGCTTGCTCGGTTCGCCCAGTGGCTCGCTGGCATTGGCGGCGGGGTTGGCTGGCGGGCGAATCGACGCGGCGTTGCTGCCAACGGTCATCCGCGAGGCGGCATCTGCCCCACCCGAGATCGCGGAGCTGTTCGAAACGTGGCTGCCCGAGTCCGATCGCGTCGCGCGGCTGGGAACCGATTTCGATCCGGCCTTGGTTTTGAACCTGGAAGGCGATCCCGAAGCGGGGCGGCAGGCGTTCATCGCCGGCCGCGGGCAGTGTTCGCAGTGTCACTTGATCCAAGGGCAAGGCTTGAACGTCGGCCCAGACTTATCACGGATCGGCGTGAAGTATGAGCGGACCGCGGACCTGTTGCGGCACGTCACTCAGCCGTCGCTGGAAATCGCCGAAGCTTATCGGGCAATCATCGTGTTGACCGATGCGGGCCAGACGTTGACCGGTCGCGTGCTGGACCGCACCGATCAGACGCTACGATTGCAAGACGCGACCGGTCGGTTGATCGAGATCGCGTCGGATACGATCGAACGGGAAAAGCCGGCCGAAAAGTCGTTGATGCCCGAGAACCTGCTCGATGGCCTGACCGCTGCCCAAGCGGCCGATCTGCTCGCCTACCTCCGCTCCCTCCGCTGACCTTTGAAACCGATGAGTTCTCGTTCTATCAGGCACCGAGCCGCAATGTCCTCACTCCTGAGCCGCTGGTTTCGCACCGCGGTCGATCATGCCGCGCGGGTCGATCCGTTGCCGTGCCGGGTATACCTTTGCGCGTTGCTGCTGGCGGGCCTCGCGGTCTCGGCTATGCCCGCGTTTTCCGCGGCGGGTGAGGACGCTGGCACACCACCAACGGTACCGGGAACAGCCCGACAGCTGCGGTTGCCAGCGACGCCCTATCGCTATGCCGAAGTCGCGCTGCCCGAGCATGTGCAACGATTCGCCGCTTCGCACGACAACACGCCCGCCGACAACCCAATCACCGACGCGGGGGCGACGCTGGGACGGGTGTTGTTTTACGACCCGACGTTATCCATCAACGGCACGACGTCGTGCGCATCCTGTCACAAACAGGCGCTGGCCTTCACGGATGACGCGCCGCTGAGCCGCGGCTTTGACGGCCGGACGGTCACGCGGAACTCGATGAGCTTGGTCAACCTGAGGTATTACGCGCGGGGCAAGTTTTTCTGGGACGAGCGGGCCGATTCGCTGGAAGCTCAGGTGCTGATGCCGATCGAGAACGAGATCGAGATGGGTCATGATCTCGAACGGCTCGAGCAGCAGCTGACGCTCGATCCGATCTATCCGCCGCTGTTTCGGGCCGCGTTCGGCAGCGATG
>DITY01000346.1 GCA_002422955.1 Planctomycetaceae bacterium UBA6172
CCGTTCCGCTGGCGGCGACGATGATTCATCTGCGGACTAGCCTGGTTTGGTTGCTAACGGCATGGGTGGCCTCCGGTCCCTCCGCGCTGATTTTGCACCATCAGCTAGCTCACGTCGGCGGCGGCTCAGCCTGCTGTTCCCATGACGCCTCGGCGGCGATGCCTGCCCCGGGGGATACCTGTTGCGGTGCGGACCATCCGCAATTGCGCTGCTTGTCGGAGCGAAACCGTCCGGGACATTCGGCGGCGTTGGCAAATTCTGCGTCCCAGCAGTGCGACCCGTCGCAGCGCGAGCGGCCGGCGGGCGAGGATTCATCGCCGTCCGGCGGCTGTTCAGTCTGTGAATTGCTGCTGCATCACCACGTGATCGCGGCGGAGATCACCGCGTTCGCGATCAGCGACACGCCGCTGACGTTGGCCGGTGAATCGGATGACGATTCGCCGTTTCAGCGACGCCTTCGAAATTGGAACTTGCGCGGGCCACCGAGCTGCTAAGGCAGTCCAGCACTCGGTTTCTTTGCCCGCCCGTTCACTCCTTGCGAGTTCCATTCTATGTCCGCGTATCGTCGCGCCCCGCGCTCAGGTTTTACTCTGGTTGAACTCTTGGTGGTCATCGCCATCATCGGTGTCCTTGTCGGTCTGCTGCTCCCCGCCGTGCAAGCGGCCCGCGAATCCGCGCGTCGGATGCAGTGCTCCAACCATCTCCGCCAAGTCGGTTTGGCCATGCATAACTACGAATCGGCCAACCGGCGTTTGCCCGCGGGTTGGATCGCCAATCATCCCGACGGCGAGCCCGGCTGGGGTTGGGCGGTCGCCCTGATGCCCTACATGGAGCAGAACGACGTTCACAGCCGGATCGATTCCCGCTTGGAGATCATCGCCCCGGTCAATCTGCCGATGCTCACTCAGGTGATCCCGACCTTCATCTGCCCTTCGGATCCCTTCGCGGACCGGTTCGAAATCGGCGAAGCGGAAGAGGGCGACCATGACCATGAAGGCCATGCGCATCTCGGCGCGGGGGATGAAGATGACGACGATCATCATCACGGCCCTCACAACGTCGACGAAGGGCACAAGTTATTTGAGATCTCCAAGAGCAACTATGTCGGTGTGTTCGGCACGTTGGAAGTCGATGAAAGCCCGTACCGTGCCGACGGCACTTTTTTCGGGAACAGCCGTATCCAACTGCGTGATTTCATCGACGGGACCAGCAACACGATGGCGATCGGCGAGCGGAGTTCTCGGCTGGGAGGTTCGCTGTGGCAGGGCGTCATTCCGGAAGCGAACGCCTCCTTCGCCCGCGTCGTCGGCTCAGCCGATCACACGCCCAACTCGCCCCAAGGGCACTTCGATGACTTCAGCAGCTTTCATCGCGGCGGCGCGAACTTCGTGATGGCGGATAACTCCGTCAGGCTGGTCCCCGACACCATCGACCTGCGGGTCTACCAGGCCCTGGCGACACGGCAGGGCGGTGAGGTGATCAGCCAAGCGGATTGACGTTCGGCCGTTTTAACGAGCCGACGGCGGTGGCCTGATCGCTGGCGATTCGGTCGTCGGGTTGCCGCGGTGGCGTCGCGTGGGCGCCGGGTGAGGCTGCCAACAGCGTCAAAACTTCGGTTTGCCCTTGACATCGCGCCCCGCTAGGTCAGACAACACTGCCCGGTATGTCGGTCGGATCAGTTCACCGCAGGTGACCGCCGAGCGCGCCGACAACCGCACGTCAGAAAGGACGGACCGCATGGATTGGTTGACCGATGCGACGGAGTTGGCTGATTCCAAAATGGGCAAGCTGCCCGCGGCGAAACGAACTTCGGATTGGCCGTTGAGCGATCCGCGAGTGAATGCCGCTCAGTCACCGGCCAAATCGAGCCGCTTGAGCGTCACCAGTTGCAAGAAGCGGGTCTCGGATTGGATCGGCAACTGGCAGGTCGATGACAGCCAATCCGAGAAGCTGCCTTAATCAGCGCCGCAGCTTACGGCGTCCAACTTGGAAGACGCAGGTGATCCCGATGCTCGCTTTGTTCGTGACCTTGGTGCTGGTGGTTGACTCCATCGTGCTGGCCGGCCTGGGCTACGTGAGCTTCCAGAAGGGGGACATTCGCAAGGCGCGGGTGTTCGGAATCGCGTCGTTGGGGTCGGTGATCATGGCGGGGATCGCCTACGCATTGCTCGCCGGACGCTGAACACCCGGTTCGCCCTATCCTTTGCCCAAGCCGCCCGCGGCCCCGCGATCAAGCCGCGTAGTCCATCCCGAGGTCAAGCCATACGGCTTGGTGGGTCAAGGCACCGCTGCTGATCCGCTCGACACCCGTGGCGGCGATTTGGCGGAGCGTGTCGAGCTTGACGTTGCCGCTGGCCTCCAGTTCGACGCCGGGGGCGATCTCGTTTCGCAGTTCCACGGCGCGGCGGAGGTCAACCGGCTGGAAATTGTCGAGCAGCACGATGTCGGGGCTCAGCGGTAGGACTTCGATCAGTTGGCTGAGCGAGTCGACTTCAACCTCGACCATTTCGGGGACGCCCGCCAGATCGGTATCGCCACCCGCCCATTGCTTGGCCATCACCACCGCTTCGCCGGGGCTTAGATGGCCGAGGGCCAAATGGTTGTCCTTGATCAGGAAGCCGTCGTAGAGGCCGGTGCGGTGGTTGTGCCCGCCCCCCATCCTGACCGAATACTTTTCCAGACGTCTCCAGCCCGGGGTCGTTTTGCGGGTGTCGTAAAGCCTGACGCCAGTCCCCCGCAGTTCGGCCACGTACCGCGCCGTCAGCGTCGCGACGCCACACATCCGGCTGAGCAGGTTGAGCACCAACCGTTCGCAGGTCAGCAGGTCGCGAGCGTTCCCTTCGAGGCTCAAGATCGGTTGGCCGGGCTGCAGCGGTTCGCCATCGCGAAGGTAGCTGTCCAGCAGCAGGTCGGCATCCATTTCGTCCAGTACCCAGCGGGTCGTCACCAACCCCGCGCACACCCCCGCGACCCGTGGGACGACGTCGCAGCGACCGCGGACGTCCGGCGGGATCAGCCGGACGGTGGTCCAGTCGAGCCCGCGATCGAGATCCTCGCGGACGGACAGCCTGATCAGCTGACGGCAATCCTCTTCGAGCAAGTGGTCCGCTTCGACTTGTCGATAGTCGCGTTTCGCCATGGCCGGAAACTCCGAGTCTGCTGTTTGGCTAAAGTTTGCCGGTTTTAACGGCCGATCGAACCTATCAGGTATCCGCCAAAATCTCTTGGGGCCAGTAGTGATGACTTCGAACCAGTCCCGCCGTCAACTGGGGGTTGCCCTTGCAGTTGCCTTCTCAGTTTTTATGGCCCAGGGATGCGTCGGCCCCGCGGCCTGCGGTCCGCAAGGCAGTTGTGGCCACGGTGGCCCCTTGATTTTCGGCCATACCTGTGGCGACTCCTGCGACGGCTGCAGCGGCGAGCGGTACATCGACGAATGGGTCAACCACCCGCCGAACTGCTGCGACGGTTGCGGCGAGCACAACGTGGTCAGCGACCGGGCGCACCAACCGCTGTTCCATGGCCACAAGAGCCTCTGGGGTTATCGCTGTGACCCCGCCCCAACCCATTGCGACTCGCCGCTGTGCAAGCGGCTCCACGGCCGGAAAGATCTCTGCCTGACCGATGGTGCCTGCGTCGAAGCGACCTGCGCTGCCGGCGGGGGCTGCGATTCCGGCTGCGCCAATTGCCAACACTCGGAGTCGATGTCGCATCACGGGCCGATCTCGCATCTCGGTCCGATCGTTCAGCCGGGCGAGGTCGTAGTCGGTCAAACCACGACTCACTACCAGCCCGGCATGCATCTGCCCTCGGGCAGCCGACCTCAGATGGTGACGCGGGGTCCGCAAGGAGTCCCCGCGGAATACGGCGGTCGGAGCGTGATGGTGCCACATTCATCCAGCCTGTCGACCGCTTCGCCGGAAATCATTCGGACGCCGGCCAAGGTGAAAACCGAAGCGGCCCCTTCGAGCAAGCCGATTTTCAAACCCCGCAGCGCGGCGGTCCCACGCGTCGGCCAAGCGGGCTATCAGACGAGCAATCCGCGGGCTCGCTGACCCGGCGGATGTCCGCGAGCTAGACGATTACGAATCGTTCGACGGCCAACGGCAGAGGGGGAGTTTTTTGACGTCGGTGGTGGGGGCGTGCTACACTGATCGTCTCGGGGTGCGAACCCATGCTCCTGCCCGATCCCGCCTGCCCCACGCCCGCCCTCCATGCGAATCTCGATTTATCTCGCGCTGTTGTTGGGTTTGACTCTCGGCTTCGACCGCCAGGTTCGGGCGGAGGAGTTGTTGCCGCCGACCAGCGACATTCCAGGAGTGATCGACCACTACGTCAATCAGCGGCTGGATAAATATCAGATCGCCGCGGCCCCGCCGGCCGATTGGCAAGCGCTGCTCCGCCGCACGACGCTCGATCTGGCCGGTCGCATCCCGACGCTCCAGGAGTACCGCTGGGTCGAGCAATTGCCGGAACCCGAGCGGCGATTGGCGATCGTCACCCAAGGGATGTCACTCAGCGATTTCGACTTCCATCTCCGCAACAGCCTCGACGAATTGCTGTTGCCCAACAATCCGCACAACGGCGAGTTCCGCGATTACCTGCTGTGGGCGGTGCAAACGCGACGCTCGTGGGATCAGATTTTTCGCGACCTGATGTTGGCCCGCGAGACCGACGGTCCCGAAAAAGGGGCGGCCCACTTCGTTCGCAGCCGGGTCCGCGACCTCGACGAGCTGACGAACGACACCGCAATTTTGATGTTCGGCGTCAACGTCGCCTGCGCGAAGTGCCATGACCATCCGCTGGTCGACCAGTGGCAGCAGGACCATTTCTACGGGATGCAAGCGTTCTTCAGCCGCACCTTCATGACCCGCCGCAACGTGATCACCGAGCGTCCCTTCGGCGAGGTCAAGTTCAAGACGACCGCTGGCGAAGACAAGACCGCGGCGCTGACGTTCCTCAGCGGTGCGCCGGTCGAAGACAAGTCGCCCAAGTTCAGCGACGAGGAACGAAAGCAGTTGGAGGAACAACTCCGCAAGATCGAACAGACCGATACCGCGGGGTACGTCTTGTTCCCCGACTTCAGCCCACGCCGCGAGCTGGTGGAAGTCGCTTTGAAGGATCAAGAGTCGCGTTTCTTGGCTAAGAACATCGTCAACCGCACTTGGCAGCGGCTGATGGGGATCGGTTTGGTCGACCCGCCGGATCAGATGCACACGGCCAACCCCCCGAGTCACCCCGAATTGATGGATTGGCTGACTCGGGATTTGGTCGAGCACCGCTATGACCTGCGGCGCTTGATCCGCGGCATCGTAGCGAGCGATGCGTATGCCCGCTCGAGCCGTTGGACATCGTCGGACATGCCCCCTGCCCCGTCGACGTTCGCGGTCGCCGCGACGCGGCCGCTGACGCCGCGGCAATTGGCGACCAGCCTGCTGCTGGCCGCGCGGTCACCGGAAACGGAGGTCGCTATCAGCGCGGATCGTGACGCCCCTTGGAATCGCCTCCGCAACGATTTCGAAAACCAGGCCGGCGGCTGGGTGCGGGAGTTCGAACATCCCGGCGAAGGCTTCCAGGTCGCGGTCGATGAGGCGTTGTTCTTCAGCAACAACGAACGGGTTCAGAACGATCTGTTGCGTGACGCGGGCGATTCGTTGGTCGGTCGTCTGAAGGCGATCGAACAGGATGACGAATTGGTGCGGCAACTTTGGCACCGCCTGCTCACGCGAGAACCCTCCGAGGAAGAACTTGCCGCCGCGCGACAGTGGCTCACCCGCGAGTCGACGGACCGCGTCGGCTCGATCCGTTCGTTGGCTTGGGCGGTGCTGGCCGGCCCCGAAGCCCGTTTCAATCATTGAGTCGCGAAGCGATTTCGCGGCCCGTCGTTCGTGTCACTCGCCTTCAACCCTGCCCTCCCCAACCGAACCGATCTCGGCCCTTCAAACTCGCCCCCCGGAGCCCACGCGATGTTCCCCAATCGGCCCCGCCGCACCGCACTCGCCGCCCACCCCGCCTCCACCGCCGAGCCCGTTTCCGCTGCCGAGCCCGCTTCCACCGCCGAGCCCNNAGCCAATTCGAAACCTGGGATCCGAAACCGGGGGCTAAAACCGGCGGGCCGTTCCGCGCGATCCCGACCAACGTCAGCGGTATCCACATCAGCGAATTGCTGCCGGGGTTGGCCCAGCGGATGCAACACACCGCGATCATCCGCTCGCTGAATACGAAGATCGCGGACCACGGCACGGCGGCCGAGCTGATGGAATGCGGGCGACGCAACGACCCCGGAATACGCTATCCCGATATCGGTGCCGTCGTCGCTCGCGAGTTGGGGCGATTGGAAAGCAAAGTGCCGGACTACGTCTCGCTCTATACTTCGACCGAAGGCCGTCGCAAGGGAACCAGCGGGTTCCTGGGGGCCCGTTATTCGCCGATGTTCCTCAGCGACAGCATGACGCCGGCGAACATTCTGCGGCTCGAATCGATCAACGATGTCGATCATCATGACCGGGCGGCGCTCCGTGAGGCGTTGGCGAAACGCTTCACCGCCGAAAGTCGTAGTCTGACCGTCGACAGCCATCTCTCGGCCTATCAGCGGGTGCAAGGGCTGATGGCCAGCGCGGATCTGTTCGATATCCAGCAGGAGCCGGAAGCGGTGCGAGCGAAGTACGGTTCGACCCAGTTCGGTGAGCAATGCCTGATCGCCCGCCGGTTGGTCGAAGCGGGCGTGCCCTTCGTCAAGGTCGCCCGCGCCTGGTGGGACAGCCACGGGCAGAACTTCGAAACCCACCAAGAGCTCTGCGCGGACCTCGACCATTGCATGTCCGCGCTGCTCGATGACCTGCAGGAGCGCGGCTTGCTCGAAAACACGATGGTGATCACCCTCGGCGAGTTCGGCCGGACGCCGGGGATCAACGCCAGCCTGGGGCGAGACCACTTCGCCAGCGCCTGGAGCTGCAGCCTGTCGGGCGCCGGAATTCGCGGCGGCGTCGCGTACGGCAAAACCGACCCCGAGGGGCATAAGGTCATCGAAGGCGAAGCGAATGCCGGCGACCTGTTCGCGACGATCCTGGCGGCGCTCGGGATCGATCATGAACACGAATACATGCTCGGTTCCCGCCCCGTACCGTTGTCGGATTTCGGCAGCAAGCCGATTCGTGAAGTGCTCGCGTAGCGTCCTTCAACGGATGCCCTGCTGCCGTTCCGTCCCGCCCCTTCAGCGTCGACCGTAACCGAAAGAGCCGTGATATGAACCCGAACGAACAACTAGCTACCGAGGCTCCCGCTGAACCCGCGGTCGCGCCGACGCCGCGAATTCCGACGGCGGTGAAAGTCGACAAAACGGTATCGTTGCCCGCGATCTCCTTCTGCGTCGCCGCGGGTGAGACGCCAGGGCAGATCTTCATCGGGATGTCGGATTTCGGCGTCCATCGGCTCGATTTGGACGCGGAAAAACCCGAGGCCAAGCCGATTTCGGAAGCTCGTCATGGCAGCTACGTGACGGGGCTGGTCCGTTCCGGCAAGACGCTCATTTCGGGCGGCTACGACGGCACGCTGATCTGGTGGAATGCCGACACCGGCGAAGTGATCCGCAAGGCGGAGGCGGCCCACGCCAAGTGGATCCGCAAACTCGCCCTGTCGCCGGATGGCACGCGGGTCGCCAGCGTCGCCGATGACATGCGGACGAAGGTCTGGGACGTCGCCAGCGGTCAACTGATCGCCGACTGGGGTGACTACGACATCAAGACCCCGCACGGCTACCCGTCGATGCTGTACGCCGTGACCTTTTCGCCCGACGGTCACTGGTTGGCCACCGGTTCGAAGACCGGTCAGGTGTTGATCCGTGATGCCAGCAGCGGCGAAATCACCGGGCGGGTCGAAACGCCGGTGATGTACACCTGGGACCCGAAGGCCCGCAATCATTCGATCGGCGGGATTCGCGCGGTCGCCTTCTCGGGTGACGCCCAGACGCT
>DITY01000025.1 GCA_002422955.1 Planctomycetaceae bacterium UBA6172
TCCGGGGCGATCATTTTGCCGATCCCCAGAAAGACCGTCATCGTGCCGAGCGTGATGATGAACGGGACCAAGCGGAGCAGGCTGATCAGCGTGCCGTTCAGCAGCCCGCAGAACGCCCCAGAAAGGATCGCCAACGCGATCGCGGAATGGATGCCGAAGCCGTGTTGCAGCGCGTAGGCCGCGACGCAGCCCGCGAGCGCCGCGGCAGTGCCGGCGCTGAGGTCGATCCCGCCAGCGATGATGATCAGCGTCATCCCCAGCGCGGCGATCGCCACCTTGATGCTTTGCACGCCGACCAGTCGCGCCGAGCCGACGCTGAGGAACTTGCCGGAGCCGTCCTGCAGGGTGTCGGCGATGCCGAAGAAAGCGATCACGAGCAACAGTGCGAACAGTGGCCCGGCGGCCGCGAACAGCCGTGACGCCCAGCCCCCCAGCCGCTCGCGGGGCGTGACGATCGACGGGGTCCGAACCGGGTTATCAGGTTCCATCAGACACTACCGCGGCGGAGGACGAGGAAGGCGGGGAAAAGGTCACGAGGTGCCGCTACTGACCGCGGGCGACGCGGCTATTCTGACTGACTTCTTCCAGATGTTCTAGCAGGATGCGGCGGACTTCGAGGATCGACTTGGGGGTCGTGTGGATCGTCGTGTGCTCGGCGTTGACGATGACTTCGCTTTCCACATCATCCATCGTGGCGCTGGCGTAGTTGACGACGCCGTCACCCCGGCCGGCCCGTTTGGCGAAAAAGCCCGGATTATCCAGCACGCCGATGATGTTGTGGTAGTGAACCCCTTCGGCCTTTTTGGCGCGGAGCATCACGGGAAAAATGGGCGAGTCGGGGGCCAGGGAATCGATCGCGTTGGCGGCGGTCATTAACTTGGTGTTGCGGAAGTAGCCAGGATTCTCCCTCGTCAGGCTTTGGCTGGTCGTCAGCACCATCTGCGGCAGACGAATCAGGCGGCTGGCCAACCAGCGGGTATAGTTGTTGACGAAATCGCTGCCTCGGTGCGGCGTGCCGATCGTGACGACCCGCCGAATCGATTGGTTGGGGGTGAAAATCAGGGTGCTGACCAGCCGCGCGCGATCGTCCTCGGGACCGCGCAGCTGTTCGGGCGGTTCGTCGCTGACGATCTTCCAAAACTCGTCGCCGCTATCGATCGTCTGCATCCGGCTGACCAACCCACCCATGCTGTGGCCCACCAGGACCATCTGGTCCAGCAGCGCGTCGCGACGGAAGGGATCGACGTTGTTCCGCATCTCGGCCAAGTCGTTCCGCAGTTGCGTCGCGCTGAGCCAAAACGGTTGTCCGGAGGGATAGAGGTAGAACCAGAACTGGTAGCGGCTGCGGATTTCCGGGTAGCTTCGCAGGTCGTTGAACATGTCCATCCAGGTCAGCGGACTGCTCCACAACCCGTGGACCATCACGACCGGGATGCGATTGGGATCGTAGGGCTCGAGCATGAACAGCCCGCGAATGCTCTGGGTGCGATTGGGGCGGAACAGCCCCTCGGTCACCCGGTTGCGCTCGCGAAACTCGTCGCTTTGCAGGTAATAGGCCAGCGGGGTCGTCAGATCGGTTTCCAGCGGCACCCACTGCGCCGCCAGCAGGATTTGGTTCGCCTCCAGCGGGTCATAGAACTCGAGCACGGTTTCGGTGGCCCCTCCCAACCGGCCGCCGGGCCGCGACGGGGCGCAGCGCATCAGCGCGGTCACGCTGTAGGAGAGCCCTTCGGGGTAATACTTTTCGCGGGGGTCGGTCGGATCGGAGGGCTTGCGGACGGCGATCAGCGGCACGCCCAACCCGAAGGTCATGTGGCGGTTATGGAGCGTCTGAATTTCGTAGTCGCTGACGAAGTTGAACGTTTCGAACTCCTCCTCGCTCCAGCCGCCGCGGGTGGTGGTCCGGACGGTCAAGGTCCGCTCGGGCGTCGCGACGGTGTAGTTTTGTCCTGGCTTCAAATTGCCCTTGGCGGAGAGTTGTCGCAGCGTGTCTTCCAGCGCGCCGTTGTAGATCTCGCAGACCCGGCGGAACTGCGGGTCGTAGGGATTGCGGCGGTCGGCCAAGTCCTCGGCGAACAGGTAGTCGTAGCTGTTGCTCAGCGCGATCCCATACAGGTTGAGCGCCGAGGCGGAGTCGCCGCGGGACTCGGCGCGTTTGGCCTCGACATAGGCCATTTCGCAGATCGCGTAGATCAGTTCGGGATCGTCGGTCGAGTCGATCGTCTGCCGGACCGAGGTCAGGCACTCGATCCCGTTCGATTGATAGGTCTCCCACAACCCGTACCGCCGCAGCGAAGCGATGGAACGCTGGCTGATTCGGGGGCCTTCACGCCCGATCAGCGATAGGTGCGTGTTCAGCGGGTTGTCGCGAATATCCCGCTCGGCCAGATAGGCCGTGGTCGCGCACCCCACCAACGGCAAACACGCCAAAACGACCCACAGTGGCAGGTACCGCCACGGGGGAAGTTGGGGCGAATTGCGGTTGGCAATCGGGGTAGCTGATGCGGCGCGATCCGTCGCGGACACGGCAGGTTGATCTCCTTGATCCAGAAGCGAATGGGGAGGGTAGGGGTTCCGCGGCGCCGAAGTCAATTGAGACTGGGCCGGGGGACTCGGTCGCTCCCCCGTCGCTCGGGTGCCGGGCGAGAGTTCCGAATTCCTTGACCCCAGGGGGTGAGCTGCCTATGGTTACCAGCGAGCCAAAGGAAGCTGGTTGGTCAAGGAAGGTAGATACGGGAGACCAGGCTTTGCTTTTCTGACGCCGGGATGCGTCGCGCGATCGGTTCTGGAAAAAACTTCGATTCATGAGCGGGATTTCCGCCGGATCGGACGCTTTTTGCCTGCCCGCACCCGCCCAATCCCCACGATCCCAACGCGGTCGGTGGGACACTGCGGGTCTTGCGGTTTGTGCCTCCGAACCTCGCCTTCGGTCTTTTGACCGGGCTGAATTCGTGACCTATCCTAGAGCGACCGCAAGACCACGCGTGCGGTCGCCCTCCGTGACTCGCCCCCGATACTGGCGGTTTGCGGCACACCAACGCGCCTTACCCGGACACGACACCAATGCTTCGATTGCTTTGGGTTACCGGAGGGATTCTGTTTTTCGCCGGAGGGATTTCGGCACCTAACCTACCGTTCGCCCGCGGCCAACAGCCGCCGGAATTGACCGTTTCGATCGGTGAGGTCGTGACCGATGAGCTGATCCAATCCGGCCTCCGGCTGGAGCAACAGCGGTTGTGGCTCGATGCGATCCAGCACTACGAATCGGCGACTCGGCAACACCCCGACGACGCCTCGCTGAAACAGCGACTGCTCGTCTGCCGCATCCATCATGACGTCCAGCGGCGATATCAGGACACGACATTCGTTCGATCGGTCGGCGAGATGAGCCTGCTCCAGGCGCTGGACCTGTACGTCGAGCTGTTGGCCAACATGGAAACGCATTATGTCGACGGCATCGATTGGCAGCGTTTGGTTCGTCACGGCAGCGCGTCGCTGGAAGTCGCGTTGACCGAGCCGGTCTTCATCGAGAAGTTGCTGCCGGACGCGAAGCCGGACGCGATCGAAACTTTCCGCATGGCGATTCACAAGCAGGTCCTGAACCGCGCGACAACCTCGCGGCACGAACTGCGGGCGATCGCCTCACAGGTCGCCGAGTCGGCCAAGCGAGAACTCGGCTTGAGCAGCACCGCGGTGGTGTTGGAGTTCGCCTGCGGATCGCTCGCGGCGCTCGATCCTTACTCACGATTTTTGACCGCAGGCCAACTCGAGGAGACGTTCTCTAGCATCGAAGGGAACTTCGTCGGTCTCGGCATCGAGCTGAAGGCGGCCGGAGATCGGCTGCAGGTCGTGAACGTGATCGCGGGCGGTCCGGCCGCCGAAGCCGGTTTGAACGCGGGCGACGCGATCGTGCAGGTCGACCAGACGAAGACGTCGGAAGTCAGCCCAGACTATGCCGCCGATCTGCTCCGCGGCCCCGAAGGCTCCTTCGTCGGCTTGGTCGTGGTCGATCCCGCAAACAGCTCGCGGTCGCTGTGGGTCGAGCGTCGACGGGTGGAAGTGCCCTGCGTCGAGAACGTCCACATCGTCGACGAGGAAAACCACATCGGCTACCTGCGGTTGACTAGCTTTCAAAAGACCACGACGCGGGAATTGGAAAAGGCGTTGTGGGACCTGCATCGCTTGGGGATGAAGTCGCTGATCATCGACGTCCGTGGCAATCCGGGTGGACTGTTGACGGCGGCGGTCGAAGTCGCCGATCGCTTCCTCTCGGCGGGCCGCATCGTGACGACGCGGGGCCGCAACGCCCGCGAAAATTTCGATTACTCCGCGCATCGCACCAACACCTGGAATGTTCCGTTGGCGGTGTTGATCGATCCCGATAGCGCCAGCGCCAGCGAAATCTTCGCCGGGGCGATTCGGGACCAAGGCCGCGGCCAGTTGATCGGCCAGACGAGCTACGGCAAAGGGAGCGTTCAGGGCATTTTCCGAATGCAGGCGGCAGACTGCGGCTTGTGTTTGACCACGGCCAAGTTTTACTCCCCCAGCGGCCAGGCGATCAGCGAACGCGGCGTCCAGCCTCATGTGGTCGTCGAGCCGAGCTACATCGCCGCCCGCCCCAACGCGCAGGGCGAGATCACGCGGGACGCCGAAGATCGCGTGCTGCAAAAGGCGATCGAAGTGAGTCGCGGTGACGCGCGATTGACGAGCCTGCCCCGCTGAATTCCATCGCCCAGCGGCATGCCCTTGCCCCGCTGGGTGATCGTCGGCCGGGCCGTCTGGACCTTGTCGGGCCAGTTCGGGCCGTTCCTTCCCGTTCGGGCGACGCGTCGCGGGCGAACGGACAAACCGCACGACCGTTAAAACCGCCACCCCCTCGGACAGTATTTCGCTCGGTTGAACGTGGCTGAGATTGACCCCTTCCGTTTTGCAAACTCCGATAGCATGAACCGCAATCTCATTGACGCCTCAAGGCCCGTCGCGACGCACCACCTAACCTTCTCGCAAGCTTTCACGGTCCCCATCATGAATCCGCGACGAGCCCTGCTGGCGATGCTGATCGCCGGTGGCTATTCACTTCCCACGTCCGAGGCCGGCTGCCTCGACTGGCTGTTCTGCAAGTCGACGCCATCTCCGGCACCGACCGCCGTCGGCGTCGCCCCCATGGGTAGTGTCACGCCGCTGGGGCCTGCGGTTCCCGTCGGGCCACCGGTTCAGTTCCAAGGCGGCGTCAGTCAATTCCCAACCCAAACGGCTCCGTACCAAGCCGCGATGAATCCGTGGGGGCCCGCCCAGTTCAACAACCCGTCGGTGCTTAGCGGCATGCCGGTCAATCCGAACGCGGCTCAGATCTCGGGCTTTCGCGGGGTCATGCCTCCGCCCATGACGACCATGCCAGCCGTGGCTCCCACGTGGTGGGGCAGCACGGCGCCGCAAACGAGCTACAACGCCGCGGCCGCCTTCCAGGCTCCGGCCACCGTCCAACCGCCGACGACCACCGGAAATTGGTCGCACCCGATGCAAACCACGCCGCTGCCGCCACCCGAATACCAAGGCGGTGTCTTCGGCAAGGTCTGGGGCAACGGATACGACACGAGCGTCAACAACGTGCCGACGACGGTCTTCCGACCGGTGCAGCAGATCGATCCTCAGACCGGTCAAATGGTGATCGTCCAGCAGCCCTGCACCACGACGACGCAGCAGGTTCAGCGAACGCCTTACAGCACGATGCAGCCCGCGCCCGTGCCAACTTCACCGCAGACCTACGCGGGTGAACCGAGCTGCGGTCGCGAAATGCCCAATTACTACGGCCCCGGCGCAGTAGCGCCGCCAGCCACCTACGCGCCGCAAACCAACACGGCGCCGCCGGCCGGCTACGCGCCGCCCGCGACGAACGTGTTGCCGCCGACCATGGCCGCGCCGCCGGCCACTTACGCGCCACCGACGACCTACGCGCCGCAGTCGTCGACTTACCCGAACGGTTACGGGTCGGGGACGATCGGGTCGGGTGTCACCCAAGCGACCGCGCTGGACGCTGCCGCGACCAACGGCTTTGGGACCAGCACGCCGAACTCGTTGGGCGTGACCCTGCCGCCACCGCCGACCGGCAGCTACACCGCCCCCGCGACCGGTAGCTACTCGGCTCCCGCGACCGGTAGCTATTCGGCTCCCGCGACCGGAAGCTACTCGGCTCCCGCTACCGGCGGTTCGAGTTCCACCGGTTCAGGCACAACCGGGACCGGCTCGAGTACCACGACGCCCACCGACGCGTCGAAGGTCGAGCAACCCCGCTTGGAAGCGCCGCCGCTGAGTTCGAATTACAACCAGGGCTCCGCAGCCAATCCGGGCTCCGCTTGGGGCACCCCGAACACGCCCTCCAAATCGGTTTCGGCGAAGTATTCCGATCTCCCTCCGATCCCGGCATCGGACGCCTACCAGCCGCCAGCCTGGAACGGTTCGGGAGCCGGCGGCGGTACCAACCCCTCGGGTCAACCATCCGCGACACCCGCGCCGCGGATCTCGCCCCCATCATGGAACGATCGCACGGCGATGCGGATCGGCGAACCGAACCGCGTTGTCAATGAACCCTCCCCCACGGTCGCTCCCGCATCATGGCAGCAACCCTATTCCACGCCGCAACCGGCACCTGTCAAACGCACCCCCCCACGCGACGACAGCGGTTGGGTGGCTTTGCCCCCGGCCGGCCGATAACCGATCGGACCTACGTCGCGTGTCGCCTTCGGTCCGAATGCGGCAGCGACCGGAGCGAAATGACGGTCGGGGTGATAGAATGATGGTCGGGGCGAATCGACAGTCCGCCCCTCCCGCCTGATCATCTCCCATCCTCCCGTCCCCATCGGTGGTTGCCGTGTCGCTTCACGGACAGGTCTCAACCTTCCATTCGGCCATCCAGCCGCTCCGCCCCGCCCGTCCGGTCGTCACCCTCCGGCGGACCGGGACTGGTTCCCGCAGCTGGCTGCTTTGCGGTTGGCTGATGACGTTGCTGCTGCAGCCCAGTGCCGCGAACGCCGAGGAAACGGACGCTGCCCAACCCGCGGTGGCGGCACCGATCGCCGCGGCGGAAGGTGAACGGTTCTTCGAAGATCGTGTCCGGCCGATCTTGGCCGAGCATTGCCAGGGCTGCCACGGTGCGGACAAGCAGCATGGCGGATTGCGTCTCGATTCCTGGACCAGCCTGAGCGAGACGAGCGACTCGGCGCCGGTGGTGATCGCGGGCGACGCCGACGCGAGCCTGCTGATCCGCGCGGTTCGTCGCGAAGAAGGCCTGGCGATGCCGCCTGACGCGGAGTTAACGGCGGAGCAGATCGAGGCGCTGAGCCATTGGGTTCGCCTCGGTGCCCCCTGGCCTCAAGGCGAGCCGATCCCGTCGGAGGAAGCGGCGCAGCGGGCTCTCGCGCACTGGGCCTTTCAACCCGTGGTACGACCCGAATTGCCCGCGGTCCGCGATGACGCATGGGTCCGCACGCCGGTCGATCAGTTCGTCCTGGCGGCCTTAGAAGCGCAGCAGTTGGCCCCCTCACCGGCAGCAGACCGCCGCACGTTGATTCGCCGCGCCAGTTATCTGGTTACCGGCCTGCCACCGACGCAGGAAGCGATCGATCGATTCGTCGCGTCGCAGGAACCGGACGCCTATCCGAAACTGGTCGAGGAATTGCTCGGCTCGGCTCAATTTGGCGAACAATGGGCGCGGATGTGGCTGGACGTCGCGCGGTACTCGGATTCCAAAGGCTATGTCTACGCCCGCGAGCATCGTTTTTGGACGCACGCCTGGGCCTACCGTGACTGGGTCGTCGACTCGTTCAATCGCGATCGGCCCTACAACGAATTTCTGTTGCTGCAATTGGCTGCCGACCAAGTCGCCGAGTCGCCCAAGGATTTGGCGGCGATGGGATTCCTGACACTGGGACGACGGTTCTTGGGTGTCCGCCCCGACGTCATCGACGATCGGATCGATGCGGTCTCGCGCGGCATGATGGGTTTGACGGTCGCCTGCGCCCGGTGCCATGACCACAAGTACGACCCGATCCCGACCGCCGATTATTACTCGCTGTATGGCGTCTTCGATAGTTGCCTAGAGAACGAACGTTCGATCGGCGACCCGAGCCAGTTGGACGCCGCCTACGTCGAGGAGTTGCAACGTCGCCAGCAGGCCCTCGCTAAACGCATCGCCGAGATTCGCAAGGATACTTCGGACCGTGCCCGCGAGCGTGTCGGCGATTACCTGGCCGCGCAGTTCGAACTCGAGAAGTATCCTGGCGAGGCGTTCAATCAACTGTTCA
>DITY01000091.1 GCA_002422955.1 Planctomycetaceae bacterium UBA6172
CCGTCCGGTTGGCGGGGCGCGATTTCGGAAACGCCGTCGGCGGTACCGGCGAGCGCTTCGACCAAGCGGGCGGTGAATCGTCCCAACCTGGCGTCACGATCTTCCGCCGCTTCCTCATGCCCTTCGGAGGCGGTTAACGTCAGGATTCGGTCGTCCTGCAATTGTCGCAGCATCGACTTCAGGTCACCGGTATGCATCACCGGCTGAATCGCGCCGCTGTGGCAGGAATCGAGGATCGCCAATTTGCGGCAAGGGAGCTGCGCGAATCCCGCCAGGTCGTCCAGCGAAAGGCAATCGGTGTAACGATCGTTCATCAAATCGCTGTGCCGCGCGTCGGCGGTGACGAAGTACCATCGCCCGGTCGCCGGATCGCGGACGCCATGCCCGCACAGATAGATCACGATCAGGTCGTCGCCGCGCACCTCACTCGCCAGACTCGCGCCGGCCTCCGCCGAGTAGACATTCCACAGCGGGCGAATCGCATCCTGGTCGAGCAGCCGTGTCCCTTGGACCCGGTACAACGGCGCGGAACGATCGGTGATGACGTTGAACAATTCGGTCGCCCCGAGGGCGGCGAAATCGAGCGGCTGGATTTGCGGGTCGCGATAATCGCCCACGCCGACGGCGATCAGATGCAGTCGCGGCTTATGCGACGGATCGGGCGGTTCGACTCGACGCTGGATGACCCGAGTCACGCGGTCCCAAGAGTCGGCTTGGGTCGTGGCGACGATCTCGACTTGGATCTGTGGGCTGTTGACCAGCGGCACCGACCAACGAAGGTGTTCGACCCACTGCCCCCCTTCGAGTTCCGTCCCGAGCAGCGTCGTGGTCGTCGCCGCCAAGCCGTCGGCAAAGACTTTGGACCGCGCGGAGCGAACCCCTAGCGGCAGCCGAATCTTGGCTTCGATCTCGACGTGATCGCCCGTAGCAATTCCGTCGGCAGGGGGCGATAACCACTCGATCCGCGGCCGCGCTTGCAGCTGGGTCGCGATCGGTTCTTCGCCGACCGGAGCGCCGACGCCCCCGCCCATTGCCAGCGCGCCGGCGAGGCTGCCGCGTTGCAGCAAACGCCTCAATACCTCAGGGCGCTCCAAACGCTCGCGGAACTGGTCGGCGCGGAAGAAATCGGGCAAGCGGTCGATCCCCCGATTGACCTGCCAACCGAAGTGGCGATGGCCGTTGACGGAAGCGTCGTAAATCCCGGCCGGCGTCCAGATCGCCCACTCGCGGTCCTGGTCGATCAGCAACTGGGCGAGCGGTTGATAGGCCGGGAAGCTTTGGAACGCGGGCAGGTTCCCGCCCCGCCGCTGCCATTGGAAGACGACTAGCGTGTCAAAGGCAACCGCTTCCAATGCGGCCCGCATTTCCTCGGGCTGAGTCCGCTCGACGATGACGTTGGGGTTCTGTGGGTCGGTGGCGCGGAGGCTGGCGAGCATGTCGCCTTCTCGCACGCCGCGAAAGAACAGCGGGCCGTCTTCGCGAATGCGGCTGACCTCCAAACCGCGCGGCGTCGCTTCCAGTTCCAGTCCCCACAACGATTCCAAACGCGTCGCATCCCACAACCCACCCAACGGCCAGATCGCCACGGTCGCGTCTTCGGAACCGCTCGCCAAGTAGCGGAGGTCCGCGGAAACGCTGAGCGAGTTCGCCGTGCCTGAATGGACGCGAAATTGCCGCAACAATTTCGGCGGTTCGTCGCTGGCCTGCAGCGGCGCCTCATAGACGTAGATGTTGTTCCGCATGCTGGAGCCGATCGCCAGCGCCGTGCGCGTACCCTCGGCTTGGCCCTCGACCGCCGCCGCTGACAGCACGGCAATCGCCGACGGCGCGCCGTGGGACTGCGGTTCCAGTGGCAATCGAGCCCGCGGTTGGTCGCCGAAATACAACCGATAGCGTTCCCCGGCCGAGGTCGGCTCGGGCCGGATCGACCAACGCGGCTCGCCGGTTTGGGGCTGACGCAGCTTCGTGACATCGATCGTCGCCGCTCGTCCGATCTCGATTCGCGACAGGTCAAAGGAATGCTCCCACTGATCGCCAAATCCGATCGCGATCTCGTACCCTTCCGGCCGGTCGACAAAAGCGACTTGACGGATCGGCCGCACCGGCGTGGTGATCTGCTGAGTGAACTCGGGCGACGGCACGCCTTGCGCATCGAGCGAATGGACCCGCAGCTCATTTCGAGTCGCCAACAATAGTTCATCCCCCGCGCCCCGAAGTCGTGCGGCGATCACGGAACTGGGGGTACGCAGACCGCCTGACATCCGCGGCATCGCTTCGTCGCGAAAATCCCACAGTTCGACCCCGCCACCGCTCGGGCTGGCTGCCCCACCGGCTGAGCTGGCATTCACGTTCGCCGTGGCCGGCGCGCCGCCCGCGTAACCGACGGCTAGCCGCAGCCCGGTCTCGTCAAAGCCCAGATCGAGCGGCTGTCCCGTCACCGCCGGCGAAGGCAATTCGGTGACACGGCGGATCGCGCCGCTCGGCGGCGTCGCATTCGCGGCCGGTGTGTCATTCGCCGCTGGTGCGTCATTCGCCGCAACGGCCAAATCCCACACACGCAACTTACCCGCCGCATCGGCAGCTGCGATCCGCCGCCCGTCGGGGGAGCCGGCGAGTGTCACGACCAGTCGCGAATGGTCGGATTGGTCGACGGTTGTGCGCTGCTGGCCGTCGAGCGTGATCAATTCCAAACGCCAAACGGGCACACGGTTCGGGGCTGGCGCAACGCCGACGAACTTCGGCACGACGACCCGCTCGGCGCCGACGAATGCGGCTGAGACGAACGTTCGCAGCGGCCGGAGCGCCGCCGCGGTGGCCGCGCCATAGGTCACCGCGTCACGATCGACCAAGATCCGCCCCGACCACAGCCCCGTCGTAGGGTCCGGACGCCACGCGACCACGCGGCCTTCGACGTCGGCCGACAGCAACACGCTGGCGTCGCCCGGGGCCCATGACAAGTGCGCGATGGTCTGGCGATGCGCCGTTTGCGGATCGACCAAGGCACGCTGCAAATCGCCGGAGGTGATATCGACGATCCAGATTTCGCCGATCCCACCCGAGGCCCCATGTCCCGCGAAGGCCGCCAAGCGATCGCGGGCCGCGACACGATAAATGCGACCCAACTGCCCGCGTTCGACCGGCCAGCGGATCAGGCGGCGATGGATCCAACCGCGATCGGCGAGCCGTTGCCAGACGTGCAGAACTTTGTCTTCACCGCCCGATACCGCCCATTCCCCGTCGCGCGAAAGGCCCAACGCTCGGACCCGCTCGGTATGGCCGTCGTAATTCAGCCTGAGGAACGGACGGGTCTCACCCGGCGACACGTCCGAATCCGCCGGGCGAGCCGACGCATTCGTATCCGCGACCGCGTCGGCGGGTGCCGGTGACGCTGGCAACGTCGACTCATCGGGAAGGGGTGCATTGGCTGGCGGGGCACTGCCCAGGGCCGCCGGCATCGGGTGATCGTCGGCCAAGGGCTGAGTCAATCGGGAGGTAGCGGCCTCCGAACG
>DITY01000244.1 GCA_002422955.1 Planctomycetaceae bacterium UBA6172
TTGTGTTTCATCAAGTCAATGCACACCGAGGCGATCAACCATGATCCAGCCATCACGTTTTTTCAGACCGGGGCGCAGTTGGCAGGACGACCGAGCATCGGCTCGTGGTTGAGCTACGGCTTGGGGAGCGAGAACCAGGATCTGCCAGCGTTTGTAGCATTGCTCTCCAATGGCAGTGGGAACCCCATGGATCAGCCACTTTACGATCGCCTGTGGGGGAGTGGGTTCCTGCCGACCAACCATCAAGGAATCAAGTTTCGTTCTGGAGCCGACCCAGTACTGTTTCTGTCAAATCCTGCCGGAATCGACGCCTCCGACCGACGCCGTATGCTCAACGATCTGGCCAAGCTCAATGAAATCCAGCTAGCCGAGCAAGGAGATCCAGAGATTAGCACGCGCATCAGTCAATACGAACTGGCCTATCGCATGCAGACCAGTGTCCCAGAGTTGATGGACATTTCAGAGGAATCGAAAAGCACCGTCGATCTGTACGGTCCCGAAGCACGCACTCCTGGAACTTTTGCGGCGAACTGCTTGCTTGCCAGACGACTGGCCGAGCGCGGGGTGCGGTTCATTCAGCTGTTTCACCGCGGCTGGGATCAACACGCTAAACTTCCTGCGCAAATCACGGGCCAGTGTCGGGATACCGACCAACCCGGCGCGGGGTTGATCCAGGATTTGAAACAACGGGATTTGCTCAAGGACACCTTAGTGGTTTGGGGTGGCGAGTTCGGTCGCACGGTCTATTGCCAAGGGCGACTCACCGCCGAAGAGTATGGCCGTGACCATCATCCCCGCTGTTTCAGTATGTGGCTCGCGGGAGGTGGGATTCGTCCTGGCATGACCTTCGGTGAGACGGACGACTACAGCTACAACATTGTCCGAAATCCGGTCCACGTACATGACTTGCACGCAACGCTGCTGCATTGCCTGGGGATCGATCACACGCGACTGACATTCAAGTTCCAAGGACGCCAATATCGCCTGACCGACGTGCATGGTCACGTTGTTCAGGAGATTGTCACCTGAAGGTTTTACAATGAGGAGTGTTTGCCTTGCTTTGTTTTCTCTGCTGTTCTTGGCTCCTTTGCAACTATTAGCGCAGAGCGATACAGCTGTCTCCCAAGCTGAACTAGCGACATTTCGCCAGAGTGTCCAAACGTTACGCGATCAAATCGAGTTGTTAAGGCAGAGCTCAGCGACGTCAGCGGATCGGTTGGCCGATGCGGAAATCTTCGTCAAGGCGGCCGATTGGGCGATTGACTTGGGGCCCGTCGTCGATGCTGGTGGACGTGATCTGGTGCAGTACGGATTGTCGCGTGCACGAGAGCGAATCGAGTCATTGAAATCGGGAGCGGCCCCTTGGGCGGATCGCGCTGGACGAAGCGTGCGCGGCTTTGTGTCCGCAGTCGATGGGTCGGTTCAGCCCTACGGCTTGGTCGTCCCGGCCGGCTACAATCCTGATAGGCCGATACGTCTGGATGTCGTATTGCATGGCAGCACCAATGCAACGGGTATCGGAGAATTGCTCTTTCTCCGCAGCCTGGATGCTCCCGATGTCAGCGTCCCGGATATCAGCGGAGTCGCTCCGGAACAACCGTTCATCGAACTGCATCCCATGGGACGACTGGGAGAGAACGCGTATCGCTTTGAGGGTGAGACCGATGTGGACGAAGCCATCGAAGCGGTCTGTCGCGATTATCGGATCGATCGGTCGCGGATTGTGCTGCGAGGAAGTTCACTGGGCGGAGTCGGTGCATGGCAGATCGGCCTGAAGCGGCCCGATCGCTTCGTCGCCATCGGACCTGCGGCCGGGCCGGTGGATACCTATGAGTTTGCCAACTCTCCCTGGAAGCACTTTGTCCGTCTCGACCCACTGACCGAATGGCAGAAAGCCACACTGCATCTGGTCGATGCAATCGATTACACCGCCAATGCGCACATGGTGCCGGTTGTCGCCGCGATGGGAGACCAGGATCCGTACTACTCATCGCACCTGCTCATCGAAAAGGCTTTTGCAAAGGAGGGCGTGCCGTTTGTCGGACTGGTCGATCGCGGTGCCGGCCACGGTATCACGCCCGGGGTCTATCAGGAGCAATTTCGATTGCTCGGAGAACATGCCGCGAAGGGCATCGATCCGTTTCCAAAGCATGTCCGTTTTGTCACCTGGACGCTCAAGTACGGTCGCTGTCACTGGCTGGAGGTGTTGGGGCTGGAGGCGCATTACCGGCGTGCCGATATCGAAGCTACGGTCGAAGCCAACGGAGCGATCACGATTCCGGAGCCGCGAAATGTTTCACGCTTCGCCCTGCACCCACCGGCCGTGTCCGCGACCGGCGGTGCGGTGACGGTTGGCCAGGCAAAGCTCACTCTGCCACCGCAGACGGAAGGCATTCCGCAGTCGGTCGTGATTCAGAAAAACAACGGCAGTTGGAGCTACCGAAGGCCGCTTGACGACACCAGGCTCACCGGCAAACGCCCTGGCTTGCAGGGACCGCTGGACGACGCGTTCGCGCGACCGTTTCTGTGTGTGCGTGGTACGGGCCAGGGATGGAACCCCAATGTCGCGGCCTGGGCTGATGCGAACTTGAAGCGATTTTCGTATGAATGGCGGCGTCATTACCGAGGTGACTTACCCGTCAAAAACGATACGGACGTCACCGATGATGATGTGCGTCGTTTCAACTTGATTCTCTTCGGCGACCCCGGCAGCAACCGCTGGATCAGCCAGATCCTGCCGCACCTTCCGATCACCTGGACTCGCGATACATTGCAGGTCGGCGCCGAACGTCACTCTGCAGCCGAGCACGGGGTGCAGTTGATCCATCCGAATCCCCTGGCCGGAGCCGACGACCGCTACGTGGTGTTGAACAGCGGACACACCTACCACGACGCCGAGTTGCGTTTCAGTTACATGGTCTTTCCCCGACTGGGCGACTGGGCAGTCTTCCGGGTCGGGCAGAACTCCGCTGACTCGACCGCGACTCAGGTGGAGGAAGCGGTGCTTACTTCTGGCTTCTTCGATGAGCAATGGCAACTTCCGGCGGGAGCATCGCGATGATGAGTCCAGTTACATTCAAGACAATGAGTGCCCATTTCCATGATCGCACGTTGAATGATCTCTTTTGGCTTTCGCGGGCGGCAAGTGCTCGCTGGTTTCGGAGAGATTCATTTGCGAAGGCGCGATTTCAGGCGGCCCGAGAACTGGTGAATGCAGCCCGACAGCAGGTGAATCCCGATGGTTCTTGAGCCTTCTAGGAAGAAACTGCATCTTGCCGCCCTGGGTGCGCTGTTGCACCTGTGCCTGTTCGTGGGACGAAGTGAGGTTCCGGCTGTCGCCGCTGAGATGCCTCTTGCGGTGGCTTCGCTGTTCAAAACGCATTGCGTGAAGTGTCACGGACCGATCAAGCCGAAGGGGGGGCTCGATCTGAGTACGCCGTCCGGCCTGGCTCGCGGTGGCGAAGGTGGAGTCGCGGTGGTCAGTGGAGCATTGGACCAGAGCCTGCTGTGGCAACAAGTTGACTCCGGTGAGATGCCGCCAGCGGTGCCGTTGACCGCTGCCGAGAAAAGCGTGCTGCAGATGTGGATCCGCGACGGCGCCGCGGGGCTGGATACGGCCCAGGCCGGACATTGGGCGTTCTTGCCAGTCAGGCGGCCGGCTGACCCGACGGTGCTCGATGCGACTCGAGTGCGCAACGCGGTCGATCGGTGGGTGCAGGCGAGTCTGGAACGGAGGGAGGCTTGGTTGGGACTCGGACCAGACGCCGATCCTCAATCACTCGTGCGGCGGCTCAGTCTCGATGTGACCGGGTTGCCGCCGACGCTGGCTGAGATCGATGCGTTCGTGAACGACGCCGCACCGAAGGCCTACGAGCGGATGGTTGATCGCTACCTCGCGTCACCGAGTTTCGGCGAGCGGTGGGGAAAGCACTGGCTCGATGCGGCGGGCTACGCGGATTCCAATGGGTACTTCAGCGCCGACACGGACCGTCCGCTGGCTTATCGATATCGCGATTACGTCATTCGATCGTTCAACGCCAACAAGCCGTTCGATCAGTTTTTGCGCGAGCAACTGGCCGGTGATGAGTTAGCGCAATTTCGACCGGGGGCGGCGACGACGCCTGAGGCCATTGAGTTGCCGATCGCCACGCATTTTCTGCGGAACGGGCAGGACGGGACCGACATCGGCGTGCAGGAACCAGAAGCCTTTGAGATCGATCGGCGAGCGGCGCTCGAAGCGGCGGTGCAAGTGACCGCGTCGTCGTTGCTGGGGCTGACCACGCATTGCGCGCGGTGTCATGACCATAAGTTCGAGCCGATCACTCAGCAGGAATACTACGGACTGCAAGCGGTGTTGTTTCCGGCCTTCAATCCGCAGGACTGGCAAAATCCCATGGATCGCGTCGCGTACGCCTATTTGCCGGGCGAAAAAGAAACCTGGGAGCAGAACGAACAGAGGATCAAGACCGAACTGACTCGCCTTCGCGCCGAGTTGAACGATTGGCTCGCGACGCATCGGGAGCCATCGGAGTTGCTCTTTGCTGAACCGTTCGACGCAGAACAGCTCGACGATGGCGGATGGCGCGCACGCTGGAGCAACACCGCGCCAGGAGATGACCAACCGGGCGGGACGATTTTACTCACGAGTGAAAGTTCGCTGACGAGTGCCAGCCCGAATGCAGCTCAAGTGGTTGAGGGCACGTTGCGAGTCATGGCCGGGGCCACCGAAGCGTGGCTCTCAACGACGATGTCCATCGACTGGACTCCGGATCAGGCCGGCGACTGGGTGCAGGCCACTTTCGACTTGGTCGACAACAAGATCGAAGGAACTCCCGCCGAACGGATCGGTTACACGATCGCGGCTCACGACTTCGACGACTCGGGAACAACAGCCGGTGGAAACATTCTTATCGACGGCAACCCAACGACCTCGACTCAGCTTTATCCGGACTATCCCGGCAGCGACAGCAAGCCGAACGGTCAGATCGGACAGCAAGGCTATGTTCCCGGACGCAACTACGGTGTGCGCGTGACGAATCTGGGCAACGACAAATTCCGGCTGGAGCATATCGTTGACGGTCTGCAGGAAGGGACGACCCACGAAGTCACCGCGGCCGACCTGCCCAACGGCGGCTTTGCATTCTACTACTGCTGCAATCGCAGCTACATCGTGGACAACGTCCGCATTGAACGGAGCCTCGCGGTGCCCGGTTCGACGGTCGATGTGGCAGCGCTGCGAACGGAAATCGAAGCCCGGAGGAAGACCTATGACGAACAGCGGAAGATGCTGGAGGATCAGCGAACGAAGGAGCCGGGGCGGGCCATCGCGTGGGTTACGGACAAGTCAACGACTCCGCCAACCGTCCCGCTGCTGACGCGCGGCCTATACCACCTGCGTGAAGCCAGCGTTGAGCCGGGAGCGCTCGCGATGCTGACGGATGCCGGGCATGAATATCGGCCGCACGCCATGCCAGGCGATTCGACCACCACCGGCCGTCGGCTCGGCTTCGCGAACTGGTTGTTGCGCTCGGAGGGTCGTCCAGCGGCGCTCGTCGCGCGGGTCCATGTGAACCGCATCTGGCGTGAGTATTTCGGACGGGGGATCGTCGAGACGACCGACAATCTCGGCCAAAGCGGTTCGACACCAACACATCCTGAGCTGCTCAACGAACTCGCCGCGAGCTTCATCCATTCGGGCTGGGATCAGAAATCGGTGCATCGCCAGATTCTGCTTTCGTCGACGTATCGCCAATCTTCGGCCCCGCGCCGGGAAGCGTTCGAGGCGGACCCGGACAATCGGTTGTACTGGCGGTTTCCGGTGCGACGACTTCAGGCCGAGATGATTCGTGACGCGTTGCTTTCGATTTCGGGACAACTCGATCCGACGCCGCTTGGCCCATACGTCGCGACACAACAAACGGCCGTCGGCGAGGTCGTCGTCGATCCGCAAGCCGCGGGAGCGCGCCGCCGCTCGGTCTACTTGCAACAGCGACGTTCGCAGACACTGAGCATGCTCAAGGTCTTCGACGCTCCGGCCATCGCGACCGTCTGCACCACGCGTCCGTCATCGACCGTGCCTTTGCAGTCGCTGTCGCTGCTCAATTCCGATTTCGCGGTCGCCACAGCGGAGGCCCTCGCCCGGCGACTGCTCCAGGAAACCGACGGCTCCGATTCGGCGCTGATTCAGCGCGCGTGGCTGCTCGCAATCGCTCGTTCACCAACCGCCAACGAGCAGCAGGTCTCCGCCGAGTTCCTTGCGGGACAGCGAGCTCTGTACACCGGGGAACAGGCAGCTCAGTGGGGCCTGGCCGACTTCTGTCAGATGTTGCTTGCCAGCAACTCGTTCCTGTATCTGGAGTGACTGTGATGCCGTTTCGAAATGACATTGTGCGAGCACAACGCCGAGCGTTTCTCGGACAATCCGCGAGCGGTCTGCTCGGAACGATCGCATTGCAATGGCTGACGGAGCGCGAGTCGCGAGGGGCGGACCGTACAGCGATCATCGGCCCGCATCATTCGCCGAAGGCCGAACGGATTGTGTGTCTGTTTCAAAACGGCGGTCCGAGTCAGATGGACCTCTTCGATGAAAAACCGGAGCTTGCGAAGCTGAGCGGCATGCCGTACCCGGGGCAAAGCAAAGTGGAAACGCTGTCGCCCTCGGCCTCGGGGAATCTGCTGGGGTCGCCGTTCAAGTTTCGACCCTACGGCCAGTGCGGAATGCGATTGTCGGAGATCATCCCCCACATTGCGGGAATCGCGGATGACATCACGCTTGTGCGTTCGATGACGACGGAATCGGTCTGTCATGAGACGGCGCTGCGCATCGCTCACAGCGGACATCCCCTGGCCACGGATCGCCCCGCCCTCGGCTCGTGGCTGACTTATGGCCTCGGTTCCGCCAATCACGATCTGCCGGCGTTCGTTGTGCTTCCCGATCCTGGCGGCCTGCCCATCAACGGCACGCTGAACTGGTCCGCCGGCTGGCTTCCAGCCCAGCATCAAGGGACTCCGTTCAGCGTCGGCGACACGTCCGCTCCGGTGCTCAATCTGCGAACGCCCGACCGCATTCCTTCCGCCGCGCGAGCGCGACAGCTCCAACTTGTTTCGCGTCTCAACCAGGAGCAGGCCGCTCGATTCCCGGAGAATACGGACCTTGAAGCTCGGCTGCGGGACTTCGAGACGGCCGCCCGCATGCAGGCGGCTGTTCCCGGAGCGGTCGATCTCGCACAAGAGACGGAGGAGACGCGCAAGCTGTACGGGCTCGATCAGCCGGCGACTCAGGCATACGGATCACGCTGTCTGCTGGCCCGGCGGCTCATCGAACGCGGCGTGCGTTTCGTCGGCGTCTATCTGAAGGGCCAGCCGTGGGACACTCACGCGGACAATGCCAACGCAACGAAAGGCGTCGCGGCCGGCATTGACCAGCCGAGCGCAGCGCTGGTGCGAGACCTCAAGCAGCGCGGACTGCTCGATACGACACTGGTGGTGTGGATGGGCGAGTTCGGCCGCACTCCCGTCTCGCAGGGAGCCAATGGTCGCGATCACAGCCGCCGTGGCTTCTCGCTGTGGCTCGCTGGCGGCGGAATGAAGCCCGGCTATACCCACGGCACCACCGACGACTTTGGTTACGAGTCGGTCACCGATGTTGTCAGCATGCACGATCTCCACGCCACGCTGCTCCACGCCCTTGGTCTCGATCACCAACGCCTCGTCTTCGATCACGACGGACGCCAGGAAACCCTGACAGAACCTGACCTGACTAAGGCAAAAGTCGTGCCCGAGCTGCTGGCATGAGGAGCAAGCGTTGAGGAAAGCCGACGGTTTTCGGACGAGTTCCGCGTATGACCTGTCTTCGATGAAGGTAAACTCGTTTGGATTTTTGGGGCGGCAAATGGCCGCTCGTTGTGGAGACATCCGGAGAGGATGGAGATTCGTCTGAACTCGGCGAAACTGCATGCGATGGAGGTTCGTTCGATCACAACGCTTAGCCGCAGTTCTAATAACCCAGAGAACAAGTGGAACAAGATTCCCCAACCTGAATTCAAGATATCCAGAAAAAATTGGTGGATGACAACCGCTGCCTGAGTTGCTGCGACTCTCTTGTTGCTGGGTGGCGGTGCGGTCAGATTCATTAAGGAACCCTACATGCGAGCCGCTTCGATTCTTTGCTTCGCCTTGATGGCGAATTTTAATAGCGCGAACCTCGGCACCGCGGAAGAATCATGGTGGCAGTTGCTCGGACCGGCGGGCAATGGTCATGCGAACTCGGCGGACTTGCCGGTCCAGTGGACGGATCACAAGAACGTGGCGTGGAAGACGGACATCCATGATCGCGGCTGGTCCTCACCGGTCATTCGTCCCGGTCGGAAGTTCGACGTGCTGGCAGTAAATTCGCTAGCCAGCCAGCCCGTGCGAGCCACCCCGGCCGTCGACGCAAACGCGCTGATCGTTCGCACGGCTGACTCGCTCTATCGAATCGAAGCAGCCGCCGCGGATCCGTGTCAGAGTTATGCCAACGCTGACGATCCAACCCAAACGCTTCCGTTGGTCGGCTACAACGAGCACCGCACGAACTTGCCCGGCGGACGGCAGGCGAACGTCAGCACGAACCGGGCGATGGTGGTCCAGGCGAATGGCACCGGACGACGGGCGATTGGCGGCGAACTTGTGAATGAACTCGGCGCCTGGACACAGTTCGCCGGTTGGTCTCCCGATGGCAAGACGGCCGTTGTCCTGCGCGGTTGGGAAAGTGCTGAGAACGCTCAGTGGGAAGAGGAGCACAAGACGTTTCGCTTCACGCCCGAGGGCTGGCTGGTCGATTCGTATCTCGTCGATGTGGCGACCGGCAAAGCGGAGAACGTCACCGCGGTTGAACGAGTTAGCTTCTACAACTCGGGACTGTTCTTCTGGCCGAACGATCCGACGAAGCTCGGCTTCACGGCTTTGATCGGCGGCAACTCCAAACCGTTTCGCATGAACCGCGACGGCCACAACAAGACCGACCTGACGAAGGATTCGAGCGGCTTCACGTATGGCTTCAGCAGTTCGCAGGACGGTTCGAGGATTTCCTATCACGAGAACTATCAGGTCTACCTGGCGAATGCCGATGGCTCGAATCGCATCCATGTGCAAACGGGACATCCGTTTGTCTTTGCGCCGTCGTGGTCGCCTGATGGGAAGTGGGTGCTGTTCGTTTCGGGCGAGCACTACAACTGCCATCCGCACATCGTGAAGGCGGATGGCACCGGCCTGAAGAAGCTCGCGGATCGCGGTGGCTACAGCGGCGTCACCGACTTCCTCGACGTCGCCGACTATCACGGCGGCAGCAGCGATATCCCGGTGTGGTCGGTCGATGGCCAGTCGGTGTTCTATACCGCCAAAGTCGGCAACAACGTCGAACTGTTCCGAGTCACGCTCGACGGCCAGTCCGAGCGACTGACCGCCTCCGCCGATGGCACATCGCACTATCACCCCAAGCCTTCGCCCGAAGGCCAGTGGATCGTCTACGGATCGAAACGAAATGGCGTGCGAAATCTGTTCGTGATGCGGTTGTCGGATCGGAAAGAGCACGCGCTGACCGACGTTCCCGTTGGCCACGCCGCGATGCATGCTTACTGGCAACCCGCATTCATCAATGCATCCAAGCCCGCACACGCCGGGTGCTCTATAACTTCGATGGTGATTCGTGTCTCTCAACCAAAGCGGGTAGCAAGGGGTCGGTGCCTGTCAACCTCGACGATGGGAAACGTTGATCGAGGAGATGGCTTGCGAGGGGAGCCAGGTCGACACGATACTCGTCTGCATCAATGCGCAGGTCAGGTACTACCCGACGAAGGTCGGCGCGATGCGCGGCACGTTGTCGACTCCGGAAGAGCGTGCAAAATGACCCGCGTCAGAGAAGCAGCGGTTCGAGAACATGAAGGCGTTCTTCGACCGCGACGTTGATCCGTATATGGTGAGGCTAACCGGGCAAATCATGGTCGGT
>DITY01000106.1:0-1218 GCA_002422955.1 Planctomycetaceae bacterium UBA6172
CCCCGGCGAGCGGGAGATCGCCGGGCTCCATCTTGCCGCCGGCTTTTTTCTTGTAGCTCTTTTCCACGGTGAGCCGCATCGCGAGCTCGAGCCGGTCGACGCGCTTTTTCAATTCGGGATCAACGCCCTCGGCTCCGGGAAGCGGCTGCTCGATCCAGCTCGCGACGTTGACGCAACCGTTGCGGGTCCCGGTGACGATCTCGGTGGAGCGGAAAATGCCGGCGACGGCAAAATAGTCCTGCTGCGAGACGGGGTCGAACTTGTGATCGTGACAGCGGGCGCAGGCGACACTGAGCCCGAGGAAGGTCTGGGTGATGTTGACCACGATCTCGTCGAGCGAATCCTGTCGGGCGAGCCGTTTGGAGGGCTCGTCAGCGCCGATCTGGCCGGGGAGCAGCACCGAAGCGGTGACCAGGAAACCGGTCGCGGCCTCTTGCGACAGCACGTCACCGGCGAGCTGTTCGCGGATGAAGCGATCGTAGGGCGTGTCGTCGTTGAAGGAGCGGATCACGTAATCGCGGTAGGGCCACGCGTTTGGCCGTTCGGTGTTGACCTCGAAGCCATGGGTGTCGGCATAGCGAACGACGTCCAGCCAGTGCTGGCCCCAATGTTCGCCATGGTGCGGTGAGGCGAGCAGCCGGTCGACCACGGTTTCGTAGGCCGTGGGGGTCTGGTCGTTGAGGAACGCGTCGACTTCGTTCGGCGTCGGCGGCAAGCCGATCAGATCGAAGCTGACGCGGCGGAGCCAGGCGACGCGGTCCGCTTCGGGCGACGGACGCAAGCCAGCCGCTTCGAGTTTGGCCAAGACGAAATGATCGAGCACCTCCCGCGGCCAAGTGGCATCGTCGACCGTGGGCGTGGGGGTGGTTCGGGGCGGCTGAAAGCTCCAGTGATCGCGGCGATCGACCAGGCGAGCTTGATCCGCGTCCGCGGGCCACTCGGCGCCGGCATCGATCCATTCGGTCAAGACCTTGATTTCGGCTTCGGTCAGCGAATCGCCCTCGGGCGGCATCCGCAGCTCGGCATCGGGGTCGGCGACGAAACGCAGCAGCGGGCTGTCGGCTGACTTGCCGACAACGATCGCCGGGCCGAACAGTTCGCCGCCGCGAAACGCTTCGGACCGGATGTCCAGCCGCAGGCCGCTCTTGGCTTTGGCCTCACCGTGGCAACCATGGCAATGCTGGGCGAGGATCGGTTGCACGTCACGAACGAAATCGA
>DITY01000106.1:1235-3659 GCA_002422955.1 Planctomycetaceae bacterium UBA6172
GGGCTAGCGGGACAGAGTCGGCCACTCCCAAAGTATAGTGCAAAACCCGCGGCCGGTACGCCAGGATTTCGCGCGTGGGCCGCGGCGGGCCGGGTGGGGGAAAGAAAAACCCGGCGCGCCGGTTGGCCGAGATGGGCCTAGGGCACGCCGGGTCGGGTTCGCAAGCCGCGGGTCGGCTGGCAGACGGTTTACCGCACGATCAGCAAACTAACGCAACATCAGCAACACGCGGACGTTACCACGGCGGATCACCATCTTCAGGCCGCGACCGGCCTTCTGCTGTTCTTCCAGGATCGAACGGAACTGTTCGACCGTGGTCAGCGACTGGCCACCGGCTTCTTCGATCACATCACCCACGCGAAGCTGAGCTTGGGCCGCGAGCCCATCGTCTTCGAGTTCGGTCACCAGCAGGCCGACCGCCGGGCCTTGCAGGTTCAGCTCGCGAGCCTGTTCTTCGGTCAGCGGCTTGAGGCGGGCACCGATCACCAGATCACCCGATTCGGCATCGCCGCCGTCGAACATCGCCATCGCCTTGTCGGTCCGCTCGCGGAGGTTGACCTGCATATCGAGCGCCGAGCCGTTGCGACTGACCTTGATCTTCACCGACGAGCCCGGCTTGCGTGACGCGATGTAGTTGCGGAGTTGGGTACCGCTGGCAACCGGCTTGCCATCCATCTCGGTCACGACGTCGCCCGGAAGCAAACCGGCTTCGGCCGCGGGTTGACCGTCCAACACGCCGCTGATCAAGGCACCGGCATCGACCTTCAGGTCAAACTTGGACTTGACCTCGGGAGTGATGTCGCCGACCTGGGCACCCAAGAAGCCACGGCGGACCGAGCCGGACTCGATGATCGAATCGATCACGGGCTGGGCCAGCCCCATCGGAATGGCGAAACCGATCCCGGCACTGGCACCGCTGCGCGACAGGATCGCGGTGTTGATCCCGATCACTTCGCCTCTCAGGTTCACCAGCGGCCCGCCGCTATTGCCCGGGTTGATCGCCGCGTCGGTCTGGAGGAAGTCTTCGAAGCCGTTCCCGCCACCGACGATGCCCTGGACACGATGCTTGCCGCTGATGATCCCGGCGGTCACGGTTTGATCAAGCCCGAAGGGGCTGCCGATCGCGACGACCCAGTCGCCCACTTGGACCGCTTCGCTGTCCCCGAGCACGGCGGCCTGCAGGCCGGTCGCTTCGACTTTGAGAACGGCCAAGTCGGTTGCGGGGTCGGTGCCGATGACTTTGGCGTCGAGTTTACGCCCGTCGCTGAGCTGCACTTTCAGCGTCTCGGCACCTTCGACGACGTGATTGTTGGTTAACAGATAACCGTCGGCGCGAATGACCACGCCACTGCCCATGCCGCTCTGTCGCGGCTGGGGAGCACCACCCTGCTGTCCCTCGAACTGACGCAGGAAATCATCCCCCAACCAGGGCGGCAATTGGCGACGCAGTTCGGGAGGCAAGGAACCCTGCCCGCGAGCCAGCCGGGGCGTCGCTTCGGCGCTGATGCTGACCACGCTGGGATGCAACGCGTCCGAGACATAGCGGAATGCCGCCGACAGACCCTCGGCATGTTTCAGGTTCTCCTCCGCTGCCGCGGAGAGGGCAACGCGGGCGTCCGCGCGGGCCTGCTGATTCAATCGTTGGGGCCAACTCATCACCACCCCGGTCAACAGGGCCCCGCACATCACCGCCCCCAGCGTGACGCTGAGATTTTTCCACTGCTGAAGCATCGAACAATTCTCCTGAGTATTCACCGAAACGTACGCTGGAAGGCCAAACGGAAGGCCGGCGACCGTCTCGAATCGATGTAATGAGTACAAAGCGAACGGTAGGTCGGTTCACCAACCTTTGCCAAAATGGCTGAAAAATCGCTCGCGCCTTTTCGTTATGCAATCTCCGCGCCATTTCCTGTTTTCCGAGGGTACGGCCCCGACGCGGCCGCGGGTTGGCGGCAAGATGCCTGCCCAAACCTCCGTTCGGGCACTCGCTGATGATGTCTGTCTTCATATGAGATTCGCGTCTCATTTGAAGACCGTTGCTCGCCGATGCGGCAGGTGTCCGGCGTCGCCAAGCGTGGCCGCTGGCGCGTCGGGGCATGACGGTCTCAGCCGCGTGGTTACGGGGGCGGGGTTACGGCCCGAGAGGATGCGTGGGCGCGTGCTCAAGCAACGCAGCTGATGCGCGGGGGCGGGCCGAACGCTGGAGTGACCCCTCGGCCCTACCCCTGTGGTAAAGCGAGGCCCCTACCTCGCGGCCGGCGAGAGAATCGTCGGGTGACGACTCGGGGGCGGGTGATGTCCGCCAAGACGCCTGACGGAGTTTCCGTCAGGGCCGCGGGTCATGAGGGCACCGGTCACGAGGCGCACCGGGTAGGAGGGTTGCCAGGTAGGAGTGGCAACGGGTAGGAACGGACCGCCGATCCG
>DITY01000053.1 GCA_002422955.1 Planctomycetaceae bacterium UBA6172
GGTTTCGCGCGACCAGTTCTCGCCGACGCTGGTGGGCGCGACGACGAGGGCCGGGCCCCCTTCGGCGCGGTCGAGCAGCACGCCGAGCGTTTGCACGGTCTTGCCCAAGCCCATGTCATCGGCCAGCACCCCGCCCACGCCCCAGCGGCTGAGGCGTGCCAGCCAGCGATAGCCGTCGACTTGATATTCCCGCAGTTCGGCGTTCAGGCCGGCGGGAGGATCGGGGGACCAATCGCGGAGCTGATCGAGTCGGCGGAGCGTATCGTGCCACCGCGCGGTCGCTTCCAGCGTCACGTCTTGGCCGAGCAATTCGGCGATCATCGGCGCGGTCGCATCCGCCACCCGCAGGCCGCCACGTTCGGAGACGATCGCGTCATCCAGCTGCTGCAACCGGCGGCGAAAGCTGGCGCTGATGCTGGCGAACTCGCGGTCGCCGACACGGACCAAATTCCGATTTTCGCGGATCGCCGCCAACAGGTCCGCCAACTGAATCTGCTGGCCTTCGATCTCGATCGAGCCCGTCATGCCGAACCAGTCGCGGCGATCCTCCAATTTGATCCGCAGCGATTGCGGGGTCAGCTCGCCGCGGACCTTCATCGTTTGGCCTTCGGGCCACAGGATCGAGGGGGCATCGGCGCCGGCCTCCGAGATCAGCCCGAGCAGATGCAGCGCGGCATCGTCGCTGGCCGCGGCCCAACAATAGGGGCCTTCCGGCATCAGTCGATCGATCCCGAAACGCTGGATCAGCTGTTGGGCTTGGGCCGACTCACGTTCCCGATCGCGTCGCAACCGGATCGGACCTTCGTCGGAATGGCAACGAATCAGATCCACCCCTTCGCCCGGGATCAGCGTCTCGGCGCAGCGTGGCTCGTAACTGCGAACCGCGACATGCAGGCCCGCGGTCGCACGGGGCCGGAGTTCGACGATCAGTTCCCATTGGCCGGGCGTGATCGGACCGGACAATTCCGGAGGCAAACTGACCCGCAACATCATGTCCAATTTGGCGGCGGACATCGCCAATCGCCCCGCCGATTCGGCATCGAGCACCACATCGTCGAGACCATTGTCGAGCAGGTGTTCGACTAATCGCGCAGCACGCTGGTCCTTCAGTTCGCACAGGATCAAGCGATCGCGGCTTTGGGGAATCACCACCAGCACCGGTCGATTGACGGCGACCTTGCCGATGACGATCTCACACGCCCGGGAATCGATATCGAGGTTGATCCCCGCGATCCGCAGCTTGGGCCGAAACCGCGACGTGCCGACCGTGGGCTGGTCCGCCGGGTCGGTCGGTTCCGGTTCGGCGTCCGCCACTTCCTCGGGGCCCGTCCCCGGTTCACGATCGATCACCAGCGTCAGTTCGCCACGATGAATTTGCAGCGGTGTCGCTTCGGCGTCGTTCCAGGCGACATTGTCATGGCCCGCCAAACAGAGCAGCGCTTCGTAGAGGTTGTAGCCTTGGGGACCGATGTTTGAAGCCGAGCGGGAGACCAGCGAGGCGACGCGACCATTGACCTGATCTTGGAACAGGTCTTCGCGCTCCTCGATATCGAACAACCGCAATTCACGCCCCTTGGTCCAGCCGCCGGCGCCTTTGCGAATCCGCTGTTCGTAGGGTGTGATCGCCAAACCGGAATAGCGACTGGCGGCCGAGACGCGGACCCGCCACTGCACCCGGCATTCGCTGGCCTCGACTTTGGAAGCGACCGCGCGATCCGCGAGCTTGACCAATTGATCGACCAGGGTCCTGCCCTGGGCGACGGCGTCGACCTTGAGCGAGGTGAGAAAATTGCCGACCTCCGCCGTGCCACGGCGGGCCAACTGTTCCTGAAGCCACCACGAAGCGGCCAACGTGTGCGCGCACTGCTCGCGCACCTCGTACCACTCGCAGTCGCATTCGGCCAGCGCGATCAGCGACAACTCGCTGCGTCCCTTTCGCCCCGAGTTTTGGGGGATTTCGGGCATCAGCCGAATTTTGGGGGACGCCAGTATCGATTTATCGGCTCGGATCGCGAACCCAAAGTCGAGCGTCCCGTCGGTCTGCGTCAGCGTCGGCGAGACGACCTCCTGCATCGCGGCACGCTTATCCAGGCCCGCGTCGTGTTCGGTAACCAACTGCTCGATCGCTTCGGCCATCGCGATGTTCAAGCGTGCGATGTCGGAGTCGATCGGCGATTCCATCGAAACAATCCCTGTCAGGTTTATCCGGGGCGGCAAGCCAGAGATTCTACTGGGCGCAGCCGGATTTCGCGACTCCCGATCGGCCAAGCACGATTCGGGGGGAGGTGCAGTGATGGCCTTGGCCGTGTAATCTCCTGGGCAGGTCGATCGCGTCGACGATTTTCATCACTCTCAGGAAAAGGTTGGGTCCATCATGCCACGGCTGACGGTTAAGGGTTTGGGCGATTTTGAAGTTACGCCAGGGAAACGGCTCGTCAAAGCGATGGTCGAGGACGCGGGCACTGACCAATTGCACGCCTGTGGCGGCGTGGCGCGGTGTACCACCTGCCGCGTCCGGTTCGTCGAGGGCGAACCGAGCCAAATGACGCAGGCCGAACGCGACGTGCTGGCGGCGAAAGGGGTGACGGAAGCCGGGATTCGCCTGAGCTGCCAGATCGCCTGCGACCACGACATGTCGGTGGAACTGATCAGCCGTTTGGAAGGGAGTGGCCGCAAGGACCAAGGGGGCCAGGTCGCCGACGCCATCACCCCGTCGCCGGTTTGGGTCGAGAAGTCGTAACCTCCGCGGCCATTGCCCGCGGCGGCGCGGGTTTCGCGATCGCGGGTTGAGTTGCCAGCGCGGGTCAACTTGCCAGCGCGGCTGCGGCACCGGCCCGAGCCGCGTGCCGGCTCACAGCAGCAGCCGCACCGCTTGGTTGTGAGCGACCGCGATCAAGGAGCCGCCGTCCGCGGCCAACGTGAAGTC
>DITY01000193.1 GCA_002422955.1 Planctomycetaceae bacterium UBA6172
CGACCGCAGCGAATACTTAGCGGCCAGGTCGCCGAGTGGCTGAATCGGACCGGGGCGCGTCGCCGCGCCGAGCCCCAATTCCTCCAACTCTTCGGGATCGAGCAGCGCCAGTTGCGGATCGATTTGTGGCGCAGCGCCTGGCCGGGGTGACTGCGCGGGATCGGGGGCATGACAGGCGACGCAGCCGACGCGGTGGTAGAGCACCCGGCCTTGTTCGCGATCGCCCCGTTCCCAAAAGCGATGGGGCACCGGTTTGGCCCCTGACCCCTGGATCTCCGGCAGCGGCTGACGGAGCGAGTGCAGGTAATCGGCCAACCGCTCCGCCGCCTCGGCCCGCTGCGTCGCCGGAAGTTGGCCCAGCAGGTCGGGCATCGTCGTGCCGCGATGCGTCGTGGCCGGATCGAGCAGAAACCGGGTGACCCAGCCGCGATCGAGACGATTCCCCAAGCCGCTCAGGTGCGGTCCGCGTTTGGGGACCAGTTCTGTCGCGTCGGTCGAGTGACACGCCGTGCAACTCAACTCCGTCACCAACAACCGCCCCGCGGCGTCCGCAGTCAGGTCCCCGTGCCGCGCGAAACGCTCGAACCCGGCGACCAGCGGCACCGCGGACGGATTTTTGTTCAGGTCACTGGCAGGGCCCGGACCCGAGTCTTGCGCCGCCACGCTATCCCGCAGCCAAATCCCCATCAACACCAGCGAAACGATGCCGAACCACCGTGATGCGACTTGGATGAGTGGAGCCATCATGGAGCCATCACGGATCGAGCACGGACTGGGCGGACGGGCTGGAAAAAGCAGCATCCCGACAAACGGAAGAAGGGCTGATTGTAATCGGTACCGCCTAGGCTGCCGAACCACCCTGAAGCTAGGCTGTCGCCGCGAAACCCACGGCTCGCCACCTGAGGCCTGCGTTAACGTGGGGCTAGCGGTTGCGGGCGGCGACCGCTTCGGCCCCTCGCAGCACCCGCAGCACATTTTCACCCATGACTTTGCGAATCACCGTCTCGTCGTGGCCACGATCGAGCAGCCCTTGGGTGATCAGCGGGTAGGTGCTGACATCCTCCAGTTGGTCGGGAACCATCGGCACGCCATCGAAGTCCGATCCGATCCCGACATGGTCCGGTCCGGCATGGAGGATCAGATGGTCGATGTGATCCAAGACGTCATGGATCGTGCCGGGGACGGCGGGATTCTGTCGTTTCCATTTCTGCACCGCCGCTTCGACCGCGGCGTCGTCGGCCAATTCCAGTTTCAATCGGTCACGCAACCGAGCCGCTTCGGCATCGCGAGCGGCTGAGGCGGGGACCACGAACGACGAATAAAAGTTGACCATGATCACGCCGCCATTTTGGGCCAGCAGCGGCAGAATGTCGTCGGGGACGTTCCGCGGGTGATCGGCAACACCGCGAGCGGAGCTGTGCGAATAGATCACCGGGGCCTCGGTCACCCGCAAGGCATGACGCATCGTATCGGGCGAGACGTGCGACAGATCGACCAGCATCCCCAACCGATTCATTTCGCGGATGACCTCTTCGCCGAAGGGGCTCAGCCCCCCGTGCACCGCCTTGTCGTTGGCGGCGTCGGCCCAGTCGAGCGTGACGTTGTGGGTCAGCGTCATGTAGCGAGCGCCCAAGCGATGCAATTGGCGCAGGACGTTGAGCGAGTTCTCGATCGAATGACCGCCCTCGACACCGATCAGCGACGCGATCTTGCCTGCCGCCCGAATACGGACGATGTCGTCGGCGGTCAGGGCCAGCTCGAAAGTCTCGGGGTATCGCCGCAGCATCTGATGAACGATTTCGATCTGCTCCAGGGTTTGCGCCAAGGCGGTCCCTTCCCGCATCGTTTCACCCGGCACGTACACCGACCAGAATTGGGCACCGACTCCGCCCTGCCGCAGCCTCGGGATGTCGGTCTGCAGATCGGACTGGGAGAGCGCGATGTCGAGGTTGTCGAACGACCGCGAGGCTCGTTTGCGAATTTCCCACGGCAGGTCGTTGTGTCCGTCGACCAGCAACAGCGAGCGATGCAAGGCTGCAGCGCGGTCGCTCAGCACAATCTTTTCCCGTCTATCCGTCGCCGCGGGGGCGTCTTGGGCCGGGGCGGACCCGTTGACCGCAAGGCTGGCAGCGAACGCCAAACCGACCATCGCCAACAGGCCGCGGATGCTGGGGCTCAGTGCCACGCATCCCGCGGCGGGCCGCGCCAGCGGGCACCGGGAGCCAATGGCAACTCGACGCAGCAACCGACGTGAGGCGATCATGGGGTCTACCTGGCGGAGGGAGGAACCGCGGAAACGAACCGCTGCAAGATAGCCAGTTGCCCAGGGAGTGGGGCTGCGTGAACGGCCCACGAAGACAAAAAAATGGGCGGATACACCGATCGGCGCATCCACCCAAATGATAGCCCGGGCGTCTTACCTTCCACTGATCAATAAAAAAATGAATGGTCAAAACAGGCGGCCTCCGCGGAAACCATCCGATCGACCAAGCCTCTGACCCGAAACGGATCAAAACCGAGCGATCGGACCGCGAAACACCATCCGAATGATTGCCTGAGACTCGAACCCGATTGGGAACGGCACGCCGACATGGGACTGGTCGGATAAATCCGGCCTCAATCCCGCCGAAGTCGCGTCAGGATGCCTTATTTTAAGCAGTGGGTCGGATTAGGAAAGGGCAATCTGCCGCTGATCAGCCGAAGAATTTTGAAAAAATTTCCGCCGGGCCTCGCAGGCAGCCGAGCGGCGGTCCTCGACAGGGCCGACGGGCAAAAATGAATTTGTTGCCGATCGCGAGCGCCGCGGGGCCATCAACCCCTTGGGGGAATGGACGTTGACTCCTAAAATCCCGCGTTTTCCCGACCGCACTCGCAGAACGTGACCGCCCATGTCTTCCGCGTCCTCCGATGTCCGTTCCCGCGTTCCTGAACCCACCAGCCAGCGACCTGCCGGCCAGTCGTCACCGGGATCGGTCACCTCGCTGACCGACCAACGGATCGTGGTGCTCGACTTCGGCTCGCAGTACGCGCAATTGATCGCCCGGCGGGTGCGGGAGCAGAACGTTTATTGTGAAATTTTGCGCCATGACATCTCGGCGGAGCGACTGCGGGAGATCGCCCCACGCGGGATCATTCTGTCGGGTGGTCCGGCGAGCGTTTACGAGTCTGGCGCGCCACGCTGCGACCCGGGGTTGTTCCGGATCGGCATCCCGGTCCTCGGGATCTGCTACGGCATGCAATTGGCTTGCGAGGCGCTCGGAGGCCACGTCGAGCAGACCGAGCGGCGTGAATATGGCCGCGCTACTTGCCAGATCCTCGATGCGAGCGAACTGTTCGCAGGCCTGCCCGAGTCCACCGACGTGTGGATGAGCCACGGCGATCAGGTTTCGGGGATCGGCGACAACTTCCGCGTGCTGGCCCGCACTTCCACCTGTCCTTACGCGGCGGTGGTGCACAAGCAGTTGCCCGTGTACGGGATGCAATTTCATCCGGAAGTCACGCACACGCCGCTGGGTGGTCAGGTGCTTCGCAATTTCGTGCTCGGGGTTTGCGGCTGCGCCGAAACCTGGCACCTCGGCGACTTCGCGCAGGCGGCGATCGAGAGCGTGCGGGAGCGTGTCGGCGCGAGACGCGTGATCTGTGGGTTGTCGGGCGGCGTCGATTCGGCGGTGGTGGCCGCGTTGCTGTACAAGGCCATCGGTTCGCAATTGTCCTGCATTCTGGTCAACAACGGGCTGCTTCGCAAAGACGAACAAGCGGCCGTGATTTCCGAGTTCACGACCCATTTCAAAACCGACTTGCACGTCGTGGACGCCGAGCAGCAGTTCCTGTCGGTGTTGGCGGGCATCACCGATCCTCAAGAAAAGCGGCGGCGGATCGGACACGCTTTCATCGAATGTTTCAAGGCCGAGGCGCTGAAGATCGAGGACGCGCACTTCCTCGCTCAGGGGACGCTGTATCCCGACGTCATCGAAAGCGGGGCCGCGCTCGATGGGCCGGCCGCGACGATCAAGCTGCATCACAACGTTGGCGGGCTGCCCGAGGAGTTGGGGTTTGAGTTGATCGAACCGCTGCGAGACCTGTTCAAGGATGAGGTCCGGCGGCTCGGCAGCGAGCTCGGCCTACCCGAAACGCTCGTCTGGCGACATCCCTTCCCCGGGCCGGGCTTGGCGGTCCGCTGTTTGGGCGAAGTCAACTGCGAGCGATTGGCCAAGCTCCGCGAGGCCGATTCGATCGTCGTCAACGAGATCAAGGCGGCCGGGCTGTATCGCCAAACCAGCCAGGCCTTCGCCGTGTTGCTGCCGGTGCAGAGCGTCGGGGTGATGGGCGATGCGCGGACCTATGAGGAGACGATCGCGATCCGCAGCGTCAACACGGACGACTTCATGACGGCCGATTGGAGCCGTTTGCCCTACGACCTGTTGGCCCGGATGAGCACCCGAATCATCAACGAGGTCGCGGGGGTGAATCGCGTCTGCTACGACGTCAGCAGCAAACCCCCCGCAACGATCGAGTGGGAATGAACCGCTCGCCATTCTGCGGGCGCTGAGCCCCCGTTGAGCATCCGGCCCGTGCGTCCGGTCAACCTTCCGGACTTGCTCGAAGTCAATCGGTTGGCCTTCGTCCGGCCAGTCGCCCCCAACCCTCTGGTCGATCCGCGCCCCGAGCCGATCGGTTGCGGGATGGTCGCGAAAGCGGGCTCTGCTATCGACGCTGGAAAAATTGCCGATTTTGGGCGCGGGCTAGAATCGGACATGCTAGGGTCATGCAAGAAACGGACCGGTCGTGCCGGTGAATCGGCTGCCGGGGACTCTTCCTCGCCGACATCAGTCGGAGCGGCGTCGGAGAGTAAGGTGGACTCGGATCGTCGCGTGGCCAATCGGTTCGCGATGTCATCACTGCTTCCAGGAGTTCGAGATGTTGTTGCCAAGGTAACAGGCAAATCCCAGTTTTGGTTCCAAGCGATTCACGATGCCAGTTATTCCATTAGCGTCCCCTGTGATCGCTGCTTCTAAATTAGAGTTCACGTCAACCCGGTGCGAGTGAAATCATGATTCATCACCAAGTCGTCATTGTCGGCGGTGGGGAGGCGGGCCTCGCCGTTGCCGCCCGGTTGTTGGCCAACTGTCCAGGGGTGGATGTCGCGATCATCGAGCCCTGCCGTCAGCATGATTTCAAGCGGATGTGGATGCTGGTCGGTGGTGGCGCGCTCAAGCCCGAGGAATCGCGGCGGCAAGCGAAAGGCGTGACCCGCGCGAACCGCATTCCGGCCGGCCGCAAAAAAGTATCTTTTTTTCGCGCCTGCCGATTCACGAAACCGGGACAGCGCCAGCCGTCCTGCGTGGCGATGGTCCGCGTTGTCTCGGACTTACGGCCCGGTCCTGCCCCAAACTGAAACCCTTCACTCCTCTAAGGGGGCTCCAACCCTCGACCTCTTGCACAAACCGGACCTTTTCGTTCCTTTGGCCAGATTGAAAGCAGGTATACTTTCGAGCAACTTGAGGTAATGAATTGCGAGTTGATCGTTCCCCGCCTAACTTCCCGCCTGGCCGAATCGAAACGTCCGTTTTTCGACGTCTTCCCCGATTGATGCCGCTGTCAAATTGCTTCCGAAGTGGTTCCGTCAGGCTTCTGGCCCCGTCATTGACCCTGGCATCCCGCCGACCGGACGGGGAGGCATCGAATCCGTGGTCAAGGCTCGGATCCGGCCGGAGAGTTCGCTCGGAAACCGCGGGATGGTTTTGTTCAAAGACGCTCCGGTAGCTGTGCAGGATGCGCGGTCCGTTTTTACGCTAATGATGGCCGAGTGAAATCATGATTCATCACCAGGTTGTGATTGTGGGGGGTGGGGAAGCTGGCCTCAGTGTTGCCGGCAGGTTGCTGAAAGAGTCGCCCGGCCTGGATGTGGCGATTATTGAGCCATCGGAACAGCATCACTGCCAGCGGTTGTGGTTGATGGTTGGGGGCGGAGTGATCGGACCTGAGGAATCGCAACGCGACAGGGCGGCGCTGGTCCCCCAGGGCGCGGCATGGATCAAGGACACGGTGGTCTCCTTTGATCCCGGTAGCGATAGCCTGACCACCGCGGGCGGCGAGTCCATTTCCTACCGATATCTGGTTGTCGCGCCGGGGATTCAAGTGAAGTGGGACCGCGTCCAAGGGATGCGCGAGGCGGTGGGACGAGACGGGGTCTGCAGTGCCTATACCTTCGAGACGTTGATTGCCACCTGGAGCAGCATCCGGGATTTCGCCGGGGGAGTGGCGTTGTTTACCCAGCCCACGGGTCAGATCAAGTGCCCGACCGGTTCTCAAGAAATGTGCTACATGGCCGAGGAGCATTTCCGGAACAGCGGGGTGCGGGACGCGACGCGGATGATTTTCGTGTCAGGCGAAGCGGCGCTGTTTCCGGTCCCGGAGTACGCAAAAGTTCTCGATCAGTTGGCCAGCGATAAGGGTGTGGCGGTCCACTTGGGACTCGATTTGGTTGAAGTGCGCCCGGCTTCCAAACAGGCGGTGTTCCGGCATCTGGTGAGCGGTGAGGAGAGCGTGATCCCCTACGATCTCCTGCACATAGCTCCGCCGATGGGGCCGTTCGATTTCGTCGCACAAAGCGAATTGGCCGACGAAGGAGGCTGGGTCGGGGTCGACCCGCAAACGCTGCGGCATGCCCGTTTCCCCAACGTGTTTGGCCTGGGGGATGCGTCGAGTCTGCCGACCACGAAAACGGCGGCGGCGGTTCGACAACAGGTACCGGTATTGGTCAGTAACCTGCTGGCGTCTTTAGAACGAAGGCCGCTGTCCGCCAAGTATGACGGCTTTTCACTGTGCTTCCTCGTGACGGGCTATGAAAGCATCCTGCGGGCCGAAATGGGCTACAACGGCCTGGCGGTCGAAGACTGCGTGTCTCGCCTCTTGAACCTCTCGCCCCCACGCCACTAATTTCCCTGCTGGTTGCCGGTCGCCTTCCGTTTTCTTGCTCCCCTTCCGTTTTCACGATTTGGGCGGATGGCCACTGGCGTACTCCCCCGTTTCCGACCGCGGAAACACGAGCGCGTGCAGATCCAGGCTCGTCGCGGCGGCTTCTCCACGCCCCAGAAACAACGCAAACAGCCGCGAAGAAGCCGCGAGCAGGCGAGGTGCGCCTTGCCGCTGGACGCCGCGCCCGCATGAATCCTGGCGCGGACGCCACGGCACCGCGACTCGCGAACTTCAACTCACGCGAGTGGCGCAACCTGGCCAGAAGAAACGACAACTTTTTTTCGCACAGTCCGATTTTTCCAACGTGACAGCAGGATTCGTAGTGCGGGGTGATCGTCCGCGTTGTCACTCAGTTATGGCAAGCTCCAAGCCCCACGGCTTCCCGTTCGCCCGGGCAAGTGAGCCCCGGACCTGAATTCTTTGCATCGATCGGACACTTTCTCGGCGTCGGCGGAGGTGATTTTTGGTAAGACGCGGTAAAATCTCACCCGGAAGTGATGGATTGCGGGCAATCGCTCACCCCCGAAGTTCCCACCTAACCGAATCAAATCCGATCTAGGTCGCGGCATTTGCCACGGCCGTAGGATTTTCAACGCGGTTCACTCAAGACAGCAGTTTGGGCCAATGGCCTTGGAACCTCCCCGTCCAACCGGGGGAACCAAAACCGAATTCGCATGCCGGTCTCATGCCCCGCTGCGAGTAGCGGTCGGATGCCATGGGTTGGCATGCAAGCAGCGCACCGGACGTCGGGCAGGGCGGGCCGCCAGATTTCATTTCACCGAATTTCGAGTCATTTGTGGTTCATCACCAAGTTGTGATCGTGGGGGGTGGCGAAGCTGGCCTAATTGTCTCCAGAAGGCTGCTGAAGGCCTGCCCCGGTCTGGATGTGGGGATCATTGAGCCGTCGGAACAATACAACTGCCAACGGTTTTGGTTGATGGTCGGGAGCGGAGTGCTCCCCGCGCGGGGATCGCGGCGTGAAACGTCGACGCTGATTCCGCACGAGGCACACTGGATCCGAGATACGGTGCAGTCCTTCGACCCCGCCGGCGATACCCTGACTACCGTGGGAGGCGCGGCTGTTTCCTACGACTTCTTGGTTGTTGCGCCGGGCATTCAGCTGAATTGGGACCGCGTGCAAGGGCTGCGCGAGGCGGTGGGACGAGACGGAATCTGCAGCGCCTACGCATTCAAGACGCTGGTGGCGACCTGGGACAGCATTCGGGATTTCGCTGGGGGCGTGGCGTTGTTCACCCAGCCATCGGGGCAGACCAAGAGCCCGACCGGTCCCCTGGAAATGTGTTATTTGGCCGAGGAGCATTTCCGGCGAAGCGGGAGTCGTGACCACTCTCAGGTGATTTTCACGTCGGGCGAAACGTCGATGTTTCAGGTCCCGCAGTACTCCCAGATCCTCGATCGGTTAGCTAAGGAAAAAGGGGTAGCGGTCCATTTGGGACTCGATCTGATCGAAGTACAACCGGCTTCTCATGAGGCGGTGTTCTGCAATCTGGCGAGTGGCGAGGAAGTCGTGATCCGCTATGACCTCCTGCACGTCGCCCCGCCGATGGGGCCGTGCGATTTTGTCGCTCACAGCGTCCTGGCTGACGAGGGAGGCTGGGTCGATGTCGATCCATACACATTGCGACATTCCCGGTTCCCCAACGTGTTTGGCCTGGGGGATGCATCGAGTTTGCCCTGCACGAAAACGGCGGCGGCGATTCGCCAGCAGGCCCCGATTCTGGTTACTAACCTGCTTGCCGCGTTAGAACGAAGGCCATTGACCGGCAAGTATGACGGCGGCTCGAACTATAACATCGTGACGGGCTATGAAAGCATTCTTCGGGCCGAGCTGGATTACAACGGCATGATAGTCGAAGTCCCCGCTTCTGAATTGCTGAGGCTATCGCCCCAGAATGTGTAGTTTCACAGCGAATCGAGAACCTACCGACGTTTCCCGATCCTTTCGATGTTCACGATCGCGGCAGTTGACCAACTCGAGCGTCTATTTTCCTTCCCGGGCGACTCGTTCGTCCGCGGGTCCATGGTGGCCACGGAAGGTTTCCCATGATGCGGCGAAAACGAAGGCCGAACAGGTGTTGAGCGCGATACGGCAGGTCACGATGACGCTGGCCGCTAATCATCGTGGCGGTATGAGCCCCCGCGGCGAAGCCGCGGTGCGGCTGAGAAACACCTCTTGGATTTCGCGGGATTTAGTGGTCCCTGCATCCTCAATCACTCCGTCGACGGCGCTGCTGTGGAACCCACATCCTGTCCTAACCGGATCCGCGTGAAATCATGTCGCACCACCAAGTCGTGATCGTGGGGGGAGGCATGGCCGGGTTGGCGGTTGCCGATCGGCTGGTCAAGGAGAGCCCCGCCTTGCAGGTTGCGATCCTCGAACCATCGGTCAAACACGATTATCAACGCCTCTGGATGATGGTGGCGGGCGGCGTCATCGAGCCGAAAGCTGCACGTCGTGACAAGGCGACTTTGATCCCCGCGGGAGCTACATGGATTCAGGATTCGGTCGAGGCCTTCTATCCGGGCTATAACTCATTGGTCACAGCGGTCGGGGAGAACCTTTCTTACGACTACCTGATCGTCGCGCCGGGCATGCAGGTGAACTGGGACGGCGTGGTCGGTCTCCGCGAGTCCATAGGGAAGGACGGCGTCTGTAGCGTTTATTCTCATGACACCGCCGCCTCCACATGGGAGTTCCTGCGGTCAGTCCAACAGGGGGTCGCGCTGTTCACGCAACCGACAGGGGTGATCAAGTGTTGGGCCGGATCGCAGCAAGTCTCCTATCTGGCCGAGCAGGAGTTCCGCCGGCGTGGCATCCGCGACCAGACTCGATTGGTCTTTCTCTCGGGCCAAGCGGAAATGTTCCCGGTCAATGAGTACTGCAAAATGCTGGAGGAAGCGGCTGCCGAGAAGGGGGTCGAGACGCGTTTCGGAACCGAGCTGGTTGAGATTCGCCCCGCGACGAAGGAGGCGGTTTTTCGTCAAACCGATAGCGGCAAGGAAACCATGCTCCGGTATGATCTGCTGCACGTGGCGCCGCCGATGGGACCGCTGGCTGTCGTCGCCAACAGCGAATTAGCGGATCCGGCCGGCTGGGTTGATGTCGATCGCCAGACGCTCCAGCACGTCCGGTATCCCAACGTGTTTAGTCTCGGGGATGCCTCGAGTCTGCCGACGGTGAAGACGGGCTCAGCGATCCGACATCAGACCCCCGTTCTGGTAAGCAATCTGTTCGCCCTGATAGACGACCGACCGCTCACCGCAACGTACGACGGCTACACCGGAGCCACGATCGTGACCGGATATGACCA
>DITY01000166.1 GCA_002422955.1 Planctomycetaceae bacterium UBA6172
CAGCCCTGTCGGCGACTGAGCCACCGCCGCCGCTCGAGCTTCTGTTACCGCTGCGGCAGCTGGCGGCAAAACGCTTCCAACTTCGCGACCGCGGTCTCGATGTCGTCGCTCGTGGTCCGGTGATTGACGATCGCCGCGCGAGCCACGGTCCTGCCGCCGATGTTGGTCAGCGAAAAAATCGGCTCACCGAGCCGCTGGAAATGGCTGACCAACGCTCGATTCAAAAGTTCGGTGTCGTCCACCACCTGCGAACGCGACCGGACCGAAAAACAGCAGACGTTCGAGATCACCGGAAAGATCAGCTCCAACTGCTCCGATCGTTGGATCAGTTCCCCCATCCGTTGGGCGAAGCGGCAATTGTCGGTGATCACTCGCCCCAACGTGTCGCTGCCATAGGCCCGGATCGTGGCCCAAGCCTTCAGCGCCCGAAAGCCGCGCGACAGATCGATCCCATAATCGCCGAACCACGGCCCGCCGCCGCCGAGCCCCTCGTCGACCGGTTTCAAATACGGGGCACTCGACGAAAAGGTTGCCCGCTGCGCCTCGCCGTCCCGCACCAGCACCAAGCCGCAGTCGTACTGGACGAACATCCATTTGTGAAAATCGAGCGCGATCGAATCCGCCCGCTCCATCCCGTCGACCAACTGCTTCCAAGGAGCGTCGGCCAACTTCAGCCAGGCACCGAACGCCCCGTCGACGTGCAGCCAAATGTCTTCGGCCGCGCAGAGATCGGCCAAGTCACCCAGCGGGTCGAAGCTGCCGGTATCGACCGATCCCGCCGTCGCCGCGATGCAGAACGGACGCACGCCGGCCGCGCGGTCGCGGGCGATCTGTTCACGCACCGCATCGACACGCATCGCCCCGGTCAACGGATCACGCGGAATCAAGCGGATCGTGTCGGTTCCTAGCCCGATCAGCTCGATCGCCTTGGTCACCGCCTGATGGACCCCTTCGGCGGCGTAGCAGGCGAGCGGGGCCGAACCGAGAATCCCGGTTTGCCGCGAGTCCTTTCCCAAGGCCGCTTGCCGCGCCACCGCCAGCGCCAGGACCGTCGCTTGCGAGGTCCCCACGACCAACACCCCGCCGGCCGATTCCGGGAACCCGAATCGCTCCCGGCACCAGGCGATCACATCCCGCTCGATGTAGAGCGCCGCATGATTGCGTCCCCCGCAATTGCTGTTCATCGTCGCGGCGACGATCTCGGCCAACAGGCCCGCGACATTGCCCGTCCCTTGAACCCAGCCGAAAAAGCTCGGATGCGTGCCGCCCGAACTGTAGGGCAACACCCGCTCGACCAAGTCCTTCGCCACGGCCGCTACCCCGGTCCCTTCCGCCGCGGTCCCGAGCTGCATCGCCTCGCGATCCTCGCGCGGAAACGGCTTCCAAGGGCGGTTCCGCGCGTCCTCCAGATGATCGATGCAGGCATCCAGCACCTCGTGCGCAAGCTCCCGAAACTCGGACCAATCCTGTGGGTCCAATTCGGAATGCTGAGAGGCGGGGTTGCGGACACGCTTCATCGATGGCTTCAAAAAGTCGGCTGGCAAACGATCGGACCCGGCCGACGGTTCTAAAATGCCCTCTGGAAAATCGCAATCCCAGGCAATCGCCCCTCGGCACCCGGGTCACTGGCTCCCCCGACCGGCGGCGGCAGACTCGCCCGCTCCCCGCCGGTATGCTAGTCCTGAACCCGCCCTGCCCCTCCTACCCACCTAGCCACCATGACGCGTCTCCGCATCCCCGGCTTGCTGATACCTGGTCTGCCGATCGCCGGCCTGCTGCTTCGTGGCCTGCTGCTCGTCCTGTTCGGTCTGATCGGCCTCCTCCCCAGCCCTGCCGCCCGCGGTGAAACGCCGCCGGGAACGCTGCGGACCGTTTCGCGACCGCTGCCGCCATCGATCGCGAAATACTTCGAATTGCCCGCCGAATACCGCCAACCCGCGGCCGAGTACCGCTCGCCGCTCAGTCTCGCCGACGGGACCGTCGTGACCACGCCCGAGGCTTGGAACCAGCGTCGCCAGGAAATCCGAGACACCTGGCAACAACTTCTGGGGCGGTGGCCCGAGCCGATCGCCGAGCCACGCCTGGAAATTTTGGAAACCGTGCGCCGCGAAAATTTCCAGCAGCACCGCGTTGGCCTGCGCTGGGTGCCGAACGAAACGACGGAAGGTTACCTGCTGGTCCCCGATGGCGAACAGCCGCTGCCTGCCGTGATCACCGTCTTTTACGAACCCGAGACGGCGATCGGGTTGCAGGGCGAGTACCGTGATTTCGCCTATCAGCTCGCCAAACGCGGCTTCGTGACGCTGTCGCTGGGAACCACCGAAGCGACGAAGGCCGAGACTTATGGGCTGTATCATCCCAGCCTCGAGGCGGCCGAGGTCCAGCCGTTGTCGATGCTCGCCTACGCCGCCAGCACCGCGCGGCGAGCCCTCGCGGCCCGCCCCGAGGTCGATCCCGCGCGGATCGGAATCGCGGGGCATTCGTTCGGCGGCAAGTGGGCGATGTTCGCCTCCTGCCTCGACGACGGCTTCGCCTGCGCCGCCTGGTCCGATCCGGGAATCATGTTCCAAGCGGATCGCCCCAGCGTCAATTACTGGGAACCCTGGTACCTCGGTTACCATCCCAAGCCCTGGCGGAAACGCGGTCTGATCACGGCCGACAATCCGGCCCAGGGGCTCTACCCGCGGCTGATCGCAGCCGGCCACAACCTGCACGAGCTGCACGCGCTGATGGCCCCCCGTCCGTTCCTCGTTTCGGGCGGTTCCGAAGACCCGGTCAGCCGCTGGGGGGCGCTTAGCCACAGCGTGGCGATCAACCGCCTGCTCGGTTTCGAGAACCGGGTCGGCATGACCAATCGTCCAGAGCATTCGCCCAACGCCGAATCGAACGCCGTGATTTACGACTTTTTCGAGCATTTTTTGGGCAGCCCCTGACCGCCCGCGTCGGTGGGGAACCGCAATTGACAGAACGCGGTCAAATCGTAGACTAGCCGACTGTCGATTCGGCGGAGTAGCTCAGTTGGTTAGAGCACCGGCTTCATAAGCCGGGTGTCACCGGTTCAAGTCCGGTCTCCGCTACTTGCAAGAAACACGGCGATTCACGGCCGGAAACGCGATCAGCGTTCGCCTCCTTCTGAAGCGCGGCCCCGCTCCACAGTCGAATCGGTACCGACAAACCGCTCGGTCAGGTTCCTGGCGGGAGCTTCCAACACGCCACGGTAAAAGCGTGAGTCGCCAGATCGACGCTTTCCCACTTCTTGGCAAGCGGTTGATCGCCTTCGAGGTCGCGAAGCGTCCGCGTCGATTCTCAGCGCCCATCAGCCCCGCCCCTCACCCCCCAGCCCCTCTCCCCAAACAAGTTTGGGGCGAGGGGAGCCAGGATAGAATTCTTGTTGAGCTTCTCGCGTAAGACCCATCGCGTGCTTGCGGGGTACGGCGCGCGGCGAGGTGGCATTGCTCCGAGCGGCATGGCATTCCAAGTCGAGGTGGTGGGTAGTTCCCACAACGCGGCAGGAAGATACCAGCAACTGTTCCGTCTGGCTTTCCTCAGTCGGCTAGAGTGCGAACTTGAGGAGAGCTGACATACTGGCTCCCCTCGCCCCGCTGCGGGGAGAGTGTGGTGGGCCGATTCCAACATCTGTTCTATATAGCTTTCCTCGGTCGGCTAGAGTGCGAACTTGGTGGGGGGGCCAACGACATACTGGCTCCCCTCGCCCCAAACTTGTTTG
>DITY01000187.1 GCA_002422955.1 Planctomycetaceae bacterium UBA6172
CACCTCGCCATGGCTGCGGTCGAAAACGGATGGAACCGGCCCCTTCCCGGCTTCAGGATAGTCGGAAGACGTCGCGCGCGGCCCCCGTTGGGCAAACCCGGTCGCGGAGCCGGTTGCTGATGAGTCGCTAAAGTCGGGCGGGGGTGAAATCGGTCGCCGGCGGTGGCATCGGGCTGGCGACGCGATCGAGCCGTTCACGCAAGTTACCGATCAGTTCGGCGTGGCGTGGCTCGTCGGCCAGGTTGATGAACTCGTGCGGATCCTCGGCGTGGTCGTACAGCTCTTCACCCCGAGTGCCTCGGTTCCACTGCGTGTACCGCCACCGCTGGGTGCGAATGCTGCGGCCCATGACCGGTTCATCCAGCCGCGCGTCGCTCGGCCTGAGGATTTGGGTCACCGCGAACGAGTCCCAGTCCCGGTCCGGTTCGGCCAGCAGCGGTACCAGGCTGCGTCCGTCCAGGCCCGACGGCGGCGACAGCCCGCATAGCTCCACAATCGTCGGATAAATGTCGACGAACTCGACGATGCGATCGCAGGGTTTCCCGTTGCCACGGTAGCCCGCCGCGCTGATGACCAGCGGCGCACGGGAGGACTCTTCGAACAGGGTGCGTTTCTGCCAGATCCCGAGATGCTCGCCGAGGTGATAGCCGTGATCGCTCCACAGCACGACAACGGTTCGCTCGCGGAGCCCAGACTCATCCAGCGCGTCGAGCAGTCTGCCGACTTGCGCATCGACGAAGGAGGCGCAGGCCAGGTAGGCCTGGATCGCCTCGCGACACGTCCGCTCGTCGAGGCCATAGTTCGGCAGCACGTTGTTGTGGGCGAGGGCTGCTGGCGGGATGTCATCACGGTCATCAGCAGGGGCCGTCGGCAGGGCGATCCGCTGGAGTGGGTAAAGGTCAAAGTAGGCCCGTGGCGCGACGAACGGGGTGTGGGGCCGGAAGAAGCCGACCCCCAGGAACAGGGTGCGATCGCGATGTTCGCGGAGCAACCGAATCGCCTCGGTCGCGATCAGCCCGTCGGTCTGTTCCCCGTCATCACCCTCCGCGGCGAGCCAGCTCAGCGCGGCGCTGATCGGCCGCTGGGGCGTCGGGTTGATGATGCGATCTTGCTCGCGGACATCCCGGCCGATCGGATTCACGACTTGGTCCCAGGAAGACGGGTCGTCCAATCCGTCGCTGCCAATTCCGGCGGGCACGTCGTAGTGATAAATCTTGCCGACCCGCGCCGCATGCCAACCTTGATCCTTAAACCGCCGCGGCAGCGGGACGGCGTCAGGTAGGGTTTGGCGGAAGTGTCTCGCCAGATCGAAGACGCCGGTCCGGTCGGGCCGCAGGCCCGTCAGCACCGAAGCGCGGCTCGGATTGCACAGCGGGATTTGGCAATAGGCTCGTCGGAACTGCACGCCGCTGGCGACCAGCCGATCGAGGTTCGGGGTGATCGGCCGGACCCCGCCAAACTCGGTCGTCCAATCCCGCAGGTCGTCGATCGCGATGAACAGCACGTGGTCGGGCGGTTGGGAGGCGATACTCGAAACCGACAGTCCGACAACGAAGGCCAAACAAGTCAGGCCTGCCCGCATCATGGCTGAACCTGATTCGGAAAGTCGGCTCGGTATCGCTTCAACAATTCGGGGACGTCGGCGACGATGTAGATGCGGCCTTTGATCTTCTTGGTTTCCCCTGGTTCCAGACCGCCGAGTCGGAAGTCGGAGTGCAAGCAGACGATGACGCCTTGGAAAAGTTCCTGGTAAGGATCGAACGCGGTGCCGAAGACACGTGAGCCATCCGCCGAAAAACAGCCGATCAGGCCGTTGCTCGGGATGAGCGGACTGAGCGGCCGAGGATTGACGTCATTTCGATCGACGCCGGCTGGGCACCAGACTTGACCCGGGGTGTACCGCGCTCGGGTCGCCCAGTCCCGGGTCGGCAAGCGGGTGAGTTGTCCGTCCAGAAAAACGAAGGACTTGGCGAGGTAGCTCTCCTGGTCTGTCCCCGTGAACTTTGCCAGGCGAATGCAAGGCTGGGCCCAATGGGCCTCGGACCGTTGCTGGGTCGGATTGTGGGCGGTGATTTCGAAGCGAACTTCGTCCTGCGTCGAGCGGATTTCATGCTCGACCACCAGGCCATCGTCGACAACATCCCGGAGCCGCAGCAGCGTGCCGTCCGGACTCGCTTCGACGAGTTCGCTACGATGCCCGACGACGGTGTGTTTTACCCAGTCGGCGTCCGTCGATCCGGCGCGGCAATAGGCCTCCAAATAGTGGATGGTCATCTCCTTGCCCGGCAGATGCTCGGCCGAGACGGTGAGGTAATTTTTGTCCCATTTCAGTTGCAGTGGCGGTTCGGCCCCATCCGCGATTCGAAACCCGATCATCGCCATCATCAGCGACAAGCAACACCGTAGCGGAAACATGCGAGTTCTCTCCTGAGCGTGAGTCTGCGATTTGCAGCTTGGGAAAAGAGGTCCGAGTGAGACGAGGTCCGAGTAAGACCAGGAGCGGTCCCTGCGGGCCAAGCGGACCGTCGTTGGTCGGACCGTGAGCATAATCGCTTCTTCCGGGGAATGGTCGCAACCACGGGGCCGCCCTAGCGCGGGCCGTCTGAACGCCGCGAACCGCGACTATCGGACCGGTTATACTGGGCCGGTTCGTTGCTTTGCGCCTGAAACGTAGTTTTGATGATCAGGGGAGTCCGATGCGTCGTCTCGTCGAACTGAGCCTTTCGGCGCTGCTCCTGGTGGTCCCTTTCACGTCCGCGTTCGCGACGGAAGCGGTCGACTACGAGCGGGAGATCAAGCCGCTGCTGATGCACAAGTGCGCTGCCTGTCATGGCGCGATCCGGCAGACCGCGAGTTTGC
>DITY01000043.1:0-824 GCA_002422955.1 Planctomycetaceae bacterium UBA6172
CCCGTAGCCGTCGGGGACAGCCGTCAGCCGTCGGGAAGCCGTCGGGGACACACCCCGTAGCCGTCGGGGACAGCCGTCAGCCGTCGGGGACACACCCCGTTCATCTCACCCCGTTCATCTGATGCCGTCGCGGGACGGGAGCTGTGGGAACTGATGCCTCAGACAGCGGCGCTCGGGTCGCCCCCTCACACCCGACCCCTACTCCCCCAAACAAGTTTGGGGGCGAGGGGAGCTAGTGCGTTAGATGGATCGTCGGGAAAATAGGTGGTGACGTCGGTCACCAAAAACGCGGCGCCGTCGGCGAGGGGAATAGCCGTCGGGGACAGCCGTCGGGGACACACCCCGTTCACGGGGAAGGCGTCGGGGACGCGCCCAAATCTTCGGAAATCGCCGGGGACGGACCCCGACCGTCGAATCGGACATCGGTTGGAGACGCAACCCGTGCGTCGAGCACCATCAGGCGATCGACCGCCGAAAGACTCCAGGCGAACGCGTTGTCCCTCCCGCAGGGTTGGGCTCATCGGTTGAAAATCTTGCGACTTCGCTTAGCTTTCAGGGGCCAACGCAAAGTCAGATCGGTGGTCTTTGGGAAGCGGATCACAAAATTGGCGGCCTTCCGATTATCCAAAATCGGCGATTCGCGATCCATTAAGCACTCAGCCCTAGTCCGTAATGCCCAGGCGTGAAATCAGGATAGTCGCGGTGAGCATGAACCAATTCCGAATCGCCTGGCCTAACGGGGCGCGTGACGATCGCCAACCGTTATTGATCCGATAGGTCGATCCGAGACAGTGGCGAATCGCCGGGCGAGGTCCCGTGAAGTG
>DITY01000043.1:860-3534 GCA_002422955.1 Planctomycetaceae bacterium UBA6172
GAAACCAGCGCCAAATGGTGATGTGACCGACGGGCGGGATGGAGATTCCAAAATCGCTCGTTACGCCAAAATCTTATGAAGGATTTCGCCGTGGACATCGGTCAAGCGGCGTTGAATGCCGTTGTGATAATGGGTCAACCGGGTATGGTCGATGCCCAACAGGTGGAGCGCCGTGGCGTGGAGGTCGTAACAATACGTTGGCGATTCGACGGCTTTGAAACCAAGTTCGTCAGTCGCCCCATATCCCTGCCCGCCACGAATGCCGCCGCCGGCCACCCAAGCGGTGAATGCCGAGGCGTTGTGATCGCGTCCTGTCGCTTTTTCGCCCTGACCGGCAGGTTGACGTCCGAATTCGGTGGTGCACATGACCAACGTTTCGTCGAGCAAACCGCGGGCCTTCAAGTCTTTCAAAAGTGCCGACGCGCCGGTGTCGAGGATTCGTCCCCAGTATCCGTGGTCGCGGACGACGTCTTCGTGTGAATCCCAGTTGGGACGAATTTCCTTGGCCGTGGTATTTTCAGCGCCACAATAAATTTGGACAAAACGAACGCCTTGCTCGACCAATCGACGGGCGAGCAAACATTGCCGGCCGAATGGTCCGATCGCGTCGTCACCCAGGCCATAGAGTTTGTGGGTAGCGGCGGTTTCTTGATCAAGGTCGGTGACTTCGGGGGCACTCAATTGCAATTTAGCCGCCATTTCATAGGCAGAAATGCGGGCCTCCAGATCCCGATTTTCGGGGCGCGCGGCGAGGTGGCGCCGGTTAAGCATTTGCAGCAGTTCGAGGTCGGCTCGGTCGGCGCCACGGTCGGTTGTGCCAAAATCGCCTGGCGGGAACAGGTCTTCGATCGGCTGGCCACCCGAATGAATGTTGAACGTGGTCGCTTGATAAACTGCCGGCAAAAAGCCGGAACCCCAGTTGATGCTCCCACCGGGCGGAAGGCCACGTGAATCGGGCAAGACGACGAACGCCGGCAAGTTCTCGCTCTCGCGCCCCAGCCCATAGGTGACCCAAGAACCCATGCTCGGGAAACCGGGCGTGGTGAACCCGGTGTTCATCATGAAACAGCCGGGACCGTGAAGCGCCGTCTTACTTTGCATCGAATAGATAAACGCGATGTCATCGACGCACCGGGACAACTTGGGAAACAGCCCGGATAACCAAAGGCCCGATTCGCCATGTTGCTGGAAGTCCCAGAAACTCGGGCGACAGTTACCCGGTTTCGATGCGAAGAACTCGAGCTTGCCATCCGGATCGAATGGCGTTCCGGCGCGTCGGATCAACTCGGGCTTATAATCAAACGTATCGACCTGGCTCATCCCGCCGGGGCAGAAGATCTGGATGACAGCCTTGGCCTTGGGCGGATGATGGGGCGTTGGGCGGCTCCCCGTCCCAGTCGGCGTCGCCGAATCACCGGCGACCGGATCATCCGCATTGGCGTCGCGATGCAACAGCGTCTGGGCCGCCATCCAACCGAACCCACCGGCAAGTGACGAAAGGAGCTGGCGCCTGCTCACGCCTACGTGACGGTTGACGTCCATGCGACGGCTAACGGCGGCGAAACGGTTGTCTGCGGGGCGATGGTTAATCGACATTGACGAACTCATTGGCATTCAATAGGACACGGCAAAGGTGCATCAGGCCTTGGCGGTCGACCAGCGCTTGACACGCTTCGATCTCCTCCGGCGACGCGGATCGTGAGAACGCGAGACGAAAGGCGAGATCGATTCGGTCTTCGAGATGAGCGGACTCTTTCGTCAAACGGTTCGCAAAGTGTTGTGATTGCTTCAACATAAAATCGTTGTTGAACATCGCGAGCGATTGCAGCGCGGTGGTGGTGACATTTCGAGTGGGCGTCAGGTTGGCCGGGTCGGGACAATCGAGCGTCGCCAAGAATGGCTGTGGCGTGGTGCGGACGACGAATCGATAGACGCTGCGTCGCCAAAGGTCTGGTGTGTCAGCGGTCTTATACTTGTAAATCGGCGCGTAGGCCTCTTCGTATTCGAAGTCGCGATAACCGGGGCCTCCCATTTCGCGATTCAGGTTTCCCGTGACGGCCAGCACCGCGTCACGGATCGCCTCGGCTTCCAACCTCCGCGAGTTCATTCGCCACAGCAACCGATTGTCGCTGTCAATCTGGGTCGCCCGAAGCGGGGCCGCGACGCGACTTGTCATTTGATAGGTTTGCGAAGTGAGAATCAGACGATGGATCGACTTCAGGTTCCAGTTTTCACGGATCAACTCGGCCGCCAACCAATCGAGCAGATCGGGGTGCGAAGGCGGTTGGCCGCCGTAGCCGAAGTCACTCGGGGTGGCGACGATGCCACGTCCGAAATGCCACTGCCACAAACGGTTCACGATCACCCGTGCGGTCAACGGATTGTTCGGGGCGGTGATCCAGTCGGCGAGCGCCAGGCGACGATCAGACTCAGGCATCGCGGAGTCACCGAACGTGACCGCATCGCCAGCGAATCGCAGCGTGCCGGGATTGACCGGATCGCCGGGCGTTTCCGGATTGCCACGAACCAGGATGTGAACCGGTTCTGGCTTTTCGGCGGTCATGCCGTAGAAGACGGACGGAGGGGCGAGTGCAGACAAGTCCGTTTGGAGTTGCCGCAGCTCATTCCGCAACGTCTCGGCCATCGCTAGCGACTCGGCCGTCTCGCTCTCCGG
>DITY01000337.1 GCA_002422955.1 Planctomycetaceae bacterium UBA6172
GCCCTGGAATATCTCGAGGTCTTGTCCGGCAAAGGCAGCGACGAAACCGACCGCCAATTGTATCACTTCACCGACAATGGGGGCCGCGAAGTCGGGATGCGATTCGACCTGACGGTCCCCCTGGCCCGCTTTGCCGCCCAGCACATTAGCGATTTGAAGACCCCGTTCAAACGCTATCACATCGCGCCAGTTTGGCGCGGCGAGAACACCCAAGCAGGTCGCTATCGAGAGTTCGTGCAGTGCGACTTCGACACGGTCGGTACCGAGTCGGTCATGGCCGATATCGAAATGGTTGTGGTGATCGACGCGTTGATGACCGCGATCGGGATTGAGCGATTCAGTATCCGGATCAACAATCGGCAAGTACTTACGGGCTTGCTTGAGGGACTCGGCCTGCAGGACCGTGCGGTCGCTGTGCTGCGAGCGCTCGACAAATTACCGAAGATCGGCCGTGAAAAAACTGCCGAGGAAATGATTACCGTAGCCGGAGCATCTTCTGCTCAAGCCGAGGCGGTGGTGCGGTTAGCGGAGTGTACCGGATCACCTGAGTCGGTCCTCGCTTCGTTGGCGGATCTCACATCGGGCAGCGCGACCGCACAAGCCGGCATCGAACGTCTTGCACAGGTTGTTCAAGGGGCGATAGCCGGCGGGGCTTCGCCGGAGCGACTACAGCTGGACGTGTCAATCGCTCGTGGACTCGATTACTATACGGGCGTGATTGTCGAAACTTTTCTGGACGATCTGCCAAGCATCGGCAGCATCTGTAGCGGCGGCCGATATGACAATCTGGCTGGACTGTTTACCAAACAACATCTCCCCGGTATCGGCGCTTCGCTGGGGCTGGATCGATTGTTGGCGGCCCTGGAAAAGCTCGGAGAACTGCCCGGCACCACCGCAACGGCACCAGTTCTGGTCACTTGGTTCGACGCATCGCGGCGTGACGATTACCTGCGATTGGCCGCGAACCTGCGACGACTCGGGTTGGGCGTCGAGGTTTATCCCGAAGCCCGCAAACTCGGGGCCCAGTTGAAGTATGCCGACGACAAAGGATTTGAGGTCGCGATCGTTGCCGGAGACCAAGAGTGGCAATCCGGCCAGGTGCAGGTCAAGGATTTGAAGCGAAAGATCGCGATCGCTACGAATTACTCCCATGAGTCACCCGCCGAACTGCGGGAAACGATCGCGGGGATTTTGGAGGAATCGGCCAGTCCTCGCTTGGCCGATGGTTGAGCGAATCGGTAACCCGCCAAGGGTGGCGGGTCGCGTTATCCGAACGAGCATTTAAACTATGGTGATGACTTCCACCATCACGGTCCCGCCAGCCACTCCCGGCGGAAATGATTCCGACAACACCGATGGCCCGTCGAACATTGTTCGTCCTGCCGACCTGCGTCTGCTGATCGTCGATAACGAGGCCGCCCACGCCCGTGCGGCGAGCGAGAGTCTTGAAAAGATGGGCTACCGCTGCGAAGTCGCGACTTCTGGCCCCGATGCGGCGAAGCTGATCGAGCGAGAAACCTTCGACATCATCATCACCGACATGGTGATGAACGACCTTGACGGGATGCAAGTCTTGGCATTGACCCGCCAAAGACTTCCCGACTGTGAGGTTGTGATGGTCACCGGGCATGCGAGCGTCCCCTTGGCCGTTGAAGCGATGCAGAAGGGTGCGTTCAATTTTCTCGAAAAACCGATCACGCCTGCGCGTTTGCGCGCGATCGTCGAAAAAGCAGCGGAAGCGGTGTCGCTGAAGCGGACCAACACGGAACTGCGCCAACGACTCGATGAACGCTTCGGCTTTGAAGGGTTCATCTACACCAGCGCGGCGATGCGTAACGTAATCGACCGATTGCGGAGGATCGCGGCGACCGATGCGACGGTATTGATCACGGGTGAAAGCGGCACCGGCAAGGAAATGATCGCCCAGGCGATCCATCAAAATAGCCCCCGGCGAGCCAAGCGGATCGTCGCGCTCAACACCCGGGCCGTTAGCGAGCACCTTGTCGAAAGCGAACTGTTTGGCCACGTCAAGGGATCCTTCACCGACGCCGTAAGCGATCGCGTCGGGGCGTTCGAATACGCCAATGGAGGAACCCTTTTCCTCGACGAGGTCGGCGACATGCCGATGAGCACCCAAATCAAACTGTTGCGGGTGCTGGAGGAGCACAAAATTACGCGGGTGGGTGACAACAAACCGATCAAGGTCAACGTTCGCCTAATTTCCGCGACAAACCGCCCCCTGGAGCAAATGGTCGCCGATGGTTCCTTCCGCAATGACCTTTATTTCCGGCTGAAAGTCGTAACCGTTCAACTCCCCCCCTTGCGAGATCGTCGCGACGATGTGATTCCGTTGATGGACCATTTTCGCAAAATGTTCCTCCGACGATACGAAAAACCGGCCTCTCACTTCAGTCCTGCCGTTACCAAACAATTTTTCGCATACGACTGGCCGGGCAACATTCGTCAGCTGAGAAATTTCGTGGAGACGATGGTCGTACTGGACACGGACGGGGTCCTTGGCGAGGACGACCTGCCACCGGAACTGATCGAGGAGTCCGCCTCCTCGGGTCACATCGGTACCCCGATAGGGATGCCGCCGGAGGTCACCCAATCGGCACTGGTCGGCCAGCCCCTGGCGACCATCGAAAAGTGGGCAATCGAAGAAACGCTCCGCCTAACGGGCGGAAACCGCGAGGAGGCGGCAAAGGTGCTCGGCATCGGCGCCCGAACGCTCTATCGCAGATTGGACCAGTACAAGAAAGATGACCCGCTTTGGAACGAAGCGTCCTTTCAGTCAGATCAAGACGATTGAGTCTCAAGCCTCGGCTCGCTAGCCGTCAAAACGCTCCTGAGCTACCTCAAAACTGAACCACGATGTCCATTGACGAACAAATTTTGGTGGTGCCCGAATCCGTCATTCGTGAACTGGGTGAAATCCGCGGATTCTGCCACGACGTTGACAGATTCCTCAAACCAATCCTGGCGAGTGATCAACTGAGCTTTCGGCCACGCGGTGAAATGGAATCGGACCCGTCATTCAAACAACTGATCCCTTATGTGATTTTACAGCATACCGACAGTTTCGGTGAAATCAGCATCTTCACTTACACCCGCGGTCGGGGGCAGGGCGAACGGCGACTGCATGCGAAACGCTCGATCGGTATTGGCGGTCACATCAGCGAACAGGATGCGGCGGGTGGCACCGACCCTTACACGACGGGGATGTGGCGAGAACTCGAGGAGGAAGTCCGCATTGAAGCGACCTACGCGCAGCAGCGAATCGGCTTGATCTACGACCCAACGACTGAGGTGGGACGCGTCCACCTGGGCGTTGTTCATCGTTTCGAACTCTCGCTACCGTCGGTCTATCCCAACGAAGACGACATCTCCGAACCAGGGTTCACTCCGGTCAGCGAATTGAAATCCCGGCGTGAGTTGCTGGAAACCTGGAGTCAACTGTGCCTCGATTCGCTCTATTGACGCCACCGACGCAACGCCCCAGATGATTTACCTGGACCATCATGCGACCACGCCAGCCGACCCCGAGGTCGTTGCGGCCATGATTCCATGGATGACTACCGACTTCGGCAACCCGCACAGCCACACGCACAGTGCCGGACGTCGCGCCGCGCAGGCTTGCGATGAGGCGCTCGAATTACTCGCGGCTCGAACGGGTGGCCGGGCCGATTCTCTGGTGGTGACGAGCGGTGCTACGGAAAGCAACAATCTGGCGATCCTGGGCGTCATGCTGCACCCCCGCCAACGGCGCCGGCATATCATCACCGCCTCCACGGAACACCCATCCGTACTGGAGCCGATCACTCAACTGGAGGACCAGGGATTCCGAGTAACCGTCTTACCCGTCCGACAACAAGGCGAACCGGGCTGCGGAATCGTTGACCCCGAAGTCCTTCGCGCCGCAATCGACGACCAGACCGCGTTGGTTTCGATCATGTGGGCCAACAACGAAATCGGAACCCTCCAACCGATCCGTGAACTCGCCGAGATCGCACACACGGTCGGTGCCTTGTTCCATACCGACGCGACACAGGCATTGGGAAGAATTCCGATCGACATTACCGCCGCTGAAATCGATCTGCTGAGCGGCTCGGCTCATAAATTCTACGGACCCAAGGGGGTTGGATTCCTGCATGTCGGTATCGGCACACGCCGTGTGCGCTTGCGCCCGTTGCTGCAGGGCGGGGGGCAGCAACGTGGCCTGAGGGGCGGAACGCTCAATTCGGCGGGTCTCATCGGCATGGCCGAGGCGATTCGACTCTGTACGGACGAGTTGCCACGACAATCTCAGCGAATCGCCTCGCTCCGTGATGACCTTTGGCGAAGATTGCAAATCGCGTTTCCCGGCATTGAGCTGAATGGCCCCGACCTGCGCCCCGAATGGAGACTGGCGGAAAACCTCAACGTTTCGCCGCTCGACGTCGAGGGCGAAACCCTGATGGCCGCCGCCCCCGAACTCGCCATCAGCAGTGGCGCGGCTTGCAGCAGCGTCGACCCGAAGCCCAGTCACGTGCTGACAGCGATCGGCTTGAGCGAAAGCCGAGCGCGAAGAAGCTTGCGTTTCGGCCTCGGACGGGGAACCACCTCCCGGGAAATCGAAACCGCCGTCACGATGCTCGCAGCGGCCCGCCGGCACCTGATGAGGACAACGCGGCCTAGTAGCCACGCACCTTGAGAAAGGACGAAATGGCGACGATCAGGACGGAAAGCGAGACCAATATCGTCAACCACCAACTACGATTTTCCCGCATCCCCGCTAGCCTGGGGCTGCGGCCGACCAAAGCCGCGGCGATGAAAAATACTGCGAGTGCGAGCAACATCTTGGAACCGACCAACATGTGATACGGCCCATCCCCCTTATGCAGTGGCATCGCCCTGAAGTAGTTGTAGAAGCCGCTAATCAGGAACAGGACGACCCCGCCATGCACGATCCTGCGCCACCGACTGCTGATCCCTTCGATCAACCCGGCACGAGGCCCCTCATCGAGCTTCGCCGCCGAGGGCAACAGCACCCACAACGAAAAAAGACTGCCTCCGACGAGTGTGATCGCGGTTAACACATGAACGAGGCGAGATAACACGTCGATGGCAAACATCAGGCTCAACTGGGGGTGCGAGGACAGCGATTGAAATGGAGCCAGTCGGCGCCACTCCGGGGGAGATCACCATTCGATGCCGGTGATTAGTCGAGGCGGGAGGTGGGAGACACTGTTGAGCCAATCCAGTCGCCAGTTGTTTCCATCGAAATCGACCTTGGTGATCCCGGTATTCCGGAGCGGCCCAAATTGCTTCGGGTCCGCAACCCCGTGTAGCATCCCTGAGAGCATCACCCGAATCAGGTCGGCGTGCAAGACCGCGACGACGCTGGTGTTACGATCGCCGAAGGTCTCGGCAAATCGCCGGACGACAGCGGTCGCGCGGGTCTCAGTCTCCTGGTCGGTCTCCTTTTCACGATTCACCCACCAACCCTCTTCAGAGATCGAATCGTCCACCCTGGCCAAGGGTAACTCCCCCTGAATTGAAGACCGACCTAAGCCAGGGCAACCGCGGACCCCAACGTCGGGATGACCGGCATAGCAGCCACCGCACTCGAAGACATCGTGCCAAACCATCAATTCGGCCGAGCCCAGACCATCCAGCATCAGTCGGCTGGTCTGCAGAGTTCGTCGGAATGGGCTGGTCACCAAAAAATCGGTGCGCAGCGATCGAATCCAACGGCTCAGCGAGTCAGCCTGCAGTCGACCGATCGCGGTGATCGAAGGGTCTTCAACTCGCTGGTAGGGGGGGCGAGCGTTGTTCTCGCTTTCGGCGTGGCGGATCAGGAACAGCTGCATTTGCGTCCTTCAGACCTATCCGACGTTGCTCTTGGTGGTCGCAGTTGGCAGCGAAAACAGCGACTCGATCTTGAGAATCGCATAGTCATCTGGGAAGGTGTGGATCGCCTGAACCAGCATGCTTGCCGAGCGGGTCTCGACACTGACGTAGCTGATCGCGCCAAATGCCAACCTGCCGCTGCTTTCGAACCGATGCAACAATCCCTGCGTCGAATCACCAGCCAGCTGCTGATTGACCAGCCAGAACATCTCAGGGGCGACCGTATCGAGATGAAAATGGGTCCGATAGACAACGCCATCCTGGCATTGGGCATTCTCAGTTCGACTCCCCTTGAGCGGCAACGAGAGCAAGCATCTGCGCGTCGGCAGAGGCTGGCAAGCTCCGGTCGCCACCTCGCACAACGTCGCCCCGCCTCCTCGCCACGTAATCACGTGGCCACAATTGGTGATTTCGACCGTCGCCTGGTAGAGCTTCCGTTGAATCGATCGCACCTGATGAACACTGTAAAGTTCGGGGTGGAGCGATCGGCCGAAGACTCGAAAGGCCAATTCTGCAATCTTGGGGCGGACCGATAACACGAAACGATCTCGGCAGGGCTGAAGGTCAAGGATTCAGAAGAACTCGGCGATTCCCCGCGACGAGGCCGGACGCCCAGATCGTTATCGGGGTTGCGACGGCCACGGATCAAGCCCGGAACCCTCGGAAAAAGCAACATCCACACCGCGAACGCCTCAGAGCCTTCCCCGAAATCGGGCCGCCAGGCCGATGCCCGCGGCTCGGAAATTATAGACTGCAGGTCCCGAACCGCCAAAGAGCGTTTACGGATCGCTTTCCCGAGAATATCCTGCGGTAACTTCAAATTGGTTGTCGCCTTGAAGAAAAACCTCGCGGTACTTTCCATTTCCCGCTCGAGCGGGATTGTGTTTACGCCATGATCGTCGTCATCGACAATTACGACTCGTTCACCTACAACCTAGTCCAGCGACTGGGCGAAATCGACCCGACGGTGCTGCTCCGCGTTTTTCGCAATGACGAGATCACTCCCGCGGAAATCGAGTCGCTGGGAGTCAGTCGATTGCTGCTTTCTCCCGGCCCCTGCACACCCAATGAGGCAGGGATCAGCGTCGATTGCGTGCATCATTTCGTCGGTAAGGTCCCACTCTTAGGTGTGTGCCTGGGACATCAGTCGATCGGACAAGCGTTCGGAGCCGACATCGTTCGAGCTCCTCTGCTGATGCACGGTAAAACCGACGCGATCCATCATGACGGGAAAGGGCTCTTCAGCGGAATCGAGTCCCCGTTCGTCGCGACTCGCTACCATAGCCTGGTGATCGACCCGCCAACCTTGCCCGATTGCTTGGCTGTTAGTGCCTGGAGCGACACCGGTCCCAGTCGCCAAATCATGGGGGTTCGGCATAAACTGCACAAACTCGAGGGCTGGCAATTCCATCCCGAGAGCTTTTTGACCGAACCGGGCGTGGAATTGTTGCGGCGATTCTTAGCTTGGTGAGTGGCGGTGGCCGTCATCGCGGAAGGCGAAGCAAGCGTTGTGAGCCGCCTCCGGCCAGAGAGACGATCAAATTAGCCTAATCCATCGATTCGACGGGAGCGTCCGCTAGGTTGCCACAAGCGGTCATTCGGTTCGCGCGGGAGACCCGACAGACCTTATTGCCGCCTGTCGGGCGATCCGGGGAACCCCGCAGCGGCATCACGCCGGCCTTTATCCCCCTGCCCGAGGCCTTCAACGCCCCGCCGCACGACGCTATCTCGCCTGTGGACCCCAGAAGTGGGCCCGGCCACTAACGCCAGAGTCGAACTGGCCCGGCATGCGTCCCTCGGCACGTCGAAGCGCGACCCACGCCGTGCGGAAGGCGATTTCTGTCGCCAATTGAGTCGGCCAGTGGATGGGAAATACCCCGATTGCCTTGCCGATCGCGTACGGGATGACCACAATGAAGTCGATTTTACTCGCTCCCGACTCGCCCACGACTGCCCCGATGCTCCGCATTCAACCCGCCTCGACGATTCTACCCGAGCTGATCCGCGAACGAATTCTGCTGCTGGATGGGGCGATGGGCACGATGATCCAGCGGCTCAAGCTCGACGAGCGGGCCGTTCGGGGCGAGCGGTTTGCGGAGCACACCAAGGACCTCGGTAACTTTCCCGATATCCTCTGCCTGACTCATCCTCAGAAAATCACGGAAATCCATTCCGCCTATCTCGAAGCCGGCAGCGACATCATCGAAACGAATTCGTTCGGGGCCTCTCCGGTGGGCATGATCGAGTTCGATCTGCCCATCGATTTGGTCGACGAGATCAACGCCGCGGCGGTCGCCTGCGCCCGGCGGGCCGCTGATCGGTGGAACGAACGAACGCCGGACAAACCCCGCTTCGTAGCCGGCTCGATCGGCCCGACGACGCGGCAAATGGCGATCAGTGTCGATCCGAACGACGCGGCGCACCGTTCAGTAACGTTCCCAGAAATGGTCGCTAGCTACCGTAGTCAAGTCGAAGCGTTGGTGAACGCGGGCGTCGATATTCTCCTGCCGGAAACAGCTATCGATACGCTCAATTTGAAATCCTGCCTCTTCGCGATTCGAGATTTTTTCGACGCCGGCGGTCGGCAGGTTCCGGTCATGGTCAGCGCAACCTTCGATCGAGGGGGACGAACGTTCGTCAGCGGACAAAATATCGAAGCCTTCGTCGCCTCCATCGAGCATTTTCCGCTCCTGTCGGTCGGGATGAACTGCGCCTTAGGCCCTGACATCATGCGGCACCACTTGGAGGAACTGGCTAACGTCAGCCGAGTCGCGATCAGCTGTCACCCGAACGCCGGATTGCCCAACGAAATGGGGCAGTTCGATCTGACGCCCTCACGGATGGCCGAACTGCTTGGCGATTTCGCTCGCAACGGTTGGTTGAATATCGTCGGCGGGTGCTGTGGAACGACCCCCGACCATATCCGGGCGATCGGCGAAGCGATCCGGCACGTCAAACCGCACCAGGATTCTGTCGGTCCGATCTATACCCGGCTGTCAGGGCAATTGCCAATCGTCATGCGTCCCGAGATCCCGTTCACCATGATCGGCGAACGGACCAACGTTACGGGCAGCCGCGCCTTCGCCCGCTTGATCCGCGAAGATCACTTCGAAGAGGCCGTGCAGGTCGCGCGTCAGCAAGTCGAAAATGGAGCGTCCATTATCGATGTGAACTTCGATGATGCACTTTTGGATGGTGCCGAAGCGATGACGCGGTTCCTCCGGCTAATCGCCGGTGACGATGTCGCCGCATCGGTTCCGGTGATGATCGATAGCAGCAAGTGGGAAGTGATCGAGGCCGGCTTGCGAAATTGTCAGGGCAAACCGATCGTCAACTCGATTTCACTGAAGGACGGAGAACAAGAGTTCCTGCGCCGCGCCCGGTTGGTTCGCCAATACGGCGCTGCCGTCGTGGTCATGGCGTTCGACGAGCAGGGCCAAGCGGCGGATGAAGAAAACAAGGTCCGCATTTGCAAACGGGCATTTGACTTGCTGGTTAAGGAAGTTCAATTCCCACCCCAGGACATCATCTTTGACCCGAACATTTTGACGGTCGGCACGGGCATCGAAGAACACAATCATTACGCCGTCGACTTCATCAATGCCGTCCGGCGTATCAAGCAGGAATGCCCCGGCGCGAAAACCAGCGGCGGGATTAGCAATATCAGCTTCAGTTTCCGCGGTAACGATCGGGTGCGTGAAGCAATCCATAGCGCCTTTCTCTACCATGCCATTCGGGCAGGCCTCGACATGGGGATTGTCAACGCTGGCCAACTCGAAGTCTATGAGCAAATCCCTCGCGAGCTGCTGGAACGCGTCGAAGACATGCTCTTGGATCGCCGTCCGGACGCCACGGACCGGTTGCTCGAGTTTGCCGAGACCGTGAAATCGGGTGCGCGCAAAGCGACCGGCGAAGACCTGGCCTGGAGAGACCAACCGGTTGCCCAAAGGATGACTTACGCGCTACTTAAAGGGATCGACAAATACATCGTCGAGGATACCGAGGAGGCGCGAAAATCGGTGTCCCGATGCCTCGATGTTATCGAAGGCCCGTTGATGGACGGCATGCAGATCGTCGGCGACCTGTTTGGGCAGGGCAAGATGTTCCTACCCCAGGTGGTCAAATCGGCCCGCGTGATGAAGAAGGCGGTCGCGTACCTCGAACCCTTCATGGAAGAGGAGAAGAGGTCACAAGGGGTCGAGCAGCAAGCCCACCGAGGCAAATTCCTCATCGCCACGGTCAAAGGGGATGTTCACGACATCGGCAAAAATATCGTCGGCGTCGTGCTGCAATGCAACAACTACGAGGTCATCGACCTCGGAGTGATGGTCCCATGCGCTCGTATCCTGGAGGAAGCGATCAAGCACCAGGTCGACCTGATCGGCCTGTCCGGACTGATCACCCCCAGCCTGGACGAAATGGCGCATGTCGCCAGCGAGATGAAGCGACTGGGGATGACAACCCCGCTGCTCGTCGGTGGCGCGACGACCAGCGCCAAGCACACGGCGGTACGGATTGCGCCCAAATACGATGGCACGGTTGTGCATGTCACGGATGCCAGTCGGAGCGTCGGCGTGGTTGAGAAGCTGATCAGCCCCGACCATCGCGACGCGTTCGTCGCGGAGAACACCAAGCTTCAGGCCGAGTTGGTGGCCAACTATCGCGATCGTCAACAGAAATTAGTTTCCTACACCACGGCCCTTGAAAACCGCTTCCGGACTGATTGGGATTCCGTGCGAATCGATCGCCCTGAGTTCACCGGTGTCCGCACGTTGCGTAACTTTTCGCTGAGCGAGTTGAGAAACTACATCGATTGGTCGCCGTTCTTCATGACGTGGGAACTCAAGGGCAAGTTCCCCAAGATCTTTGATGACCAAACGGTCGGGAACCAAGCTCGCGAACTGTATCGCGATGCCCAGAAAATGCTCGACGACGTCATCGCCAAGAAATCCCTGGTCGCGAACGGCGTTTACGGCTTTTTCCCAGCCGCCAGCGAAGGCGACGATGTCATCCTGTACACCGACGAATCACGTCAGACCGAACGAACGCGTTTCCATTTCCTCCGCCAGCAATGGCAACGCCAGGGCCAACAGGATTACCGATCCCTGGCGGACTACATCGCCCCCCTCGGTTGCGGCCGAGAGGACTACATCGGTGCCTTTTGCGTGACCACCGGGATCGGAGCCGACCAACTGGCCGAGCAATATCGTGCTGGGCACGATGATTACAACGCCATCATGGCCCAAGCCGTCGCTGACCGATTAGCCGAAGCCTTCGCGGAGCTGTTGCATCATCGGGTTCGGCGCGAGTGGGCCTACGGCAACGAGGAACAGTTGACGACGGATCAAATGATCGATGAACAGTATCGGGGCATTCGTCCCGCGGCGGGCTATCCTGCCTGTCCCGACCATACCGAAAAAAGATCGCTATTTGATCTGCTCGATGCGGAAAAGAATGCCGATGTCTTCCTTACCGAAAGCTACGCAATGACGCCGGGAGCCAGCGTCAGCGGGCTTTACTTCGCCCACCCCCAAGCACGGTACTTCGCGGTCGACCGCATCTCCCGGGATCAGGTCGAGTCCTACGCGAAACGCAAAGGCCAATCGCAGGCGGAGATCGAGCGATGGCTCGCACCCAACTTGGCCTACGACCCTGATTGATCCCTGGCAATCGATCACTGGCCGATATCGGCACCGGCGATCGGGTCCACTGGCAGGGCGCTGCCGGCTCGTTATCCTAATGCAGTGGTTAGAAATCACCATCCACTCACACTCCCCTGACGCCCGGTTTTGGCCCGAATGCCAAACCCATGAGCTACCCAAACGTCCGAGAGCACAGTCATGATTGAAGTTACCGTTCCCGACGTCGGCGAATCGATCACCGAGGTCCAGATCGGCCAGTGGCTGAAGGCCGAAGGCGAGTGGGTTAACGAAGGCGAAGATCTCGTCGAAATCGAAACCGAAAAAGCGTCGGTCCAGATTCCCGCGAAGACCAGCGGCTATTTGCGAAACGTGTTGAAGAACAAGGAGGATTTCGCGTTGGTCGGCGAAGTCATCGCCTCCTTGGATCCCAGCGGTAGTGCGCCGGGCAAACTGCCAGAAAAAACATCACCCGCTCAGGACAATGCTCCGCCGGTGCCAGCACCGCCTGCGGCATCGGTTGACAATCCCGCTGCTGAGCCTGCCGCCTTCGTGCTACCTGCAGCCCAACGTCTGATCGATGATCTGGGTCTGGATGCCTCCAAGATCACGGCCACAGGCCCAGGCGGCCGCTTGCTGAAAGAGGACGTTCAGCGTTACGTCGCGACCGCCGCGGCAACGCCCGCTGCAAGCGTTGCGGCCCCCCCGCCCTCCTTACCGCCTTCAACTCCAACCGGTTCCGGCTTGCGGACAATCCCGGCGGTCGGGGAGTTGCCCATCGATCGATCGCTGGTTTCTCCCTCGCCGCATCGAAGCGAGGAACTCAAGCCGATGAGCATGCTGCGGCGGACCATTGCCGCCCGATTGGTTCAGGCCCAACAGACAGCAGCGTTGTTGACCACCTTCAATGAAGTCGACATGCAGCCGGTCATGTCATTGCGGAACAAGTATCGAGACGCGTTTTTTCAACGCCACAAAGTCAAACTGGGCTTCATGTCCTTCTTTGCCAAGGCCGCCGTCGAAGCCTTGAAGGCGTTCCCAGCAGTTAATGCCGAAATCCGCGGGAACCAGATTGTCTACCGATACTATCAGGACATCGGGGTCGCGATCGGGGGAGGCAAGGGACTGGTCGTCCCAATCCTTCGCAATGTCGAGCGATTGTCCTTCGCGGATATCGAACGCCAGATCGCCGATTACGCCATGGCCGCAAGCGAGAACCGAATTCAGCCTCAAGACCTGGAGGGGGGAACGTTCACGATCAGCAACGGCGGCATCTACGGATCGCTGCTCAGTACCCCGATCGTGAATCCGCCGCAGAGCGGAATTCTCGGCCTGCACAGCATCCAGGAGCGGCCGGTAGCGGTCGACGGGCAGGTTGTCATTCGTCCGATGATGTACCTCGCGTTAACCTACGACCACCGCATCGTCGATGGACGAGAAGCCGTTACCTTCCTGAAGACGATCAAGGACGTGATCGAGGATCCAGCCCGTTTGTTCCTCGAAGTTTAGCCGCGAACGGGAATTGAGCTTCGATATAACACCTCGATCGAGGCGATAGGCCAATGACGCGAACCGCCCGTTCAAGCCAGCCAGTGTCACGACGTTTTTTTTTGAAAAACTCTGTCGCGGCCGCGGGCACACCGTTATGTATGGCTTCAGCTGACGCGGAGATGGCTCCTGGCCAATCGCCACGGATCGATTGCCATTTGCACTGCTTCGCGGGTGACCAAGACGATCGGTTTCCGTACCATCCGCTCGCGCCCTACCGCCCCCCCGAAGCTGCGACGCCCGAACACCTTTTAGCCTGCATGGACGGCGCCGAGGTTGCAAAGGCGATTGTGGTTCACCCAGAACCCTACCAAGACGACCACCGGTATCTCGAGCACTGTTTAGGGCTTGGAGGGGATCGCCTGCGGGGTACCGCACTATTTTTCGCGGGGACCCCGCGAGTGGCGGAACGACTCACCGAATTGGCCAGTCGTGTCAAACTGGTAGCCGCTAGAATCCACGCGTATGCTCCCGAGCGTTTGCCTCAATTCGAATCGATGGCGATGCGAGAGCTTTGGCGGACCGCGTCGGAGTTGGGCCTGGCGGTGCAATTGCACCTCGAGCCGCGGTATGCCCCACGTCTGGAACCGCTGATTCGCGAGTTCCATACGACCCAGGTGATTATCGATCATCTCGGGCGTCCCTTTCAAGGAACTCCGGAAGAGCACTCACGCGTGGTCCGGTGGGCAGATCTGCCGAACACTTGGATCAAGCTCTCCTCCATACCTGAGCAAGCCCAGTATCCACACCGTGACATCCGGCCAGTGATTGGGCAGTTGGTTCAAGCCTTCGGTGCCGAGCGGATGCTTTATGGAGGCGGGTTCAATCATCGGACAACCGCGACTAGCTATCGGGCAGCCTTCGATCGCGCGGCTTCACTGCTCGATGATTTATCGACTTCGCAACAAGCGATGATTCTCGGTGGCAATGCGAACAGGCTTTTTTTTACCTAGCGTGACATTCGTGGTGGGTGCGAACGCCTGTTAGGATCACCAACTCAAGCTGGCACCCGAGGCTTCCGGGCGACTCCCTTCGGTTCCTCGCTCTCGTTCGAGTGGCATCGACGTTGGCAATCAAACCAGGCGGCAAGCATGCAGAACCTGTGCGCACACTATCGCTTGCCTTCCGGCAGTGGCTTTGATCTCGATCGCATATCCCCCCGAGACCAAGGCCCATTCAACGACAGCGAGGAAGGCGAGCGGTTCGTGGAGGGCGCGATCGAAGAAATTCAGCACCTACAGTACAAGCTCTTCATCGAGAACAAACAGTCGCTCCTGATCGTGCTGCAGGCGCCAGATGCCGCCGGAAAAGATGGAGCCATCCGGCATGTCCTGGGAAAGATGAATCCGCTGGGTTGCCGGGCCTATTCCTTCAAGGTCCCGAGTAGTTTGGAAACCTCACACGACTTCCTCTGGCGAATCCATTCCCTGGCACCCGCCTCCGGCATGGTCAGCATTTTCAACCGCTCGCACTATGAAGATGTGCTCGCTGCGAGGGTAGAGAACTTGGTACCGGAATCGATCTGGCGGAGGCGTTACGACCACATCAACGCCTTTGAATCACTGCTTATGGACCGAGGAACCAGGATTCTCAAGTTTTATCTTCACATTTCTCCCGAAGAACAACTCAAACGCTTCGGTGAGCGGTTGGCTGATCCAGAAAAACACTGGAAGCTCAACATCGGTGACTACACCTCCCGCAGCAAATGGGGGATGTACCGAAACGCGTACCATGATGCCTTCGAACGCTGCTCTCCGGAAACGGCCCCCTGGTTTGTCATCCCAGCGGACCGGAAATGGCATCGGAACGCGGCCATCGCGGGAATCCTCCTGCAAACACTTCGCGACATGGAGCCACAACTCCCCGCATCGTCCGTCGATCCCGAGGAAATCCGCAAATACTACGAGCTCGCCCAAGCGGAGCTTGACGGCCCGAAGTGAAACGGCCCCCAACTAGCGGTTCCGGAACAGGTCTAGCAGACGTCTTTTTTAGCCGTGCCGTGGGAGCTGCGTATCAGAGCTTGGGTACCGGGCGGGACGGTGGCTTGGCAAGCATCCGCCGCTGATCGTCGGCGGGCGCCGGCGGATTATTGTTATTGTTACCTGGATTCTGTGCCGGGGGTGGTGCCAGATCGGTAAACTCTTCCTTCCATTTCCAGCCGAGTGGAGTGGTCAGTTCCTGGCTCGCCAAATAGCCCCACGGGGTTCCCGGATGCTGGTCGACGACCTCTTGGAGCAGCTGTTTTGCTAGCTCCGCTTCGCGTTCCCACTTACTACCCACGCTGATTTCATCGTCCGGCAGGATCAGCCATGTGTTGTTCTTAGCATCCTCAAAGGCGAGGCCACGCTTGGCTTTTGCCAACATCGCATTGTAGGTTTCGGTGCGAACTTTTTGGGCGAGAACTCGCCCCATCGCCAAGTCGTAACCGGCTCGCCAACGCGGTGTCGCTTCCTTCTGGCGATCTTTCAATCCCGGTTCCAAAATGGCCGCCAGACGGACGAGCGCGGGCTCCAACTTGGCGGCATCCTGCTGAGCCCTGGTCAACTCTCCCGCCAACTGCGCTTCGGACCGCTTAACAAACCGCGTCATGGGGCGATCCAAGGCGGGCGCGGCCTGCATGGCCGCAGCGACTAACGAAGTCCGAAGCGGGCTGGACTTCAGCCGTTTTTCATAGTCTTGGGAAGACAAGTAATCAGGGCGATAACGAGCCATGACATTGGGATCGAAGAACCTGCGGAGGTCCGATGCGAACGGCTCAATCTCACCGCGGCGAACATCTCGATTCACATCACGATTGGGATGGACCGTGAAGAAGATTCCCCCCGTTTCATAGGCCAAACGAGTCAGCCCATAAGGGCCAAATCCCGAATCTATGACCGGCTCGTCCTCAAAATTACCGCTGAACCCGATCCGAACCATCTCCGGCATCAACGACTCGGGCCCGGCGTCGACCTCAGCCCATTGCGGCGTTTGGTCGAATTGGGGGTCCGGGTCGACATATTTCACCATCAGATGCTCGCGGCCGAACGGAGCAGGCGTTCCGATCACATAAACGGGCATCCCATACCGACGACACGACTTGATCGCCGACTCCAGCCGATCCCAATCATCACCGCGTTCGTCGGACACGACGACCAAGATCACGTTTCGCTCGGGACCACCACCCGAACTCCGGCGCAGTGATTTGTATCGATCGACAGCCAATTCGATCGCTGTAAAAGGGCGTTCCGCACCGCTGGTATCGATCGGCAATCCGTCCACCACCGACTTGATTTCGGCAAGGTCATCGATCGGTTCGTCGGTGAACAACTTCACATCTTGACCAAACCCGATGATCGAAGTCAGCAGCGGCAGTTCACGCCGCTCGTCGCGAGACAGCTTGTTCTCCCGCTCCTGAATGACAATTCCGAGTTCTTCATAAATTTGATCGAATCGACCACGAATCTCTTCGCGTTGGCGAATCAGCGAACCGCTTTGATCGAATAGCCACACCACAAGGGTCGGCCGTTCTTCGAGCGATTTGAGAATCTCGAAAGTCAGCCTGTCGATCGCTCCAGCAGCCCCTTGGACCCCCTCACCGATCTTCCCTTTCTGATCGGATAACTTATCGAGAGGCGCGACCGGTTGGCTGAACAGGTTGTTCACGAAGATGTCTCCGCTAACGTCAGCCTCCATGTCGACCGGACTGGGGATCTCCGCGATTTCGGCAAACATCTCCGCGGATGCTTCCGCCATCCCAAGCTCAGCAGAATTGTTAGCCCCGATCTCCTCCGCCGGCAACTCGCTGTAAGCGAGGTCATCGACGATGCGAAACTCGTCAACCGGATCCTCAGCCTCCGAGGCCACGATGACCAAGCCATCGGGTTCTAGCGAGGCGATCAGCGGGGTCAGGGCTAACAACAACAGCACAGCCAAATGCACCCCCAGACTGGCTACGAATGCCGCCGACTCGTCGCCGAACCAGCCCCCATCCTGCTCCAATTCGTCCGTTTCCCAGGAATCCACCCGCTCAGCCGCTTCCCCCCCATTGGTTAGCGAAGGCCTCACCGCTTCCCCTGGTGCTTGAGTTCCCAGGGCCAACGGAGAGTCTGCTGCCGCAGATCGGCCATCCGTGGGTTCGAGCGATGCGACTGTGGAATCAGAGATCATCGTATGCCGTTAGGGATCTTCGGAAGAACCAACGAAAAGGGAGGGCGGTGCCAGCCCGACGCTTGGCGCTCGACCATGACAATCGTGCGACTGCCTGACCAAACAAACACCACCTCGAAACTTCTGTCCGCACAGGCCTTCGTATGCGGTGCGGCCAAACAGCAACGCCACCCGTTCACGTAATCAAATCAAAGTCGAAAACTAACCGGAGAGCCATTCTGAGCCACGGCGACCGACCGCCGGGCAGCCTCCTAACGGTTGCACCCAAGGATGTCTCTGCCAATCCGGAACTGCCTGTCAACTTAACGACATACGTCCGGTAAAACAGACTCAGCTTCAAAAATCTCATTTTCTCCGTAAGCCAACTCCCTTACAACGGCCAAAGGTGCCCAAAGAACTCAGATTTATCGTGCTTTTGCGGAGCAGGGCACGCCGATTGCGTTCCCGCCAGCCCGCGTTTCAGCTAACTTCAGCATTCGAGAGGGATAGGGGGGGAATGGAGTTTGTAAGTTATGAATAGCGAGTGGGCTAGCTTTGTCGATAACTTGCGTCGTCTCGCCAACCGGCAGTTCATGGCCGCATTTCGACTTGGTAACGGTTTCTCGTCCAGTGGGCTGAAAAGTGGCTGACCGGCTGATCGCAATCGGAGACATCCATGGCTGCGACCGAGCGCTGCGAGGCTTACTGCGGGCGATCGCACCCGACGCCAGCGATACGCTCGTATTTTTGGGGGATTTTGTTGACCGTGGCCCCAACCCTAGGCAGGTCATCGAGATTATCCTCCAACTGCAGGAAATCACGCGAGTCGTCGCGATCAAGGGCAACCATGAAGAGATGCTCGAGGCCGTGATTCAGCACAAACTCGACCTCTCGATGTGGCTCAAGCACGGTGGCCTGAGCACGCTCGACAGCTACGAATTCGTCGGCGAGCTCGATTTTTTGCCCGCTGCTCACGCGGCGTTCTTTGCCGACCTGCAGGACTACTTTGAGCAGGACAATTTTTTCTTCACACATGCCGCCTACGATCCGTTAACGGACCTACCTGAACAACCTTGGGAGGAGCTTCGCTGGCATTCGCTTCGCGACGAGGTCCCCGCACCGCATTCGTCGGGCAAGACCGCAATTGTCGGACATACAGCGAATCCGACAGGTGATTGTGTCGACCTGGGGCATCTGATCTGTATCGACACGTTTTGCTACGGCGGCGGCTTCCTGACCGCTCTGGATGTCCACCGAAGGGCGGTTTGGCAAGCTAAGAACGACGGAACACTTCGCTGAAGGACGCTCAGCATGCGTTCTTTCCCGCCAGAACGGAGCGGCAAGGCCCCCGCCATCAAAACAGCCGCCGCAACCGGCAAATCTTTCCGAATCGGCTGATCTTTTGTAATCAGAACTGCCGAAAAGACGACGGAGAATCGTCGGTCACACACGGGACGCACTACCGCCATGCCTAACCTTAACGCCCCCAAGAATCGGTTTTGCCGTGGAATCCTAGCCACGGTCCTTCCTCTGGCCCTGATTGGCACTCCGAGCCTGCAAGCGGAAGAAAGCGACTTTGCCGGCCTGATCCGTGGAAAATCTCCAGATCGCGGTGTTTACCAACCGCCTGCGCTGCCGCAAGCCGCAACGGTTAGGGCGGCCGTGGAAGTACCCTCCGCGTTCGAAGCGAATGATCCGCAAGCTGAAACAAACGAAATCAACACAGTCGGCTACGAGGAATCCGCGCCCGGCCAACCGATGTCGCTCAACCACTCTGAACCGTCCTCCGGTAGCGGTAATCATTCCGCTCCCATGCCGAGGCCCTCGGAATCGCTGTGGGCCGAACCGGATCCGCACTTTGAGTACGACAACTCGTGCGACGCGTTTCCGCACAATCAGTGCGATGGGGCGTGCTGCGCCGAAGTCGATGCGTGGCGTGGTTTAGAAGGCTGCACCGACCCCGACCGTTGGTTCGGATCGGTCGAACTGTTGTTGATGTTTCGTAGCGGAGACACCCTACCGATCCTGGCAACGACTTCCGCGGGCGGCCTGGGCCAAGGGGTCCTACCGGTCGGTCCGCCCGGAGACACGCGAATCCTCTTTGGCAACGAGCGCGTTTTGGACGACATGACCGCAGGCGGTCGGCTCACGCTCGGAACTTGGCTGGATCCGCAGCGCTGCCAAAGTCTCGTTGTTCGGGGTTGGGGTGCTGGCGACGACTCGTTCCGGTTTGCGCGGCAAAGCAACGGCAGCACGGTCATCGCTCGGCCATTCTTGAATACGGACCCATTTTCCCCGGGTTCCCCGATTGCGGACTCCCTGCCGATCGCCGGCGCAGTCGGCGGGCAGGCGAACATTCCTGGTCGACTGTCGATCGAAGGCTCCAACGAGGTCTATGGAGCCGACGTCGCTTTGCGTCGGCAATGGCTTGCGGGCCTCGGAGGCGTGATCGAGGTCTTGTATGGGTATCAACATGTCCGGATGCAGGACCACCTCGCAATCTCCAGCGTTTCGCTCCCGGTTCCCAACGTGGTCACCGTTCGCGACCAATTCGACGCAGACAACATTTTTCACGGGGGGCAATTCGGATTGGCGTCGCGATACCGCGAGGGCTGCTGGTCCTTTGACGGCCTGATCAAGGTTGCGGCAGGCTCGATCCGCAGAGAGGCTTACCGAGCCGGCGTAGCCGACGTGGGCAGTGGCCCAACCGCGCCTGGGTTACTTGTCGGGCTCAGCAATTCGACTCCGATTCGCAATAGTACCTTCGGCTGGGTTCCCGAATTGAGCGCGTCCTTGGGATATCGCTACACGGAAAACCTCGATTTCACCTTCGGCTACCACGTCCTCGCGATGAGCGATGCCTTGCAGGCCTCCGGGATGATCGATCCCGATTTGGCGGTGAACCGCAACCCGGCCGCCGGCCCTAACGATCCTTCGCCAGGCCTCCGGTTTGACACCTACTACGTGCATGGAATCCAGTTCGGGTTACAGTACGTCTATTGATCAACTCGCCTCAACCCAACCGATTTTCGCGTAGAGCCCGGGATTGACCCTTCCTAACGAAGACCGCTTTGCCGAAGCGCCAATCTCTCGCCTGGTCGGCTTCGAAGTCGCCCCCCACGATGCGGATTCGGTCCGAGATGGCAAGTTGCCCCTAGGGCACGCGGTGGTTTCACTGCGTTGCCATCCACACCACCACAACCCGATGGGCCGAGTTCATGGCGGCTTGATTGCCGCCTTGGCCGACGCGGCAATGGGAATCGCTTTCGGCAGAACGCTTTTCCCAGGGGAAGATTTTTCCACCATCGATCTGAAAATCAGCTTCATTCGCCCGGTCACGACAGGGATCATTCGGGCCGAAGCGAGGGTCATCGACCGAGGGTTGAGAATCGGCTTCATTCAATGCGACATTTTCGGTCCCAAGGGTAAGCGAGTCGCAACCGCCAGTTGCACCTGCTCGACAATTCCCGGCGGCAACGGCGATAGCCTGCAAACGACTGAGCCCACGGACGTTGCATCCGTAGCTCGCGGGGAAGAAAATAGCTCGCGGTCGCAATAATTTTGGAGCTACCGCAAATACCCTTTTCCCAACCCGAGATCGCTCGATGCCAGACCCTGCTTCCCCGTCAAAAATGGCCCGCCGCACCGCCATCAGCGCCACCGCTTTGGCAGCCGCCGGCCTCGCCGGTTCAGACATCCACTCGAAAGCAGCGGAGGACGACACGAAGTCCGCGGCGAAGGTTGATAGCGGACAGCTCGGCCCCGGTCGATTGAAGCAATCCGTCTGTCGCTGGTGCTTTTCGCACATGTCCGTCGACGATCTCGCGGTGCAGGCGGCGAAATTGGGACTGGTCGGCATCGATTTGCTCGACCCGCCCGATTTCCCGGCGCTCAAGAAACACGGGTTGGTTTGCACCATGGTGCAGTCTCATCCGCTAACCGACGGGTTGTGCGACCCTCGCTTTCATGACTTGTGCTTGGAAAAAATGAATTCCGCGATCGAGGCCACCGCAGCCGAGGGCTGGCGAAACGTGATTTGCTTTTCCGGGAACGGGAGGGGAATCGATCGAGAAACTGGCATGAAGAATTGCGTCAACGCGCTTCGCAGAATCGTGCCGGTCGCGGAGCAGAATCGAGTCACTCTGGTCATGGAATTGCTGAACAGCAAGGTCGATCACCCGGACTACATGTGCGACAACTCCCAGTGGGGCGTGGAGTTGGTGAAGCGAGTCGGCAGCGACCACTTCAAGCTGCTCTACGACATCTACCACATGCAGATCATGGAGGGAGATGTGATTCGCACGGTTCAAGAAAACCATGCCTACTTCGGGCATTATCATACCGCGGGCAACCCAGGTCGAAACGAGCTGGACGAGACGCAGGAGCTGTTTTATCCGGCGATCGCTCGGGCGATTGCTGACACCGGGTTCGACGGCTATTTTGCGCACGAGTTCCTTGCCAAGGGAGATCCGATCGCCGGCTTGTCCGACGCCGTGCGCCAATGCACCGTCTGAGCAACTGCCATTGCGCAGCCGGCGTCTTCTCGGCTCGCCTACTTTCACCGCGTCCGCACCACACGGAGGGCCGATCGGCTGTCATGCCCGATTCGGTTCCAGAGGGTCCGCCATCATGTCCTGGATTTCGGTTTCCGAGGCCCGCAACGCATCCGCGGTCGGCCGATCGATTGAGGTACGGGGCTGGGTTCGTACCCGCCGCGATTCGAAAGCAGGCTTCAGCTTCATTGAGGTGAACGACGGCAGCTGCCTCGGAAATTTACAGGTTGTCGCCGATGGCTCGCTGGCCAACTACAGCGACGAAATCCTGAAACTGACGGCCGGTTGCTCGCTGGTCGCGAGCGGCACCCTGGTCGCGTCGCCCGCCGCGGGGCAGGCCAGTGAGTTACGCGCCGAGTCGGTTCGGCTCATCGGCACTTGCGACCCGGAAACTTACCCGCTGCAGAAAAAGCGGCACTCGCTCGAGAAGCTTCGTGAATGGTCACACCTCCGTGGCCGCACCAACACGATCGGCGCGGTGATGCGACTGCGCAGCCGCATCTGTGATTCGATCCACCGTTTTTTCCAGGAACAGGGCTTCTGCTACCTGCACACGCCGATAATCACGGCCAGCGATTGCGAAGGAGCCGGCGAGCTTTTCCGCGTAACCACGCTGAACCTCGACCAACTGACCCGCGGCGGCCGTGCCGTTGACTACTCGCAAGATTTCTTCGGCAAATCGGCCTTCCTCACCGTGAGCGGCCAGTTAGAGGGGGAAACTTACGCCTGCGCCTTGTCGAAGGTCTACACCTTTGGACCAACCTTTCGCGCCGAAAACAGCAATACATCCCGGCATCTCGCCGAATTCTGGATGGTCGAGCCGGAGGTCGCGTTCTATGACCTCAGCGACAACATGCGGCTTGCCGAGGCCTTCCTGAAGCGGATCCTGCGTGATGTGCTCGCTACCTGCGGTGAAGACATGGCTTTCTTCGACCAGCATATTCAGCCCGGCCTGAGCGAACGCCTCGCCAAAGTGATCGAGCAGCCGTTTCAACACATGACCTACACCGACGCGATTCGCGTGCTCGCAGGCTCGGGCGAGCCTTTCGAGTACCCCGTCGCTTGGGGTACCGACCTGCAGGCCGAACACGAACGGTATCTCACGGAAAAACATGTCGGCGGGCCGCTGATCCTGACCGACTATCCTGCATCGATCAAGCCGTTTTACATGCGGCTTAGCGATGATGAGAAAACGGTAGCCGCGATGGACGTGTTGGTGCCCGGTGTCGGCGAAATCATCGGCGGCAGTCAACGAGAGGATCGGCTCGATACGCTGCTAGCAAGGATGGCAACTCAAGGCCTGAATGAAGCGGATTACTGGTGGTATACGGACTTGCGTCGCTTCGGTAGCGCCCCGCATGCCGGCTTCGGATTGGGTTTGGAAAGGATGGTCCAATTCGCGTCGGGTATGGCCAACATCCGAGATGTCGTTCCCTTCCCTCGGTATCCCGGCAACGCCGAGTTCTGACGCATGGCCTTCGGCAGGAACCCCCCGAACGATGATCACGGGTCGCCTCGCCCCCTCGCCGACCGGCGCCCAGCACTTGGGCAATGCCCGCACGTACCTGATCGCTTGGTTGTCCGCCAAGTCTCAACGTGGCCGAGTGATTTTGCGGATCGAAGACATCGATTCCCCACGGGTGAAGTCCTGGGCGGTCGATGAAGCGATCGAGGACCTCGGTTGGCTCGGACTCGACTGGGATGAAGGCCCTGATGTTGGCGGACCGCACGCACCCTACCTGCAAACGGATCGTGCCGACTCGTACCTACAGGCCCTTCAGAGGCTGATCGAGTCGGGTCAAACGTACCCTTGCACGTGCAGCCGACGAGATATTGAGGAAGCTGCCAGTGCGCCTCATGAGGCGTCGCCCAAGGAATTCCTGGCCGCTTCAGGGTTCCGCGGTCCAACCGCTCCCGCGGGATTTGGGAACCCACTCGCGAACTTGCCGGCGGACGGGCCAATCTATTCCGGTAGATGCCAGGGCTGGAAACTCGGTGATGCCCTCCCCCCATCAGGGACCTACTGTTGGCGATTTCGCATGCCCGATCGCCTGCTGGAAATCGAAGATCGTGTTCACGGGTCGGTGCGGATCAACCCGAGAACAGCCCTAGGCGACTTTCCGTTAACCCGCAAGACCGGCCACGCGGCCTACCAACTCGCGGTGGTCGTCGATGACGCGGCCATGGGAGTAACCGAAGTGGTCCGCGGAGACGATTTGCTGCCCAGCGTCTTTCGCCAAGTTCCGCTGATCGAGGCACTGGGGTGCCCACGGCCTCAATATGCCCACGTCCCCCTGGTACTCGGGACGGACGGACGGAGGCTCGCCAAGAGACACGGCGATACGCGTCTGTCGCACTTCCGAAATCTCGGAATCACCCCGCAAGAAATCGTCGGTTGGGCAGCTCACTCCATCGGACTCAGCGAAACCGCGGAACCCGTTTCACCCCACGACCTAGTAGCCAGCTTCGACTGGGAACGCATTCTCAGGACACCGACCACCGTCGATTCGGAGATCACGTTTCGAGATAGACGATGACCCCGCCGAACATGCCCGCCACGATGTTGTACATGAACGCGAATAACGCTCCGCCTATAAAGCCGGCAACGCCGTAAAACAACGGCATGAACACGACTCCGGCGAATCCGACGATCAAGCCCCCGACCGCGGTCTCCCCCTGGCCACCGGCGACACTGCCGATCAGAGCCAAAACCGTAAACATCAGTCCCACGACCAAGCCGACCAAGCCGTTGATACCGGCTAACAGGATGGCCGCCGAAAGGAGATCGATTTTCTTCAGCCGACGCGGTTGCCCGCCAGCCATCCGTGGCGATTCGAGCGAATAACCAGGAACCGGCTGTGAACCAGCGCCATAGGGGTTGACCGTCGACATCTCCAGCTTCCTTTTACCAGGGTTGGACTGACAATGGCTGGGCAGACAGGGAACCGACGAGTTCAACGGAGAATTTCTCTTAACCCGCCCTTGTTCGAAAGGGTAACCGATTCAGCAGTCGCTTCAACTCGATTCGATGCTGACGAAGGGCATTTTTGTCAGCATCAGGTTGGCTGCTCTTGGAGGTCGCCGGCATTGCCGCTGATGAAGCCCCCCACCGCGAACGATTCGTTTGGTACTAGGAAACGGGGCTCCGCGTCAGCAATGCGGAAGCCCGCTAACGCGCCGGCGACCGGCGGGAAATGACGGAGCCAACCAGCAAGGCATGCGGGAGCGCGAAGACCAGCAGCTGGAATGGATAACGAAATTTACCCAGTTTTTGAGGACTTTCCAGCGCATGAGCCCGGGTGAGTGCTCAATCCCTACGACTGCTGGCCGGCGTATCGCAGCCCGCGAATGATCCGTTCCCGGGCTGCGCCGGCATCGATTTCGGCCGCAACTTCCATGTTGCATTGCCACTGCTTACGAGCCCGCCGATCGAACACGGTCGCGCCCCGTGTCAACATACCCTGCGTTTCGACATCCCCAGCAATCTCCTGCCACTGAAACAGGTCAGGCTCCAACACCGCCAACAAACCTATCGGATCGGCGAGGGCGATGCTCTCACGGCCAAGAAATTCATGAGCGGCCCGAAAGGAGTAGGGCAAAATTCGGTGGAGCAAACCGCCGACGCGGGTCTGCTTGCTGGGCAACTGATCCAACAGGTCCATGCCGAAAACCACCTGTTCGGTGACATCTAGCGGCACCAAACTCTTGGTGGTCGCGGACGCAAAGACATCCTGGGCGGCGGGCGGATCGTAGAACATGTTGGCCTCCGCCGCGGGCGTTCGATCTCCTGGACCGGCCAAAGTGCCGCCGCATAGGACCAACTTGTCGACCAATGGCACCAGGCTCGGATCACGGCTAAACACGCGGGCCAAGTTGGTGAGTGGCCCACAGCAAAGAATCGTGATTTGGTCGGGATGCAGCCTCAAGAGCTCCGCGATGACTTTATCGCTGGGCTGTTGATGCTGACGGTCCGTTACCGCGAACTGACACCCAGCCAACCCGTCCGAACCATGCAACTCGTTATCATCTTCCACGGGCGCGTGTTCGGATGCCACCGCCGTGCCAATCCGAGGATAACGCGGAGGATCGAGTTGGTTCACCAGCGCTCGCACGTTGGTCGTCGACCGCTCGGCAGCGACCACACCGGCGGTAGCCGTGATCGCCAGCACTTCCAACCGCGGGTCAAACAGAGCCAGGCAGAGTGCGACCGCGTCGCTGATGCCCGGATCACAGTCGATGATTAGTTTTCTCGCCATAATTGCAAGTTTATGGCCCCCGAGATCGGCGGACGACCCCCGCAACCGCAAATTATCAATTCAACCCTACGCCAACCCCCAACCTGACTGTGGACATGATCTCCCTACCTGAAGCGATTCGCCTTACCCGTTCTGGCCAGGACCTGTCTGCCGAACAAATGGGACATTTGATCGACACGTTGCTGCGAGGCGAAGCGGAGCAACAGGGGGTAGGCCAACTCTTGCTCGCCATCCGAGAGAAGGGCGAAGCGGTCGACGAGTTGGTCGGCGCGGCTCGGGCAATGAGACAGCACATGACGCCGATCCCTCATCGCCACGGGGTCTTGCTCGATACCTGCGGCACCGGCGGCAGCGGCTCCGGATCGTTCAACATCAGCACCGCCACGGCGATTGTGACGGCGGCCTGCGGGGTGGCCGTCGCGAAGCACGGCAATCGCCGCGCCACGAGCGTTAGCGGGTCGGCTGATGTGCTAGCCGCCCTCGGCGTGGCCATCGAAGGAGAGCCGGCGGTGGTCGCTGAAACACTCAACCGGATCGGAATTTGCTTTTGCTTCGCCCCCAAGCTGCATCCCGCGATGAGGCACGTGGTCGCGATCCGCCGCGAACTGGGCGTCCCAACCCTGTTCAATTTGCTGGGTCCGCTATGTAATCCCGCGGGAGCAACCCATCAACTGCTAGGGGCGGCCACATTGGAGAATCGAAACAAAATCGCGGCTGCTCTCCGACGCTTGGGGACTACCCGCTCCGCGGTGGTTTGGGGCGAGGATGGACAGGACGAGGTTACCCTGGGCGGCTCAACTCACGTTGCCGAAATCCGCGAAGGAGAGACTACCGAACACCGCTGGGAACCGTCCGATTTCGGACTTCCCAAAATCACAGTATCAGCCCTAAGGGTCGACAATCCCCAGCAGAGTGCCGAGATCATCCGCGACGTCCTCGCCGGCAAGCCAGGCCCACCGCGCGACGTTGTCTTAGCGGGGACCGCCGCTGCCCTCTGGTTGGTCGAAATGGCCTCCGATCTCCGCCAAGGCGTTCGAATCGCTGCCCGGGCCATCGATGAAGGGCACGCGCAGGAAAAACTTGACCAGTTGATCAACTGCACTCAAGGCTAACTGCTGATTCCAGTCTTCGGAACAATCGATCCGCGACGACACCCTGGCAAGATGTGCCGATCAGGGCGACTTTTCTAATGAAATCGAGTTTTCCGCGACGATAAGTGGCGTGTGAACATTCGCACGCCTGCGAAGCCAACGGGCGTTAAGATCCGTCCTCGCGAGGGAGTCCCGATTGATGACTTGCGTTTCGTCTCGACTTGTTGCCGGCGCTCCAAGGTCCGCTACGCAAGGGCTGCTGCTGGCGATGCTCATCGGGCCGCTCGCGTCGGGCTTATCGCTGTTTGCCGCCGAACCAGACTATCAGCGGCATGCGGACCAGCAGATTCCGATCGAGCGGAATTGGGTCACGCGGAACCGACCTGGGACAGATCCAGAATCCGCCGCGATCCCGGGGCGCCGGACGGCGTCTGCCCCACCGGACACGGCGATCACACCTCCCAAACAACCGGCGCCCTCGTTGGTTCGACAGGCCGCCGAAGGCCGGCTGATCGACGTCGCCGCTCCGATCAAGGTCAGTCGCCGCGAGCGATCGGCGGGAGAGGTTGCCCAAGCAAGCTTCTCTTGTGACTGTGAGCGCTGCCGCGAGAACGAGATCTCTTTCGGCGACCCAGCCTGCGGGCTGGAACCCACGTGCGGGTCCGCTGGCACGAGCCTTGACAGCGTTCACCGGTTCGCTGCACCGGGGAGGTTCGAAGCGGCATGCGGGTACGAAGGGGCTGGATGCGACGACATCGCCTGCGACGGCAGTTGCGAGCACTCGATGAGCTGTGGCTCCCGCGGATTTCGAGCGCAGTGGCAACGATACGAGTTCTTTGTCGGGACCAACGGCTTTACCGGGCCGCTCAATCATCCCGCCGCGACGGGCGTGCGTGGCGGATCGGGCAGTTTCGGCTTCTACGAAGGCTTCAATCGCGGCCATGCACTGGGGCACTTGTTGCACTTCGATCTAGCCTCACAATTCGGGATCAGGGCCACCCAATCGAGCCTCTCAGGCACCGAATTCACCGATGATTCGCGCCAGCAGATTTTCGTCACGGGCGGATTGTTTCGGCGAGTCGACTTCGGTTTGCAGTATGGCGTCGTGGTCGATTACCTCTACGACGACTGGTGGTACCGCAACAACCTCGCCCAGCTGCGCGGCGAATTGAGCTGGAACGATAACTGCGGACACGAGTTCGGCTACCAAATCATGGCCGGAATCCGTGAAGAAAGCTCAACGATCAATCTGATCGGAGAAGACGGAGGTGCGTTTTTGGGCGTTGGCGAGTTCGCGGTGACCGACCAGCACCGGCTGTTCTTCCGCGGGCATTTGGCGGATGGCTCGGCCTACGAAGCCTTCGCGGGAGCCACGAACCAAGGCGACGGACTGCTCGGCGGTACCGTGACATCGGCTTTCCGCGGCCTGGTCGCGGTGCAGGCCGGCGCAACCTACCTGATCCCATCGAGCCCTACACGCGCAGGAGCTTATGCCGAAGAGGCTTGGAACCTGTCGCTCGGAATCGTATTCCGCCCCGGCGGGCGAACGGGTGTTGGCCGATACAGCCGCCCGATGTTCCAGGTCGCCGACAATGGCAGCTTCATGACCCAAAATCGGTGAGCCGGGCAGTCAAGATAAGCTGCTTAGTTCAAGATTTCACGGTAAAATTGCGGCCTGCGATCCGCGAAGCGGTCGATCACGTGAGCGCCAGGCGTCCGCTCGATCCGCTTGTTTCTGGCAGCAGCCAGATCGATTCGGGCGAACAACAAGGTCTCCTCATCGCCCTGGGCTTTCGCCAACTCGATCCCGTCGGGACCGTGGATACTGCTCAAACCGCAGTAGCGAAACCCTCGCTCGGTGCCCACCCGATTCGCCGCGGCAAAGAACAGGTGATTTTCCATGCTCCGCACGGCTGGCACCAGCCGGGCGGTCCGCTCGGCGGCAACAGGCCAATTGGTCGGCAGAGCGATGATATCCGCTCCCGCCAGGCCGAGAACTCGCATCGGCTCGGGGAACGAGCAGTCGTAGCAGATGCCCAATCCGACCCGAGCATCGCCGACGGCATGCACCGCGTAGGCCCGCGTCCCTGGATCGACGAAGCGATCAACACCCAGTTGCGGCAGGTGGACCTTGCGATACGACGCGACGACGCCCTTCGCACCGATCACGACCGAGGCGTTGTAAAGCTTGCGAGATCCGTCCGCCAACCGCTCCGACTCCAGAAAGCCGACCACCAAGTGAATCGGTCGAGCCCGGCGGGTGGCAGCCGCAAGCTCCAGCAAGGGTGCGGAATCGATCTCCAACGCCTGGCCTTCCGCCTCGGCACGACTCTCGAACCCGTAGCCACTCAACATGCACTCGGGAAAGACGACCAAATCGGCCTCGGCATCTGACGCAGCGTCCAACCCTGCGATCACGCGATCGAGGTTGCCGCGCAGATCGGCGAATGCGACATCGGTTTGCACGCAAGACAGCAACATTGAAATCTCGTATCATCCAGCGGGGAAGCTTGGCGGAGCTCCTGAGTCTGACACCTGACCGTGCGATTGACAATTACGGCCACGAAGCGACGCATATGACCGACCAACCTTTCGACTATGACTTGTTTGTGATCGGCACCGGGCCGGGCGGGGAAGGGGCCGCAATGCAGGCTAGCAAAGGCGGCTTGCGGGTAGCGGTCGCCGAGGAATTTCCGGAAATCGGCGGCGCCTGCACCCATCGCGGAACCATTCCCAGCAAAGCGTTGCGGTACGCCATCACCAGCACGGTGAAGGCGATGACCAACCCGACCATGCAGGAAATGGGGGTTCAACTCAGCCCCACGATGGATCAATTGCGGCGAGGCACCAAAACGATCATCGCCCGCCAGGTCAGCATGCGAAAATCGTTCTACGACCGAAACGGAGTCCTCATTTTCCGCGGCCAAGCAACGCTCCTCGACCCACACACGGTCCAGGTCGGCGGCAAGAAGCTGACCTCGGCCAATTTTGTGTTGGCCCCCGGGGCCCGCCCCTTTCGCCCGAAGAATGTCGACTTCAACCACCCCCGAATCTTCGACAGCGACACCATCCTCGAACTGAGCGAGCGGGTCACATCGATCACGGTCTACGGTGCCGGAGTCATCGGCACCGAGTACGCATCGATGTTTCGAAATCTCGGCCACAAAGTGAACCTGGTCAACACACGGGATAAATTACTCGAGTTCCTGGATGACGAGATTATCGATGCGCTCTCCTATCACCTTCGCGACCAAGGGGTGATCATCCGGCACAACGAAGAGATGGAATCGATCGAAGGACTGCCCGACGGCGTAATCTTGACGCTGAAAAGCGGGAAGAGGCTCAAAACGGACGTGCTGCTGTGGGCCAATGGACGCTCGGGAAATACGGAATCGCTCGGGCTGGAAAATGTCGGCCTGAAAGCGAATGCCCGCGGTCAACTGGACGTTAACGAGCATTTTCAAACGTCGCAGCCGCACATCTACGCCGTGGGCGACGTGGTCGGCTATCCCTCTTTGGCGAGCGCTGCGTACACGCAGGGGCGGTCAGCCGCCATGCACCTGCTGGGCGAGGCGGACGACGGATTGCGAGCGCACGGAATTCCCACCGGGATCTATACCAGCCCCGAAATCAGCTCCGTCGGCAAGACCGAACGGGAACTTACCGCGGCCCGTGTTCCCTACGAGGTCGGACAGGCCCAATTCCGCAGCTTGGCTCGCGCCCAGATCACCGGCAGCACCGTGGGCATGCTGAAACTGCTTTTCAATCGGGAAACGCTCGAGATCCTAGGCGTCCATTGTTTCGGGGCCAACGCTTCCGAAATTGTCCACATCGGCCAAGCGATCATGTGCCAGCCAGGCGGCTTGAATACGCTGAAGTACTTCATCGAGACGACTTTCAACTATCCGACCATGGCCGAAGCCTATCGCGTCGCGGCGCTCAACGGCTACAACCGCCTGTTTTGAGCGATCCACCGGGCGGCCTTTCTTCCCTCGCATCTCGCCGCCCCCCCCACTAGTGCCGCGAGAACTAAATAAGGTTGCTTGAAAGAATCGCAACTCGATGCGTGAGCGAGGAATTTGCCGCAGGTTCCTCGCTCACGCGTCGGGTTTCCAAGCAAGGTCAACTCGTTCTCGCGGCACTAGCTACAATTCGAAAACTGCCGATTCCTTGTCCGATCCCTTTTCACTCGGTGCCGATTCACGATGTCCTCACGCGCTCGCTTGTCTTGCCCCGTCGCGTTGGTCCTGTCGTTGTGGCTTGGCGGCTTCGGTTGTGATGATCGCGCGTTCGCCCAGGCTCCCAGCGAGGCCGCTACGTCCGTGGTGCCAGCCAATCCGGGCGCGACGCTGATCGCTTCGGAGTTCGTGTTCCCGCTCAACGAGCGACACAACCACGCGCCGGGGATCGTCGAGTTTGCCAACGGCGACCTGCTGGTTTCTTGGTATCGCGGCTCGGGGGAACGCCAAGCGGACGACGTCGCCGTGTATGGGGCTTGGAAACGGGCTGGCCAGAGTGAATGGTCCGAACCGTTCGTGATGGCGGATCAGCCTGGTTTTCCGGACTGCAACACCTGCATGCACCTGGACGAACGCAATCGGCTGTGGCTGTTTTGGCCGA
>DITY01000304.1 GCA_002422955.1 Planctomycetaceae bacterium UBA6172
GCCGGGTTCCTCGCCGAGCGGACGCGGTCCTGGGCGGCCGAGGTGGTGAATCGCTCGTCAAACAGTCGCACGGGGAGTGAGGTCGCGTCGCCGAGCCAGACGGCGAACTTGCGCGCTTCCACGCTCTTTTGGCTCTCCTTGCCGTCGCAGTGAATCGGCAGTCCGACGACCCAGCCGTCGACGTGTTCGCGTTTGGCTAACTCGCGAAAGTAGGCGGCGTCGCGGTCCCGGTCGGTGACCGCGCGGATTTCCAGCGGGCTGACCAAGATCCACATCGGGTCACAGATCGAGACGCCGATGCGGACGGTGCCGAAATCGACTCCCGCCAGACGCCCTTGGCGGGGGAAGTCGCGTTCTTCGGGGGCGACGTTGGGTGAAGGTTCCATCGTGGTTCAGGCGCTGTGCTTGCGGAGCGAACGCATTTCGGCCGCGGGCGGGGTGACGTGCGCCGCGTCATAGCGTGATTCCTGCCCCGCGATCGCCGCCGCGGCCATCCGGTCCGTCAGCGAATCGGGGAATGTACGCACATGCACGTCCTGCTGCGGGAAGGCGATTTCGATCTGGTGTTTTCGGAAGGCGTCATCGATCGCCGTGTGCAACTCGTGACGCAGAATTCTGGTTTGCATCAGCCCGGCCGCGAAGACCCGCAATTCGAAATCGAGGCTGCTCGATCCGAAGGCCGAGAAGACGACGACGGGTGCCGGATCGGTCATGACCAGCGGGTTGGCGGAGGCGATTTCTTGCAACAAGCGAGTCGCCAATCGGGTGTCGGAGCCATAGGCGATGCCGACCTTGATCACCAATCGTAGGTTCGGATTGGAGAGTGTCCAGTTGACCAAATTGCCGGTCACGAAGTCGCGATTCGGGACGATCAATTCCTTGTTGTCCCAATCGAGCACCGTGGTGGCGCGGATCCGAATCCGGGTCACGGTGCCCGACACGGTGCCGATGGTCACGGTGTCGCCCACGCGAATCGGCCGTTCGAAGAGCAGGATGATCCCGGAGACGAAGTTGGCGAAGATTTCCTGGAGGCCAAAACCCAAACCGACGGTCATCGCGGCGACCAGCCACTGGATGCTCTGCCAACCGATCCCGATTTGGCGAAAGCAGAGGGCGGCTCCGATCACGATCAGGACGTACTGGGTGAGCGCGCTGGCGGCGTAGCGGGCCCCGGCGTCGAAGGGGAGTCGTTGGAAGACGGAAATGTCGAGCAAGCCAGGCAGGTTGCGACAGGAGATGACGGTCAGGCTGAGCCAAACCCCGCCCCAAAAGAGGTCGACCAGGGTCACCCGAACCAATTCCCCCTGTTCCGTCGGCGGCACGACGCTGTTGGTCCAGAATTCGAAACGGTTGAAATAACCCAACGCGGGCAGGATGTCGCGGTAAATGAGCATCAACAAACTGACACCCAGGACGAGCACACCGATCCGGATCAGCCGCTGGTTCTGCTCGTTGACTTCGGACAGTTGCAATTCCATCGGGTTGCCTGCGACCGGGACGTTCTCGACCGACTGCTCGCCCGTCTCGGCTTGCCGGGCCTGCACCAGCGCCGCGCGGCGCTCGCGGGCTCGCTGGAACGCCAGGCGTCGATAAACCATCAGCAACCAGCGCATGGCCAAGGATCGCACGACGAGAATCAACGCGATCGCGGTCCAGGTCGCGGCGATGCGCGTCGAAAGCCGGGTCGCGGTGTAGTGAAACCCGATCGCCGAAATGAAGCCGAGGACCAGCGGGATGACAATCAGGGCACCGGACCAGAGGCGATAACTGTGTTGATACCAAGCCCCCTGGTGTTCGCCGTGGAACATCCGGCCGACCGCCCCCGATTCGCGAAATAATTCGAACGAGATGGTCGTGATCGCCAGCGTTTGGGCGATCAAGGCCAAGCGGCCGACGGTGCTGATCAGCAGTTCGTCGCCGGTATACGCGGTGAACAAGCAGACGAAACTGGCGGGCAGACTGCTGAACTGGGCCAAGCCCATGGCGCGGCGGATCGCGGTGGTGATCTCCGAGGACCAGTCGAAATGGGCTTCGGCCAAGCCGTTGGGCTGACAACCGACGACGATGAACCGCAGGGCCGCGAAGGCCCCGGCGGTGATCAACATCGCGTTGCCCAGGGCGAACGAGATTTCGCCTTGCGTCGCGACCGTGATCAAACGCCAACCGAACAACGCCATCAACGCGGGTAATGGGGCGGCCAACACTCCGGTCAGGAACAGGGCACGAAAGGTCGGGGCCATGCCCGTGTTGCTCGCCTTTTGCGCGAACTGGGAGGTGAGCTCGAGCTCCGCGCGCAACCGGCGGCGGATCACGATCAGCCAGAGCGGAGGCATCGCCAGCAGCGCGAACAACGGGTGCGTCCGCCAGTCGCCACGCAAATCATCCCAGACCCCACGCCACGTCTGCGGCTGCGTCAAACCGGCGATGGAGGTCAGCAGGGGTGAGATCAGCGACGGGGAGAGCGGCGCGGTGCTGCGGACCCACAGGACGTGTTCGGATATGAACGTCGCATGCTGATTGATCTCCTTGGCCAAACCGACTTCGGCGGATTCGAGGGCTGCCAGACGCCCCAGTTGGTCGCGTGCGTTGCCGCTCAGCTCCGCGTAGAGGTTCAGCCTCGCGGCGAAAACTTCCATCAATTCGCTGCGGACATCGACCTGCTCGATCAGTCCCAACTGTTCTCTCACGGTCGCCAAATGCTTGTCGACGACCTCAGCGATCGGCTGAAGTTTGCGACGCTCATTTTCCCATTCCAGTAGCTTGAAGTTCAAGTCGGCCTGCGCCTGGACGCGCTGTGCCGCCCGGTTGCGGTAGGTCTCGGTATCCGGCAGTTCGGCCTGTTGGCTGCGGAGCATGATGCCGATCGACTGCGAGAACCCGGCCTCCTCGGCACGCTTGCGGGTGTCGGCATAGCGGACACTGAGGTCTTCGCGTTTCGCTTCGGTGCTCACCACCTCGCTGCGAGCGGTCTCCATCGCGGCGACCAATTGCGAGTTTTCCTCCGCCAAAATGCTGTTGATCTTGGCCGCTTCTCGGACTGCCGGGTGTACTTTGTTGGCCGCGCTGCGGGCCGCGACGGCTTGTTGCTTCGCCTCCTGCTTTTCCCGTTCGGCGAGTATTTTTGCCAACTCGGCGACCTGGCGCTGCGTCGCTTTGGCGTCGCGATCGGCCAAATCGGTCTTGAGCGTCATCACGCGGGCCGCCTCCGCGTAAGTTTTCGCCTCCTGCTGCAAGCATTCCCATTCCCGCCACCGCTGCAGCCGCACCGCTTCCGTTCGTAAACGTTTCGCCGCCTCCAAGACTTGAGATGCGTCACCCAGGGGCGGAGCCGCGAGCTGCGAATTGACCTCTTCGAACCTGGCCCGCGCTTGCGAGCTCAGTTCCGGCAGGATCCGGGTGCGGTTGGTCCGCGATTCGATCTCGGCGTGCAGGCTCGACAGACGATCGCGGTAGGTTTCGAAGTTCGCGTGCGCGGTTTGGTAGGCCGCGCGAATCTCATTGCTGCTCCGCGACGTAAGATCACTCGGCAATTCGGCGGAGGTGAGCGGTTCGGTGAGCAATCCCTGCAGCGCCTGCGTCGCCTGAGGAACCGCCGTCGCCTCGTTGCGTAATGCCGTCGTTCTGGCCGCGAACTGATCCGCTTCCTTCAGCTTCTCGATCGCCCGCGCGCATTGCTCGGTGATCTGCGCTTTCAGCTCTTCGGAAATCCCCGCCGTTTCGAGCCATTCCGCTTTCCGCGCTTCGATGGTGGCAACGGTCAACCCGTTTGCCTGCTGTGGCTGGGCGGATTCCTGACTAGCCGCCGTCGCGCCAGCCACGTCGGCCACGGGGATTGCGGCGGCAGGTGACACGGGGGCCGATGCCGCGGGGGCGGGTGACACGGCCGCGGGCGCCGAACTGGGGACCGTCAAGGGCGCGGGCGACGTGGGCAGGTTCTCCGCGGGCGCCGCGGACTGAGGCGTGGCGGTCAGTTGCGGGCGAACCCCAGCGGTGCCCGATCCCGCGCCCGCAGCCGCTGGGTCACGGTCTGGGGTCGCGCCCAGGGGGTTACCCAATCCCCGCGGCTGAGGCACGCCGCCTGCCGGTGTTCCGCCGAGGGGGATACTGAACGGGTCCTTTCCGGTGCCTTGCGAGGGGGGACCGGGTTGGGGGGGCATCGCGAAGTAGGACGCTCGCGTCGTGGGGGCGGGTTCACCACCCGCGGGAACCGGCTGACCGTCCGCCCGGATCACCCCAGCGTTATCCAAAGGGTACGCCGGCGGCGGTGGCTGCTGGCCGTGCGAAGGACCAAAACCTAGCCCCAACAGGGCGATGGCGAGCGTCCGCGACAACGCGAAACGACGAAAAAAACAGAACAAAAACATCTTACTGCGTTTCCCTCCCAGAGCTTCAACGGCGATGTCAGGGCACGACGCCGCTCGTGGGCAATCTGGCAAATGAGTCGGCGACCCTACCAACAGGTCGCTCGCGAAACAAAGATCAATTCATGGTTCGAGGAAATGAATGGGGTAGCTGCGTGAAATAGTGGATGAGGTCAGCGGCACGCGCGGACGTACGGGCTCGCTGGTCAACCCGCGAGCGCGCGACGGAACACCCAGCGGCCGACCAAGCCGGCCGCGATGATGACCAATCCGGCTGCCCAGACTCGCGGTTCCACCCAGAATGCCAGGCCAAGGCAGCTAGCCAAGCCAGCACAGGCTATCCAGCGTGGGTAAAGCCGCTGGTCCGCCGGCATCGCCAGCGCCGCCAGGTTGGTGATCGCGTAATAGATCAAGACGGTGAAGGCGCTGAACGACCAAGTCGTTTTGAAATCGCCGATCAGGCAAAACGCCACGATCGCGACGCCGACGGTCAGCACGGCGATCGCGGGGGTAGTTTGAGCCGTGTTCAGTTTGGCAAGGATCCGGGGTGCGTCGCCACGACGCCCCATCGCCAACAGCACTCGCGACAGCCCCAACTGCAGATTCAGGGAGACGCCGAGCATCGCGGTCATGGCCCCGACAGAGACCAGCGGCACCAACCAGGGCTGGTCGAAGGCGGCGGCGATCGTTACCAACGGCGCGGTCCGTTCCGCCGTGGCCGCGGAAAAAGCCGTGGCGCCGACCGCGGCGGTGCCGATCAGCCCGACGGCCAGATAGATCAACGCCGACAGGACCAACGTGATCACGATCGCACGCGGGATCGTCTGCCGAGGTTCGCGGACCTCTTCGCCCATGGTGGCGATCCGCCCATAGCCGGTGTAGGCGACGAACATCAACGCCGAGGCTTCCAGGAACCCGCCGATGCTGCGGGGAATGAGTGGCGATAAGTGCTCCGCCCCCCGCTCGACCGCCAGCGGGATCCCGCAGAGCACGAAGCCGCCGAGCGCCGCGAGCGTCGTCGCGACGATCACCCAATTGGCCCAGTTCGAACGTCGCACGCCGGCCGCGACGATCGCCGTCAACGCGATCACGGCCAACACAGCGACTCGCTCCGCCGACCAGATCGCGGGCAGTTCCACCGAGGTCGTCAGGTAGCCAGCAAAGCCGCGTGCCGCTGTCGCCGCCGACGCCGTTTTGGCGCACAAGAACAGCCAACCCGCCAAGAATCCCAACCACGGACGGAGATAGTGGTAGCCGTATTCGTAAGTCCCACCGCTCACCGGAAGCGTCGCGGCCAGCTGGGCGCTGCTGAGGGCGTTGCAGGTCGCGACGGCGGCCGCCACGGCAATCGCCAGCAGCACGCTGGGGCCTGTGATCCCCGCTCCGATCCCGATGCTGACAAACACACCGGTACCCAAAATCGACCCCATGCCGGTCAGCACCGCGCCGCTCAGGCCAAGCTCCCGGCGCAACACGCCAGCCGAACTCGGGTCGATTTCACGCTTGGGCATCTCTGCAGCGCTGCCCATCGCGTCGCTTGCGGGTTTCATGAATCCATGGGGGAATGAGCGGACAAAATTAGAAGGGCTTATTATACCGATTTGGCCATGCTTTGCAGCCGCATGGCTCCGACGCGGCCGTCTCGAGGGGTGCGCTGGGGCTAGTCGAGAGGCCAACGCGTCAATCCCACGGCGAGTGGATCGTCGCTCAAAGGGACGGGCAAAAACCCGAAAAATCGGTTCGTATCGCGCGGTCGCGAACGCTGAGCGGTTCGTCCCCATCGAGTATGATGACTTTCCCACCCGAGTCTCCCTCACGCTGTTCCTCGACTTTCCCTCCCGGTCGCCGAGCCGGACCCCAGGGCCGCGATGCGACTTCCCGCCATGCACGCAGCTGCTCTTCGTATCGCGTTGATCATCGCCGCGCTGTCGCTGTCGCAGCGGACAGAGGCGGACGAGTTCTTCGAAACCCGAATCCGTCCGGTGTTGGTGGAGCACTGCTACGAATGCCATGCGTCGGCGTTAGCGGAACCCGGCGGCGGATTGGTGCTCGACCACCGCGAAGCGCTCCGCCGCGGTGGCGAATCGGGGGCGGTGATCAGCGACAACGATCCGGCCGCCAGCTTGTTGCTGAAAGCCTTGCGCTATGAATCGCTGGAAATGCCGCCCGCCGGAAGATTGCCCGATGATGTGATAGCCGATTTCGAAAGCTGGGTTCGCGGCGGTGCGATCGATCCGCGCGACGCGCCACCGTCGGCGGTGGAAGCGGCCGAAGCGGCTTGGCAGGCGAAGTTGGCCGAGCGCCGCCAGTGGTGGAGCATGCAGCCACCGCGACTGAGCGAACCGCCCCTGCTAAGCGATGCGAGTGGCCTGAGTGACCCGGTCGATCATTTCATCCGCGCGGCGCTCGACGCCAACGGCTTGTCGCCCGCCCTCCCCGCCAAAGCCGCGACGTTGCTGCGACGCTTGTCGTTCGTGTTGACAGGTTTGCCCCCCGAACCGGAGGACCTGATCGCCTTCGAGACGGCTTTTGCCAAAAGTCCCTCGGCGGCCATGGCCCAGTGGGCTGATCGGTTGATGAGTTCGCCGCACTATGGCGAACGCCTGGCGCGTCACTGGATGGACGTGGTGCGATACACCGACACGTTCGGCTACGAATGGGACAACCCGGTCAAAGGTTCGTGGGAATACCGCGATTACCTGATCCGTGCCTTTCGCGACGACATCGGCTTCGACCAGTTGGTTCGCGAACAGATCGCGGGTGATCTGTTGGAAACGCCGCGGATCAATCCGCTCAGCGGCCTGAACGAAAGCTTGATCGGGCCGCTGTTCTTTCACATGGGTGAGCATCGTCACGGCAGCAGTCTCGATTTCAACGGCATCCATCAGGAGATGATCGACAACAAGATCGACGCCTTCTCCAAAACGTTCCTCGGGATGACGGTCGCCTGCGCGCGGTGCCACGATCACAAGCTCGATGCCGTCTCGCAAGCCGACTACTACGCCTTGGCTGGCGTCTTCATGACCCCGCGGTGGACCCCACGCGATCTCGATGCCTCGGCCGAACATGCCGCGGCGATCGAGGAGCTGAAACGCTTGCGGGCCGAGATCACCGCGCGGCTCGCCACGG
>DITY01000095.1 GCA_002422955.1 Planctomycetaceae bacterium UBA6172
ATGGACCAACCGGACAATCCGATCTGGATCAAGATCCGCCAGTACAACAGCAGCATGCTGGTGAAAATCATGGAAGCGTTGGAAAGCGTGCCCGAAGGCAGCGGCACCATGATGGACCACACCCTGATCGTCTACACCAGCAACAACGCCGACAAGCAACACACCGACGGCGCCAACTGGCCGGTCATGCTGCTGGGCAACTTCGACGGCGCATTCAAGACGGGTTGCTTCACGCAACTGGACGGCAAGCGTCCCATCAACGCGTTGTTCGCGACGCTGCTGCGCGCCGCCGGCCAGAACTGTGATCGCTTCAACATGACCGACAATCTGGCCAGAAAGTTCGATTCCGGCACCGGTCCCCTCAAGGAAGTGCTGTTATGAACAACGCCGGAGTCGTTCTGGCGATGACGCTCGCGTGGGGCGAGTTGACCGTGGCGAGGGGTGAAACGTACACGCCGGGCCAGAAGAGCGACAAAGACTTTGCCAGCTTTGCCCGACCGTTTCTTTCCAGCCACTGCCTGGAATGCCATGGCGAGACAGCTCCCCAGGGCGATCTCTCGCTGCATGACCTGGGACCTGTCGATGAAGTCAACTCGGGCACTTGGACATCCATCTGGGCGCAAGTGACCCTGCGGGAGATGCCACCCGCGGATATGGAGCAACCCGAGGTCGTTGAACGGCTGCGATTCTCGGATTGGATCGTCGGAGAATTGACCAGCATCCTGCGCGACAAGGGCGGGTTCCGGGCTCACCTCGATCCCAACAAGGGCAACTTCGTCGATCACGAGCTGCTCTTCGGTCCGCTGCCCGATGGCATCCAAATCGTCCCCACGTCTTCCCCGGCACGAATCTGGCGAGTGACACCGCAGGAACACATCACGCGGTTGAACGAACTGATCAACAGGGAACCGGCGTTCGATCCTGAAAAGCCCGGCCTGCGCACGCATGGCGATGCCGTTCCCACCAACCATGGCGGAGAACTGAAGCTCTACTTCGGCACCGATCGCATCATCAAGTGGCAGGGCGGGACGGTCGCCTACGCCACGGCAGTGAAAAGCGTCCCGGCCGTCCTGTCGTCGGCGCGAAATCATGGGTTGGAAAACTATCCCGATTTCTACACGGTCAACAGCGCCGAAGCGACACAGATTTTGAGCGTTGCCGACGACATCCTTCGCTACATGGCCTACGGGCCCCTCAGCATCGCTGCCCCGGAACAGATCACGGACGACCCTGATTCGTACAAGATGGTGGGCGATATTCGCGGCCTTCCTACCAGCCTCGTCTACAGCACGAAGATCGTGCGTCCGCTAACTCCGGTCTATGAACTGATGAAGGACGAAGGCGTCACCGACGCGCGACTGCGAGCCGCCGTCGACTTCCTGTTCGAAGCGCTAACCTTCCGGCCGCCGAGCGAAATGGAATCGGACGCCTATGTGGCGATCGTCAAACAGTCGGTCGAGAAAATCGGCAAGGAAGACGGCGTTTTTCTCGGGTTATCATCCGTCTTCCTTGATCGCGATGCGCTTTTCAGACCTGAGCTTGCCGAGCACGGGATAACGGATCGCCAAGGACGCGTGATGCTTCAGGACTGGGAGCTGGGATTGGCGGTCAATCACGCGCTCCGATACATCAAGCCCGACGAAGAATTACGCCAGGCAATCGTCACGGGGCGGATGCGGACCCAGGCAGATGTGAAACGCGAAGTCGAACGCATGCTGGCTGACGACAGCATCCGAAAGCCGCGAGTCCTGCAATTCTTCCGCGATTACTTCGACTACGACCGCGGCGGCTACATCTGCAAGGACTTGAAAGCGCTGGCGGATACGGGTGTGAGTACCAGGGGCACGGCGCACTATGGGGCCATGTTCGACGCCACGGCGAGCACCGATCGACTGATCGAATTGATCCTGCAGGAGGACCAGGACGTCTTGCGAGAGTTGCTGACGACTGACAAGGTCGTGGCTACCAACACGGATAACGTTTACTTCGGCAAGCAGCGATCCAGGCAAGAGAGAGCTGTGGCGAAGCGTGCGGCGGCCGAGCAGGCAGCGGCCGAACTGGAGGCCTGGAAGCAGGCCAACCCAGGAAAGCAGCCCCCGCGGCCCGAAAAGCAGAAGCCACAGGACATCAACCACGGCGTTGCCGAGGCAAACCTCACGGGGCCGAAGATCTACGCCCGCGTGAGCCGGCGAAGCTTCGGCAACGGGTCCATGATCCCAGACCGCATCCTGGCCACGGCGCCCGAAGGCCAACGGCTGGGCATTCTGACCCACCCCAGTTGGCTCGTTTCACATTCCGATGCGATGGATAATCATGCCATCCACCGCGGCCGATGGATACGCGAACGGCTGCTGGGCGGCGGCATTCCCGATGTGCCGATCACCGTCGATGCGATGCTGCCTGATGAGCCGAACAGCACACTGCGGCAGCGGATGCGGGTCACCACGGAAAGCTACTGCTGGACGTGCCACCGGAAAATGGATCCGCTGGGGTTGCCGTTTGAGATGTACAACCACGCCGGCCTGTATCGCGAGACGGAACTCGCTGCACCCGTCGACACCACGGGCGAAATCCTCGATTCCGGCGACCCCGCGCTGGATGGCAAGGTCGCCAACGCCATCGAGATGATCCGAAAAATCGCGACAAGCGAACGGGCTGAACAGGTCTTCGTCCGGCACGCTTTTCGGTTCTGGATGGGCCGCAACGAAACCCTCCACGACGCCCCCGTTCTGCAGCAGGCATACCGCGCCTACAAAGACAGCGGAGGCAGTATGAATGCGTTACTCACCTCACTGCTCACTTCCGATGCGTTTCTCTACCGCACGAGGAGTGAAACGGCATCAGCGGAAGCGAACTAAGCATCGGTTGGGAAAAAGTGCAAATACGAATGGCACGGGCATAGCTCCTAAGCGGGGTGGGGAGACACCAAAATCCGGCAAGCGTTGAAGCGACTGGTACACAAAGCTTGGCGACTGACGGTGAGCAACGTTCAAAGGCAGGCGGGGCAGGGCCACGATCCGCACTCCAACCCGGATACCTGGAACGCTTTTCTGAAGCGTCAGGCAGACAAACTCTGGCAGTGCGACTTCGTGAGCCAGCGGAAGTGGTCGGTCCAACGGATCGTCGATCGGTACTTTCTGGTCTTCATCCGCATCGGCTCACGGCGGATCTGGCTCGCGGCCTGCACTGCGTAGCCGACGGCGGACTGGACCAGCCAGTAGGCCAGAAATTTCGCAATGCACGTGGACGAGCACGATCTGCCGTGCGAGCCGGTGATGCGTGACGACGACAAGCAGTACCCGAAGACGTTTGACGACGCCGATCTGCGAGATCAAGCGGAACCTGCCAGCCTTACCGAACCCGCAGGCGCACGCCGAGCGCGTTATTCAGACGCTCAAGCACGAGGTGCTCAAAGCGTTTTGCGTGGTGAGTGAACGGCACCTGGATCACATCCTTCACCGCGCGGCGGACTGGTACAATTTTCGTCGGTGCCATTCGGCCCGGGGTAACCTGCCGCCGGTGCGTAAGTGCGACGATCCGCCGGTCGTCGATTTGAAGAAGCAACGAATGGTGTGCGCTAGTGAGCTCGGCGGGCACCTGACGTCGAATCGGCCGGCGCGAGCGACCGTAGTCACGCCCGAAACCGGATGGTTTTCGCTGTGGCGATATTTTTAGACAGCGCGTTACGGCTGCCGCAGGCAATGGTGAATTCAATGAACCCTTTTTGGCTGCCCATGCGCAGTTGGGAGTAGATGATGACGACTCGAAGACAGTTCATACAGTCCGTTCCGACCGTAGGCGCCGCGTTTGCCGTGGCGGGCCATCTGCTGCTCGAGGAAGGCACAGCACAAGCTCAATCGCCGGCAACACTCCTGGCAGGCCATTTCCATCCGAAGGGCAAAGCGCCGTCGAAGTTCACCGTCGACGTGCTCAAGGAGGCGAGGGAGCGACTGCCCTTCACCGACACGAGGGATTTCGACGAGCAGCAGAAGGGCCTCATCGCCGCGATGAAGGAGATGAAGATCCAGGCCGACGCCGGGCACGTCGCTTGGGATATGGAACGCTTCCAGTTTCTGACCGCGCAGGACGACTTTGACAGCATCCACCCCTCGCTGCACCGCCAGGGTGTTCTGAACAACAATTACGGGCTTTACGAGGTCATCCCCGGCATCTACCAGGCCCGCGGGTTTGACCTGTCGAACATCACGTTCGTCCGTGGGCGAACCGGGTGGATCGTGTTCGACCCGATGGTCTCGGCGGAGACCGTGCGGGCGGCGTGGAAGCTCTTCCAAGAGCATGTCGGCGAAGGCCTGCCGGTGACCGCGGTCATCTATTCGCACACCCACGGTGATCACTGGGGTGGGGTGCGCGGACTGCTCACGGATGAGGATGTCCAGTCGGGCAAAGTCACCGTGATCGCGCCCGCCGGGTTCATGGACCATACGATCTCGGAGAACGTCTATGCCGGGAACGCGATGAACCGACGGCTGTTCTACCAGTACGCGCTGCTGTTGCCCGCCGCCCCTCACGGATTCGTCGACATGGCACTCGGCAAGGGCGTCTCGGCCGGTACGTCGGGGCTGATCGCGCCCAACAGGTACATCAGCGAACCGATCGAGGACATCGAGGTGGATGGCGTTCGGATGATTTTCCAGAACACGCCCAACACCGAAGCGCCCCGGGAGATGAACACCTATCTCCCCGACATGAAGGCGCTCTGGATCGCGGAGAACGCGACGGCTGGGCTTCATAACATCTACACGCTCCGCGGGGCCCCGGTGCGCGATCCGCTGAACTGGTCGAAGTACCTCGCCGAGGCGCTGTTCCGGTTCGGCGTGGAGGCGGAGGTCCTCTTTGCCTCGCACCACTGGCCGCGGTGGGGCAATGCCCGCGTGCAGGAAGTCCTCCGTGCCCAGCGTGACCTCTACGCCAACATGAACAACCAGGTGCTGCACCTCGCGAATCGGGGCGTGACCATCAACGAGGTCCATAACGTCTATGAGTTGCCCGCTGGGTTGCAGCAGCAGTGGCATTGCCGCGGTTATCACGGGTCTCAAGAGAACAATTCTCGGGGCGTGATCCAGCGGTTCCTCGGGTACTGGGATGGCAACCCGACCAACCTCATCCCCGCTCCCCAGAATGAGACGGGAGCCCTGTTCGTCGAAATGATGGGCGGCGCGCAGCGGATTCTGACGCGGGGCCAGGAGCTCTACAACGAAGGCAAGTACCGGCTGGCGCAGGAGATCCTAAACCAACTGGTGCAGGCGGAGCCGCAGAATCAACCCGCCAAGGACCTGCTGGCGGACATCTTCGAGCAGATCGGCTACCAGCAGGAGAACGCAGGCCTGCGCAACAGCTTCCTCGCGGCGGCCTACGAACTGCGGTCCGGGATTCCGCAGGGCGCGATCGCCAGTTCAAGCAGTCCCGATGTCATCCGGGCGATGTCCACCGAGTTGTTCCTCAATTTCCTCGGCATCCGCATGGACAGTCGCAAGGCCGAGGGCATGCGATTCACGATGAATCTCGTCACCCCCGACAATGGCGAGAAATTCCTGGTTGAACTGGCAAACGCCACGCTCACCAACGCCCCGGGCTACGTGTCGGACAAGCCCGACCTGACGCTGACCATCAACCGCTCCGACCTCGAGCAGACAATGATGGGCGCCAAGACGCTGGAAGCGCAGATCCAGGATGGCACCGCCAAGGTCGAGGGTGATGTCTCGATCCTCGGGAAGCTCGCGGCGACGATGGTCGATTTCGACCCGCGGTTTGAAATCATGCCGGGGACGAAGGCGCGTGGCGGTGTTGTGGCGAAGGCCGACCCGTACGAGGCCGTCACGGGTAGGGCCATGGCCGAGTAGGGCCGGACTGGGGCACTGATTCGCCCCAAGGGGGCGTTTGCAT
>DITY01000182.1 GCA_002422955.1 Planctomycetaceae bacterium UBA6172
CAGCACTTCCTCGACTTCGGTGGCCACTCGCTCGCCGCGATGACGCTGTTGTCACGGATCCGAGATCGCTTCGGCGTGATCGCCGATTTCGACACGCTGTTCCGCGCCCCGAGGTTTGGCCAATTGGTCGAAGAGATCGAACGCTTGGTTCAGTCGCGCCAATCCGCTGCGATCACGGTCCCCGCGCTTCCCTCGCCAGCGACCACGGTATCCCAGCCTGGCGAATTGACCGCCAGTCAACGGCGGTTCTGGTTGCTCGATTCGCTGGAAATGCGACAAGCCTTTCTGCACGTCGAGTTATCGCTGCGGCTCGAGGGCCGCCTCGACATGGATCGGCTCTCCCGCCGGATCGCCGAACTGCCGAGCCGACACAGTGGCTTGAGGTTACGAGTCACCGCGGACGACGACGGGGTTCCGCGCCTGCGGCAGGTCGAAGCGAACGAGACCGAAGTCCGTCGGTTCGATTGGCGCGACGAGTCACCCGCGGGGCTGGAGCAGCGACTGAGCGACCTGCGCAGGAATTTGACGGACGAACGCTTCGATTTAGCCGCGGGTCCTGTGATCCGCGCTGCCCTGGTGCAGCTTCCCGGCGACGTGACCGAGCTGATTTTGGTCGCGCACCACTTGGTCTGTGACGGCGCGTCGCTGATGCTGCTCGCGCGGGACTTGGCGACGGAGCCAAACGCCGAATCGACCGCGACGAGCGACCTCGATTCAAATCCCAGTCCTCGCCCCACCGCCGCGGAACTCTCCCCCGACGCGCTGCGCGCGGGTCTGGAACATTGGACGGAGCGGCTGCATTCCGCGCCGACCGATTCGCGGTTGGCGGTGGCGATTCCCGAGTCGCGCGACGAGGCTGACGAAGGACCAACGGCGGCTGGTGAACAGCGGCTAGCGGCGTCGCGTTTCCGTCAGCTCAGTCTCGATGCGGACTTGATCGCCCGGCTGCGACAACGCGGCCGCCAATGGGGCGTAACGCCGTTCGAGATCCTGTTGTCGGCTTGGCATCTGCTTCTGGGACGCTACACCGAGTCGGAAGACATCGTGATCGGCGTCCCGGTCGCCGGCCGCGATTTGGCGGGCCAGGATCGCGAGGTCGGCTGTTTCATCAACACGTTGCCGGCGCGGTTGGGGATCGCCTCCAGCGGCAACTTCGCCCAATGGGTAGCGAGGACGAGCGAACTCTGGCGTTCGGATCTGCGGCACGCCGCCGTCCCGCTCGACGCGATCATCGACCGTTTGTCGCCAGAACGCTCCGCCGATCGCTTGCCGCTGATCCAGCACCTGTTGTTGCACCAGCCCCCCGCACCCGCTGGCTTGCGAATCGCGGGCGCGAACTGTGTCGACTTCACCTCCGCGTACTCGACGCTCGGTGCCTACGACACGGCGTTGGTCTGCCAGTGGCACGAAGGACAGGCGGAATCGCCGGCAGCCTCGATCGCGGCTGAGTCGGTCACGCATGGCCATCGTGGGATTGAGCTAGCACGCTGCGAGCTGGGAATTGCCTTCAACCCCCAGCGACTCGACGAGCGGTTCACCAATCAGATGCTGGACGGCTTGGTCGCCCTGCTGCGCCACGGGTTGAGCCAACCTGCGGTCGAGGTCGCGAAGCTGGAGATCAGCGGGGCCGGGGAACGCGGGCGCCGCGAAGCCGCGAATCGCGCCGAACATTTCCACGACGTTCATGAGACGGTACTCGAACTCTTCGCGCGGCAAGTCGAACGAACTCCCGATGCGCTCGCGCTGATCGATCGTCTGGGGCCATGCACGTTCACCGACTTGGATCTCGCGTCGAACCGCTTGGCGCGGATGCTCCGCGGTCGTGGCGTCGGTCCGGGTTCGATCGTCGCGTTGAACTTGAGTCGCGGACGTGGGATCCCGATCTCGGCCTTGGCGACCTGGAAGGCGGGGGCGGCCTATCTGCCGCTGGATCCGCACTACCCAGCCGAAGTGATCGCGCAGGTGTTGGAAGATGCCCGCCCGGTCTGTACCCTGACCGACACCGATGTCGACCAAGCGCTCTCGCGCCGCGAGGACCGCCGGGATGCCGCCGCCACGCTGCTGCCGGGGGCGACCTCGTCCGGTTTGGCCTACCTGATCTACACCTCGGGTTCGACCGGCAAGCCCAAGGGGGTGATGATCGGTCACGACAACCTCAGCAATGTCCTGAAATCGTTCGCGAGGCGACCGGGGTTGCGAGCCGGCGAGCGGATGCTGGCATCGACGACCATGTCGTTCGACATCTCGATCCTGGAGCTGTATCTGCCGCTGGTGACCGGCGCCACCAGCCTGATCGCGCCGCACAGTTTGTCCGACGACCCCGACGCGGTGCTGAATTGGTTGCACTCCCATCACGTCGACGTGATCCAGGCGACCCCGTCGTCGCTGCGGATGATGTTGGCGGCGGGCTGGTCGCCTCGCGGACGGCAGACGATTTGGTGCGGTGGCGAACCGCTGCACGCCGACTTGGCCGAGACCTTGCTCGCCACGGGGGCAAAACTCTGGAACGTCTACGGCCCGACCGAGACGACGGTTTGGTCACTGGCCGGTGAAATCGCGCGGCCATTCCGATCGCCGATTTCGATCGGGCATCCGATCGATTCGACTACGGTTCGGATCGTCGACGCGCAGGGCCGCGACGTACCCGAAGGTCTGCCGGGGGAACTGTGGATCGGCGGGTTTGGCGTCGGTCGAGGCTACTGGAACCAGCCCGAAGCCACGGACAAGCGATTCACCCCCACCGAACTGGGCGAGCGAGTCTATCGCACGGGTGACCGGGTGCGGCAGTTGAGCGACGGCAGTCTCGAGTTTCTGGGCCGGTCGGATCGCCAGATCAAACTCCGCGGACACCGCATCGAATTGGGCGAGATCGAAGCGGCGATGCTGCGGATGGAAGGCATTCGCGAGGCTGCCGTGATCGTCGTCGACCACTCCCCCGTCGACCGCCGATTGATCGGCTACTATCAATCCGATCCCCAAGCCGCGATCGCGCCGGCGGAGCTGCGTCGGTTTTTGGAAACGCGTTTGACCCCGCCCCGCATCCCCTCCGTGCTGGTACCGCTGGCGGCGATCCCTCACACCCCGGCGGGCAAGGTCGACTATCGCCAGCTGCCAGCCCAGCCGGTCTTGGCGGCTGCTTCAACGAGCGACCCCACGCCGGGTTCGTCGACGGACGGTGAACTCGCCAACGCCGTCGATCGACAGTCACCCGCGACGCCGACCGAGCGGCGTTTGGCGCTGATTTGGCAGGAAGTGCTCGGTGACGCGGATCCGTCGCGCGAGGACGACTTTTTCCAACTCGGCGGACATTCGCTGATGGCGGCGCAGGTCTTCGCCAGGATTCGGACACGGCTGGGCGTGCGTCTGCCGCTGCGCGAGATCTACGCGCACCCGACCCTTCGTGAACTGGCGGCCAAGATCGATGCCTGCCTGCAGGACCGTCCGACGGCCGCGAGCGCCGCTGGCC
>DITY01000247.1 GCA_002422955.1 Planctomycetaceae bacterium UBA6172
ACGATCACGTTCATCTGCTGCTGGGTGTGCCACCGACCATCCCGATCGGCAACGTCGCTGAATTGATCAAAGAGGGATCGTCGGCGTGGATTCACGACACCTTCCCCGACTTACAGCAATTCGCGTGGCAAGACGGCTACGGCGTCTTCACCGTGAGCAAATCGTCTGTTCCCGATGCGCGAGCGTATATTCTGAATCAGCGTGACCACCATCGTGTCGTGACGTTCGAAACGGAGTATTTGTCGATACTGAAGCTGCACGGTATTCCGTTTGATGAGCAATCTGCTTTTGACTAGCCGGCATGCAGGCGGGTCTGGGCAGCGGAGCGAACACCGATAGTTGCCGGGAATTTCAACGTCCGGTTTAATGGCGGGCGATGTGCCGAGCTCATCGGGGACGCGCAACTCCTCTCATCGAGCCGACTGGGTCCGCAGATTTCGCAGAGGGACGCAGATTAAGGCGATCGTTTCATCTGCGAAAATCTGCGTCATCTGCGGATAACCCAGGTTTGGCACGGCAGGTTTTTACGCGCGGGGATGGGTGTTTTGCAGCTTGATCCGCGGTCGTGGAGCGACCACCGATACCCTCCGCGGCACGTTGGTCTCGGTTAACATGATGGCTGTGCGAGCCGACTTTCGAATGCGGTCTGAACCCGATGGTTGTGGCATTTGCCGCTAGGTCGAGTGCGGTTCGCTTCCCTCCCTAACCTTTCGCGAGACTCTTGATGAGAACGCTGTCTCGGTTCCTGTCTGTTTGCCTGACGCTGATGTTGGTCACAAGCGGTTTCGCGGAAGTGGGCGATCCGACCATCCGCACCGACCATCCGATCTATCCGGGGGAAGGGGCCTTTCAGGAGATCGAGGATTGCGTGAGCTTTGCCACCGCGGGCCAGACGGAACCGCAAGACCAGGCGATCGCACTGTACCGCTGGCTGTTGATGCACCAGTACCATCTGATGAGCCCCCAGGAATGCGTCTATCCGGGAGAGGCTGTCTCAACGGAGGGCGGCAAGGGCGAACGGGTGGTATACGATGCCAATCGGGCGCGATTCTCGTACGGCTATGGGCTGTGTGGGACCGTTCATGCTTGGAACGAGCCCTATTGGCGAGCACTGGGGATGCCGGCTCGCCGGCGGGCCTTTCCAGGACATACGAACAGCGAAGTCTTTTACGACGGCTCCTGGCACGCCTTCGATACCGACATGGCGGGGCTGCTGTTTCGCCCCGATGGGGTCGTCGCGGGGTACGAGGACATCATCGCCGACCCCCAATTGATCATGGCCGTCAAACCGCCGCTGCCGCATTATCCCTTCGCCTGGCCGGGCGATTTCGACGCGATGAAAAGCGGTTGGTCTGAGGTCGCTAAGGGAGGCGACTGGTTCAAGATGTACAACAGTGGCTATGCGGCACACCCCGGTATCGTTCACCTCCGCTCCGGTGAAACTTGGACTCGCTATTTCGATCGTGACCATTTCGGCGGCCCGGCCGAGCGGCGGTTTTGGCACCATGCCAAAGGCGGTCCGTTTCGTACTTGGACGTTCGTCAACACGGGCGATACGGCTCATGACGGCGCGACGTTTAACGCGCGAGGCAACGCCAGCTATGGCAACGGCGAGTTCGTCTATTCGCCGCCACTGTCGGATGACCGTTTCCGCGAAGGCGTCCGTCACGCCGCGGACAATTTGGGAGCGCGTTCGGAGTCGCCGAGATTGCACAGCCGTGACCGCCAACCGACCGCGGTCGTGTTCGGGCATTTTTCTCCGTATGTGATCGCCGGCAAACCGGCTGATGGAGCAAACCCGATGACGGGCCGCGCGACGGACGGACTGGTCCTGGTTGCGAAGTTCGTCGGCGATGTGGCCTGTCGCGTGTCGACCGATGATGGCCAGACCTGGCACGCGGTGCCGATTCCCGGGCCTGATCAACGGGACGCATCCGGCGAGGTCCGCGTCGATTTAACCGACCGGGTGAAGGGGACCTACGGTTGGAAAATCGGCTTCGATTGGCAGGGCTCGGCCGGCATCGACGAACTGACCTTCACCACGACCACGCAGCTGTCGCAGTCGATCTACCCGCGTCTGAAACCGGGTGGCTCGACGGTCCATTACCGTGCCGCCTCGCGCGGCGTGGTCGCCTCGCTGCCCAACTTCACCCTGCCCGAAACCGATTGCGACGTTTTCGAAGAGGTTTCGCTGCGGTCGAAGAACGTAGTTTACCGCGGCCTCGGCGGTGAGTCCTGGTTAGCCTATGAGACCACGGACAATCGGCGGGGCACGGTCGTGTTCCGGCTCGAATCACCGCGACCACTGCGCGAAGTTCGAGCCGCGTTCCGATACGGCATCCGGTCGCCAGCGCCTCCGGGATCGGAGTTTTCGATGGACGTGTCGATCGACGGCGGCCAGACCTGGAAGGAAATGGGTCTGTCCGATGTCCCGGAGGACAATGAGTTTTCCAGCGGCTGGTTGGCGGGTGCAGCCGATCTCGGTGACTCCGCCGCGACCACGGCTCTGGTCCGCTGCAACCTGTACGCAGGCGGCTATCGAACCGGAATAGCGCAAGTTCAGCTGTACGGCATCCATGAAACGGCCGCTCCGCAACAGTTGGAAATCGCCTACGGATGGGAGGAAGCTGGCGAGCTGAAAACTTGGTCAGCCACGATCCCGGCGAACGTCGCCGAGCGGTCCTTTCCGATCCCGACCGGCGACCAGATCAGCGACCGCTACATCCGCATGAGCGTCCCCTGAACGGATGGCTGGGTTGCAGGCAACACCGTGAGGAACGATACGTTGCGAGAATCCGTGTTGAACCAGACCCCGATCGCCCGTCGCTCGAAGCGAGCACTCGTCCAAGATCGCGACGCGCGCATTTCACTCGGCCGGCGTCTCGATCGTTCGCGTGCAGTCGACCAGCAACCAACAGATGCCGCTGAGCAGATACATCGCGGCCAGCAGCAGGAACAGCGGTCCCCAATCGGTGACCGTGGTCGCGGGGTCGGTCGATCCCACGTTGGTGGTGAACCAATCGAGTAGCATGCCGAAGGCGAGCGGCATCGCGACTCCGCCGAGCGTGCCGGCCGTGTTGATGATGCTGAAGATCGTCGCCGAGAATCGCCCGCCCAAATCGGTGCAGGTCCCCCACGTGGTCGGCTGGCTCCAATCGCTGAAAAACTTGGCGATCATCAGGCAAATGCCGGCCGCCAAAGCGCTCGATTGCCGCACGACGAGCAGCAGCATGATGCAGCCGATCAACTTGCCGACAAACCCGACGCCGCTCCGCGACCAACGACGGCTGCCGGTCGAACGGATCAGGCGATCGTTCAACCAGCCACCCACGATCCCGCCCAGCGCGCCGCCCCACAGCGGCAGGCTGGCGAGCATGCCGGTCTTCGAAATTTCCAGACCGCGGGCCTGCAGGAAATAGGTCCCGATCAGACCGACGAAGGCGACATCGGAACCGGCGTCGAGGAACTGTTGAACGACAAAATATCGCATGCTCTTGTTCTTCATCACCTGACCCACCGGCAACAGGCGAGTCTTAGCGGATGGGTCCAGCGACTCATGCCGTACCGAACCGTCTTCGATCAAGGCCAGCTCGGCCGCGTTGACGCCCGGATGCTCGGCCGGCGTGTTGCGGAAAACTCGCCAAAAAATCCAGGCGTAAACGATCCCGATGCCGCCCAGAATCGTGACCGCGTTCTGCCAACTCATCCCCATCGCCCCCATCAGGAACGTACCGAGGATGATCGGTGACATTGCGCCGCCGGTGCGACCGGATGTCGTCGCGATCCAGCCTTGCAGCGAGGTCCGTTGGCTGACGGGAAACCATTGGCTGGTGACCTTGGTCAGCGACGGATAGCAACCGGCTTGAGCCGCACCGAACACGACCCGGCAGAAACCGAGCAAGACCAGATTGGTGGTTTGAGCGATCGTTGTCACCGCCACCGACCAGGCCAGGATCAGGATCGTGAGGAAGCGATGCGGGCCGAAGCGGTCGATGATGATCCCGCTGGGGATTTGCCCAGCCGCGTAGGTCCAATAGAACAGCGAGAACAGCAACCCGATCTGGGTATTCGTGAACGCAAACTCTTCCTGCAACTTGGGCCCGACGACGCTCCAGCTATACCGGTGCAGGTAGAGCAAAAACGAGGCGCCGCAGGCGAGCGCGAAGACCTGCCAACGAATCCCCGAGGCCGCGACCGGGAAACCGCGGGGTTGATCCTGTCCGCTCACGCGACGCTCCCATTGCGGTTGCCCATTGGCACGCGATTGGCCGCGACCTTCTCCCAATCGACCTCGATCCCCAACCCCGGTCGGTCGGTCAAATATGTATAAGGCCCGTCGATCCGCAGCGGTTCCAAGGCGATCGAAAACTCATGGTAAAACGGCCCCAAGCAGTCGCCCGGGTAGACTTCGGTCATCAGGTTCGCGGTGCCGACGATCAAGTGCAACATCGCCGCGGTGCCGACGTCCCATTCCAAGTTCGAACCGATCGTGCAAGGAATCTGATGCCGTTCGGCAAACTCGGCGATCCGCCGCGCCTTGCGAATGCCGCCTTGCTTTCCGGGATAGAGCGTCAAGGCGTCGCAGCAATCCTGCATGATCAATTCGCGGGCCTCGATTTCGTCGAAGCAGCTTTCGTCGGCCAAAATCCGGCAGCCGGTCTCGGCGCGGAGTTGCCGCAACTGGGAAAAATTGCGACGGGGCAACGGCTGCTCGACCAACGCCAGATCGCAACCGGCCAGCAGCTTCAAGCACCGCGTCGCCTGTTCGAAATCCCAGCCGCCATTGGCATCGATCGTCAACGTCAAGTGCGGCCCGATCGCTTCGCGGACCGCCTTGACCCGCGCGACATCCTGGTCGGGATCGGTGCCGACTTTGACCTTGATCGTGGTGAAGCCCGCGGCGACCCGTTCCGCGGCGCGACTGGCGGCGACGTCGGGGGCATAGGCGCCGAGCGAGAATCGGTTGCGGACCGTCAAGGACCGACGGCAACCGCCCAGCAACTCATAAATCGGCTGGCCCGCGACCTTGCCCGCGATGTCCCAGCAGGCCATTTCGATCGCCGCCTTGGCGAACCAATTGTCGACCGCGACGGCGTCCATTCGGCGATCGATTTCCTCGCCGTCGCCGGGATCGCAACCGATCAACACCGGCGCGAAGATGTCACGGATGATCGCCTCGGCGCCCCACACCGTTTCGCCGCTCCAGCGTGGCGTGACGGTCGCTTCGCC
>DITY01000064.1 GCA_002422955.1 Planctomycetaceae bacterium UBA6172
ACGATGGGACTGCAGTGGGCCGTGCCCGCCGTTTTCAATCCCGAACACCGCTGGAATCCGCTCAAGGTTTTCCGGCATCGGAGGTTCGGCGGTCCAGCGGCCGACGTCGCGGGGCAGGCGGCGGAGACGCGGTCCCCGGAGACGCACGCCCCCACGCCGCTGGCGGGGCCGCGGCTGTTCGAGCCGTTTTTCGATCCCGTCGATGGCGTGATCGCGGTCCCGGCCGAGACCACGCCCGATGAATTACGGCATCGCATCGGCCAGTGGCCGTATCGCTTGCCGCTGCTGGTCGACCCTGCGGCGACGCTGGCCGAGCAATGGGCCGCCGGTCCCTACGCCCCGGCATCGTCGCGATTCGGCCCCTGGTGCGACAACGTGATCGGGATGAATTGGCGGTTGACCGACGGCCGCGTCGTGCGGCTCGGGGAACGGGTGGTCAAAAGCACGACGGGATACGACCTGTTTCGATTTTTCTTGAACTCGGGTGAGCGTTTCGGCGCGCCCGTCGACTGGGTGCTGCGACTCAGACCGGCTCAGCCCCGCTACGCGATTTTCGAACTGACCGGAGCGAGCGAGTCGCTCGATCGCGCCGGCGCGGTGCTGCGGCGCTGCGATTGGGGGCTGTGGTTCGACAGCGTGGAACGCATCATCGATTTTCGCGAATCGTTTCCCGCGACTGCCGCCAGCGACCGGGAAAGCGATCCGGATTCCCTGCGGTTGGTCGCGAACGTGGCCGCTGATCAACGCGTGCTCTTCGAAGCCTACTTGCATTCGCTCGCCACCGAGATGGGCCTGGGGCTGAGTTCGCAAGACAGCGAACAACCGCCAATGGACGGACTCGCCGATTGGGTGCTCAAGACCACGCCCGATCGCGCCGCCTCGCTCGGCGCGTCATTCGCCCGGGCCACCTCCGCGCGAACACAATCGCAAGTGCTGACCGGCGCGGTCCTGGTGTATCTCGATCAAGGCAAGCCAAGAAGCGAACAAGCCGCCAGTGAGCTACGCGATCGCTGGATGTCCCAAGGGGGGCTCAGCGAATTGGGGGGCCAGATTCACTCACGCTGGTTGGCGTCGCGCGACCCCTTGCCCGCCGAATCGGTTTGGCTGCGGGGACTCGCCGAGCGGTTTCGATTTCCGGCGCGATGATTAAAAAGAGCTAGCGAGTGACGATGAAAATCATCGATCACTCGCTAGCGATCCGTGTTCAGCGCCGGACACGCGGTCTGCCGTCAGCCTATAGCCCCGTCGCATGCGGGTCTGCGTCTACGGGACCACGTGTGCGGTAACGGCGGGTTGCGAACAATCGGTTCGCGAACGCTGTCACCGGCGTGATGCGGTGCTCTAGCGGTAGTGGGCCGACCAGTAAGTTTTACCGTCGCGACCCTGAGCCATCGCCCGCGCTACCAATCGGCTTTCGGGCATTTCGTCCGCGTAGCAGTGATTGGGCTGATTGGGGCTGAAGCTCGTCCCGGTGCCCGAATAGCGGCAACCGGGAGCAACACCGAGGGGATGCCCCACCGTACCGCGGGAAGCGAGCAACTGAGCTTCTCGCTGAGCATGGGCGAAGGCCGCGGCGTCACGATTGACGACCCGACCCATGACACCCGCCACGGTCTGACCGACGGCGTGGGCCATATGTCCTACCACTCGGACGGGGCCCGTGACGGTCCCTTGCTGTGGGCTCGAGGAGACCGGTACACCGTTGATGGCGATGATCCGTTCTCCGTTCGAGCAACCGCCAGGACCACACTGAGTGGAACCCGTGACGGTTGCCTGCTGCGGGCTCGAGGAGACTGGCACGCCATTGATGGCGATAATCCGCTCCCCGTTCGAGCAGCCGCCAGGGCCGCACTGCGACGAACCCATGACAGGCCCGTAGTGTTGACTTGACGAGTGAGGCACTCCGTTCCTGACCACCGCCCGTGAACCGATCGTGCAACCGTTAGGACCACACTGAGCGGAAGCTTCGGCACCGAAGGCCAAGGCACAGGCGACAGCCAAAACAAAACCCTTCATTAAATCTTCCTTCTTGCGAATCGAACTGACCGGACACGTTGTCCGGCCTTCCTCCATTCGGAGTGCGGGTCAGGAGGGGTCGGGCTCCGCGGCGGCCGTGGCACGCTAGGATTCCGCCTCTCCAGGCTCACGTGAATGAGCGTTACGCAATAAGAGATATCCCCGCTGCTCAAAATGGGCAATGGGGTCCGCTCGAATTGAGCAACGGGCTCACTCCTTGGGCAGGAGGGTCCGTGGGGAAGATTTGCCCAGGGCTCGGGCGATGGCCGGGAGGCTATCGATCGGCGGTTGCCGCTTGCCCGACTCCCAGCCGTAGTAGGTGCGGCCCTTGCAGGTGAAGCCGGCCTGCGTGATCGCCGCCGCGGCTTCCACGCCGGTCATCCCGGTTTTCCTCCGCATTTCTCGCAGCCGCTGAGCAAAACGCCGGGCGTAAGTCGAGTCTTCGGGCTGGTTCGGCGCGGGTGACATTGCGGTTCGCTGGTGAGGGAAACTGAGGTCCTCACTAGCCTAATTGGTCACTGAGAAATCCGGCCTCTGGCAGCGCGATTTCGACCCGAATGTCACGGCATCCCGACGGCAAAATCGGATCGACTGCGCGGCATCGGCCAACCCGAAAATCCGCCCCGGACAGCCACCCGTCATCGTTCCGAAATTTTTTACAAAACAGTCCTGCGGAGGGGGGCTTCGGACCACCTCAAAAGGCGGTACGGGTTAGGAACGGCACGCCTTTCGCGATTCACCCAAGCACCATCCCGGGCGGGTGGCAAGGCCAGTTCAGGCCGTTCGGTCGTGGGGTCCGGGGGCGAACAGGTCGAGCAATTGCAAACGCGTGGCCACGAGTCGATCGGCGAGCGTTCCCGCCAAATGGCGCATCAGGTGATAGCCGACCTGGGGGTCGTCATCGCAGAGCCGCTGAACCGCTTCCGCGGCGAATGACGCGACTTCGGTATCCTCGGCCGCGACGGCGGAGGTCGTCATCCTCGCCCCGCCGAGAACGGCCGACCAGCCGACGACATCGCCCGGTCCCAACGTGAGCAGGCGAACGGTACCCCGTCCCGCAACCTTCATCTCCAAGGCCACATGCCCCCGGATGATCACCAGCCAGCGATCGCTGGGGGCGTGGGCGCGAAACAGCAACGCCCCCCGCAGGTAATGTCGCCAGACACCCTCGGCGAGCAACCGCCGCCCGACATCCTCCGGTAGCGAAGTCGCTCCTCGCAGCAACTCGCTCGCCTCCGCCAACCGACCGGGGGGCCAGTCCAGCACGTCACCGCCGTCCCCATCGCCGACCGGACCGCCGCGGGTTGAGGTGATCGCTCCGGCGGGTTCGTCGCGGGTCACGGTGCCGCCCCGCTTGCGGAAGCCGCGTTACGGAGTGTCCCGACGTAGGCGATCAGATCACGCATTTGCGCCGGGGTGATTTCTTTGTTGAGTTCTTCGGGCATCAAGGATTTCGGTGAGGTCTGCAAGTCCTCGATGTCGCCCCGCGCGATCCCGTACGATTTGCCTTGGCTGTCGACCAATGTGATGGTCGATTCGCTCTCTTCCGTGATGATGCCGGCCAAGACCTGACCCGATTGCGTGACGATTTGGACTCGCGAGTACTTCGGGTTGACTTCGCGATTCGGGTCGAGCACCGACAACAGGATTTGCTCTTTGGGTTGCTCGACGACGGTCACCAGATCGGGACCGACACGTTGCAGTCCTGGCTGCGGGTCGTGGCAGGTAGCGCAAACGCGGCGGAAGACGGCCTCACCCGAGGTCAAATCGGGTTGTTCATGCAGCGTCTTGACATAGGTCTGGTACAACTCGCCTGGCGGCGGAGATTGGCTGGAAGCCAGCAGCTTGGCGATCAAACCTTTGACCGCCGCGTCGGGCGATTCGCTCAGCACCCGTTTCAGATCGGCGGAGAGCGATTCGGCTGGCAACTGACCACCTTCGATCGCTTTGGCGATTGCCGTTTGACCTTCGACCCGCGAGGCGAGCGTGGTCAGCGCCAAGTCGGCGGTCGTCGGCGTCACCGCTCCCAACCCCTTGAGCACCAGTTGCGCCGCGGCGGGGTCGTTGCCGACCAGCGATACCAAAGCGGTCTGCTGTACCGCCACGGATTGCAGCGGCGAAAACAGTAGCTGCAGCAATTCTCGCGCTTGATCGGGCGAGGCCCAGCCGACCAGACGCATCCGCGCACCAGCCGCGGCCAAGCCGGGTGCCCGTTCTTCCGCCTGCCGAATCATCTCGGTCGAGATTTGTTCCCGGACCCACTTCGCCAGAGGCTTCGCGACGCCATCAGGCCGAATTCCACCCAGCTCTGCAATGATGGCGGGCAGCAGGGCCTCGTTAACCGAATCCGAGGCATCCGCGGCCTGCAACGATTCGACCAACCGTGCGACGGCGGCCTCGTTGTTGCCGCTGAGGACCTGGCAAGCAAT
>DITY01000077.1:0-8768 GCA_002422955.1 Planctomycetaceae bacterium UBA6172
TGCTGATGGACGAACCCTGCTCGGCACTCGACCCGATCGCCACGCGGCGGATCGAGGAATTGATGCTGGAGCTCAAGCAGCGGTACACGATCGCGATCGTGACCCATAACCTGCAGCAAGCCATGCGAGTGGCCGACAAGACCGCCTTCATGTATGTCGATCAAACCACCCGCACAGGCTATTTGGTGGAATATCGCAATACGAAAGAGATGTTCGAAGCGCCGCAAGAGGACTACACGCGGCAATATCTCGCCGGTGAGTTCAGCTGAGGCGAAGATCTTCACGCCGCTAAGATCGAAATGGTTGCCATTAACATCCCCGAACGGGCTTCATTCTCTCATCTCCCGTCGAATGCCATTCTTTGTTAAGGCTCCGCGAAGGCGGGATTAATTCGGGGTTCGCAGCGCTAGGACTTCGATCGCTTCTGTTTTAGATTTCGTGAGTCGTTATGACGCGACCAGGTTGTCCTTATAAGGATTTCCTGGCGCCGTCTTTTTGTACCGCGAAGTTTGAGGAGAAGATGATGGAATTTTATTGGTCCAAGGCGGACCGTCCGAGCCAGATTGGATTGCGTGCTCGCCGCGCGTTCACGCTCGTGGAATTGTTGGTGGTGATCGCGATCATCGGGGTGATGGTCGGGCTGCTGTTGCCGGCCGTGCAAGCCGCGCGGGAAGCCGCTCGTCGGATGCAGTGTTCGAACAATCTGAAGCAGATGGGTTTGGCCTCGCTGAACTACGAGAGCACCTACAAGTGCCTGCCCCCCGGCCCGCTGGATGGTGATCCCAAGGCAATCTCGACCGCTGGCGCCCCCGCGCCGGCTGGTTACAGCTACGCCAACGGATCGACCTGTTGTCGCGCCGCGACCCGTACCGGCTGGAGTGCCCAGTACCGCATCCTGCCCTATTTGGAGCAGCAGCAGGTTTATGATCTGGGTCGAGACGATCCGCCCTATTGGCCCAACCGCGCCAACAACGCGGGTGAAGACGATGTCGCGCGGCAGCTCGTGCCGACCTACTACTGCCCCAGCCGTCGCCCGCCTCGCGCCTACAGCGGCTTCGGTCGGACCGATTACGCCGGGAACGCCGGCTTCTTTCAAGGTCCTCCCGACTCGACGATCAACTTCATCCCGGCCGCTCCGTTGGGAGCTCCGTCCGTAGCGATCCGTACCCGTGCGAACGGCGGCTTGTCACCGGGTGGCCGTGGCGGCGCGATCATTTGGTTCGGCGCTTTCGACAAGCGAGCCCTTTCGGACGTCCGTGACGGCACCAGCAATTCGATCATCTTCGCCGAAAAGGCCCTGCCCTCGGATTGGCATGGGACGGATGGTGGCGATAACGAGCGTTGGAATAACGCCGGTTGGGATGAGTGTGTCGTTCGCTGGCACTTCCCCCCCAAGGCCGACAGCCAGACGCCACCGATTCGCGGATCGGGGGCCACGGCCACCAACTGGCCACGTTACTTCGGCGCGGCTCACCCGGGCGGCTTGAACGCTGTCTTCGTCGACGGATCGGTCCGGACCTTCGCTTTCAGCATCGATGCGTTGACCTGGATGAACCTGTGCGTCGTCGACGACAACCGGGTTATCGACGAAAGCAAGCTCTAAATCACCTGAGGAAATCACATCATGCGTTTGCGTACGATTTTTGGGGCCGCCTGCCTGGGCCTCTGCCTGCTGCTGGGCGGTTGCTCGGAGCCCGAGGGACCCGCGGTCGGCTCACCCGAACTGGAAGAGCAGATCCGCCAGCAAGACGCCGCCGTGGCGGCTGACGAGAGTCAACTGTAGGCCGGTTTTTCCGGTCGGTTGGTCTTGCTAATCTAAGATGCTCGGCGCACGGTGATCCGCCGTGTGGCCGAGCATTTGTGTTTTGATATCGCGATTTCGGATCGATCGGTAAGCAAAGAGCGGCAAAAAAGTGTCCGGTACCTTTTGTGCGAAGCACCCGAAGGNNAAACTAGAAGCCTTACTAAACACGGTGCGGAAAATAATTGTCCGGCGCCATTTTTGCGAAGCACTCGCTCCCTTTTGTTCGAAACACGCGAAAGGCGAGTTCCTCGCAACAGGTACCGGACACTTTTTTGCCGCACGATCCTAACAACAGCGCGGTCGCTGTACCCACCCCCACCCTTATATCTAATCATCACATCTCATTATCATGAATATCAGCGAAGTGAGTGCTCGCAGGGAGCACGCCCATCTCGTCGCAACGCTGATCGCGGCGGCCTGCTTGGCATTCTTGTTTTTCGCCTGGCCGCGACACGAGCAACCCAAAGTCGTGGTTGAAACGGCCCCCTTGGACGATTCGCCGCCGGTGCCGAAGTTTAGCATTTGGCGGCCCTTTTTCTTCACGAACGTGGGTGACCATGACATCTCGATGCCCCCGGGAACCAGCTTTGTCATCCGCCCTGTCCAGTCGGAACGGCTCTACTTGGTCACGGCTCTCCAGCTGCTGGGGCCGAGTACCGGATTGACCGCGGAGATCGCTCCGGGGCAGATCCGCGAGTCGATAAGCGAGGTGGTGGTCAGCGAAGCGTTCGGGGCTTCGGATTCCACCGTCAAGGTTGAGATCCCGTTGGAACTCGATCTGGCTAAGGGAGATGCCGAGTTTTGGAAGGCAGCGGGCTTGCTGGTGATCCCGGCCGGGGATAATGCGAAGAAGCTCAAGCCGCTGCCGATCGCCAGTTCCGCGCCCACCGTCGGCGATCCGGTGTGGTTGGCCACCGCGGTCTACGGCGGGGCGCCGGCGAGCCAGTACACGCACCGCGCGAACGTCACCGGAGTATCAGAAACCGGGGGCGTCGACTACGCTTTCGAGAATGCGGAACTCAGCCTGCAAGCGGCGGTTGGGGCACCGTTATTGAACTCGGCTGGCGAGGTCGTTGGCGTGCATCTGAGTGGCCAAGCGGATGGGACGGCGGTCGTTGGCCGAGGGATTTCGGCCGATCGACTGCGGGAAGCTCTCGAGAAGCTGCTGTAAGCCTCGATCGAGTTTCCCGCCGGCCCGATGCGATTTCAGTCCCGTCTCCGATTCGATCCGACTTCCCCATGCCCGCTTTGATCTCGCCCACGAACGTCACTCGGACTGGCCTCACCGCGGCGGTGATTTGTGGCCTGGTGCTCGTGCTCTCCGCGGCCAGCGGATGGGCGGTGTCCGCCGCCGGGTTGGCGGTTCTTGTCATGGTGGTGATGACCTTACGCTTGGCAGAACAAGCCACCACGCAGTTGGCGAACCATCGCGATCTCGAAACCGAGACCCGCTTTTTAAGGCAGCAGTTCGAGCGATTGGCTGCTGCCGCGGCGGGGCCGGTCGCGGGCGAATCCTCCAGGCCGGTGGTGAACGCCGACCTGCCGCTGGATCGCCAATTGTCGGCGTTGGCGGCGCAGGCGCGCGCGTTGCATTCGTCGTACTTCGACTTGTGGAATGAGCGGGCGCGGTTGACCGTGGTCCTGGAGAACCTCGACTGCGGCGTGGTCGTCGTTTCGCCACAGGGGGAGATCGTGCTGGCGAATGTCGCGGCCAAGAAACAGTTTCCCGTCTCGCAACCGATGATCGGCTCCCCTTTGGCCGAGACCATCCGGCATCGCGAATTGTTGGCCAAGGTGCGCGAGGTCGCGATCGACCGCTCGCCGCGCGAGGTGGTCGTCGACGAGCGTGACGCATCGGGACGCCGGCAGGTGCTGCGAATCCTTTGCGCGTCCGTGCCGTACGAAAAAGATGTCTCGGCAGTGTTGCTGGTCGCGAACGACGAGTCGGAGATCCGCGAGATCGAGGAGACCCGCCGCGAGTTCGTCGCGAACGTGTCGCACGAGCTGAAGACCCCTTTGGCGGCGATCAAGGGCTACGTGGAAACCGCGGAACTGGCGATCCAGGACGATCCCGAGGCGGCCAAGTACTTCGTGTCGCAGATTCACGACCAGACTCGACGGCTGGAAAGCCTGGTCTCGGACATGTTGACGCTGGCCCGCGCCCAGGCCGGTACGCAGAACCTCCGGCTGACCGCGGTCGACCTGCACGCGGTGGTCGCCGAATCGATCGCGACCTACACGCCGGTTGCCGGGGCCAAGCGGATCGCGTTATCCCATGACCGTGGCGGCCGCGCGACGGTGATGGTGCGGGCGGACCGCGAAGCGGCGATCACCATCGCCAACAACGTCATCGGCAATGCGATCCGCTACACGCCGGAAGGGGGCGAAGTGATCGCGAACGTGACCTCGGACGGCGAGTTCGGAATCATCTCCGTCCGCGATACCGGCATCGGCATCCCGGAGCACGAACAGCGACGGGTGTTTGAACGGTTTTATCGGACCGAGCAATCGCGGCAACATTCCAGCGTCGGTACCGGCCTGGGGTTGGCGATCGTGAAGAACTTGACGCAATCGCAGGGTGGCCAGGTGCGACTGTGGAGCCAACCGGGCGAAGGGAGCAAGTTCGATATCCTACTGCCGCTGCAGTCCGCCAACCGCTCGGCCAAACAGCTCGCGGCCGCACGGGAAGCGAAGCCGTGAGCAATGTGCCTGTGTGGATCAGGCTTTCGGCTTGAAGGTCTTCTGTTGTTTGATCGCGCCGGACTGGTCATAGGTCGTCCACGGCCCAACCTTCTTTCCACGCTCATAGGCCCCTTCGTCCCACAATTGGCCGTTTTCGTAGTAGCGCTTCCAGTTGCCGACTTGGAGGCCGTTGTCGAATGCCCCCGATTGCAGCGGCTGACCGCTTTCACGCCACCAATCCCAGTGGCCATCGAGTTCGCCATCCCGGTAACCGCCGACCGCCTTCTGTTGGCCATTGCGGTAGTAGAAGGTCCACATACCGTGCCGTTTTCCGCCTCGCATGCCGCCTTCCCCCGACAGCCGGCGGTCGGCGAACAACTCTTGCGTGGGGCCATCGGTGGTTGGCATGGGATGCTCCGCGGATGGGGCAGCGAGTCGCGGTGTGAACTCAGTTCGGGACGTAGGATTCGAGCAGTCGCAGGACCGAGGCGATGGACGTTAGCGAAGCGGTCTCGTTGGCGGTGTGGTAGCCGGTGGTGGGGATCTGCAGCGTCGTGCCGGTGATCTGGCCGTTGGTGGCGGCGATCAGACGCCCCAACTCCGTGCGTCCCAGCGACAACGGCTTGGTCCGGGTGAGATTGACCCGCTCGACGTATTCGTCTTTGTAGGTGTAGCTGACTTGCAATTCGCGACAGCGTCCCGCCAGCTCTTCGGTCATGAACGTGCTGAATTCGCCCCCCGCATCCTTGCGTCGCAGGACCACGTCTTGGGCACCGGCGGCGTCGGTGTTGGGATACGGGCTGGTATCGAGCACCATCAATCGCTGCGTCGTCTTGCGTTCCCGTTGAAACCATTCCAGCGCGTACCGCCAACTGCGGCCAGCTTCCTCTTCCGCCGTGAACAAGGCGGTCCCCTGAAAGCCTTTGCGGAACAGGTAGATCAACACGGCGACCGAGACGACGTTGTCGAGCTGCGCCGAAATGTAGCCCCCCTCGACGGTCAGCCGATCGAGGAACGAAACCGGCGTGCCGGGCTGCAGGTCAGCCAAGCCGACGACTTCGAAGATCAAATTGCGGCGATTGGGGCAGACGAAACTTTTGGTGATCGTCCCTTGGCCGAGGTAGCTGCCGACATAGGGGAGATGGGCTTGCACCCGCTGGCCATGAAAGCGGTCCTTGATCGTTTCGATCATCTGCTCCGACACGGAATCGCCCGTCAGCTCCCCTTGGTTCGTCGCTGTGAACGCCGCGTACTGGAACTCGTTGGGCCCGGTGCAGACCAGCCCGTGCCGGTCGACATGGGCCGACAGGAACAGGCTGTCGGGATCGTTGCCCCGCGCGACCAACACCCCGTTGTAGTGCCGAACGTCGACTTCGATCTCTTCCAATTCGCGGCGCACGACACGAAAGAACGAATCCTCGGTTCCGACGACGGCTGGCTCGCGGATCAGGTGCCGGAGAATGTCTAAAAAATTCGCCAGATCGACGCTCAGACCATGAGCAGCCGCCCGGGCCCGATCGCGCTCGGCGGCTCCGTCGAAGTTCGCGTCGTTTTCGATCCCGGGAAGGTGACCTCTAGAAATCATCGAAATCGCCAGGGTTGGTGGGCGGTTGCCTGGCCGCCGGGTCAATTCAAGAAAACAAATGCAGCACGGTATCGACCGGCCGTGTGATCAAACGGTAACCCTCGCATAATCCGCCCCCAGCGGTAAAGCCCGCCAATACCCGCTCACGAATCGGCTGCTCCGCGATCAACAAGCCGCCCGTCAGTACAATATTAATCGGTTCCCCCGCGAAGCGGCGCCTCCAGATCGTAATCAGGTGGGCCGCCAGATCGTCCCCGGCTTGATCGACCAACCTCGCCGCGACCGCGTCACCGTCGAAGGCGACCCGGCAGACGACCCCGGCCGCCGCCGCGACCTGTTCGGGGTTCCAGCGTCGCAGCGTCGGCAACCAGCGTCGCGCGTCGGTTTCGCCGATCCATACGCTCAGCGCCGCCAACAGCTCGGTCGGCTCGCCCCGGCCATCCGCCGCCAACACAGCCGCTCGCAACCCCGCGATCGCCATCGCATAGCCGCTGCCATCGTCACCGTAAAGATAGCCCCAACCGCCACAGCGATCTTCCTCGCCAGCGGAATTGCGAGCATAAGCGAACGATCCCGTGCCGGCGATCAACGCGATCCCGCAATCGTTGGGGGTGCCCCCCGCGATCAGCGGCCGGGCATCGTGGCTGATGATCATCCGTCCGACGCGGCCAGACCGCTCGACTTCGGCGATGAACGCTTGGCGATGAGGCGGGCTCCCCTCGCCGGCCATGGCGAAGGCGATCGCGTCGATCCGATCCGGGGTGTTGCCCAACGCCGCGAAGGCGCGGTCGATCGCCAAGCTGCATTGACCCCAAGCCTGCTCGGCCGAGACCGTTTGGATGTTGGCCGGCCCGGCGATACCGTAACTGAGACACTCGATCTGCCCGTCGGCCGCTCGCCGCCCGATCACGGCCACCGTTTTGGTGCCGCCACCATCGACGCCGACCAGCAGCGGCGCGCCGGCATCATCCGTCATCACCCGCTCGTTCACCCGATCACCTCCCGCAAGTGCCCGTGGTGGAAGCGCAGCAACTCGCGAGCCTGCTGGGCCGTGAGCCCGCGGTGATGCATCGCGATCGCCGTTTTAACTTCGCCACCGGCTCGATCGAGCAAATCGGTCGCATCGGAATCGGCCAGTCCGGTCAACCGCGCGACGATCCGCCGCGCACGGATGACCAGTTTGGTGTTCGTCGCCCGCAGATCGACCATCAGGTTGCCATAAGTTTTGCCCAACCGAATCATCGCCCCGGTTGTCAGCATGTTGAGCACCATCTTGGTCGCCGTGCCGGCCTTCATTCGCGTCGAACCGCTGATGATCTCCGGGCCGGCGATCGGGGCGATCAGGATGTCGACGAGCGGGTCGATCTCGGAGGGCGAATTGCAAACCAAGCCGATCGTCACGGCACCCAATTCGCGCGCGTGCCGCAGGCCACCGATCACGTAAGGGGTCCGCCCACTGGTCGCGATCCCCACCAGCACGTCGGCGGACGAGAAATCGATCCGCCGCAGGTCGACCACGGCCGCGGCGGGATCGTCCTCGGCACCTTCGATCGCGCGGGTCAACGCCGCCGGCCCACCCGCGATCAACCCGACGACCTGGGCGGGATCGGTGTTGAAAGTCGGCGGGCATTCGCTGGCATCGAGCACGCCCAATCGGCCGCTGGTCCCCGCACCCAGGTAGACCAAACGCCCGCCGCCACGCAGCGCCGTGGCGATCCGCTCGACCGCCGAAGCGATCGCGCCGGCGACAGCGCCCACCGCCTCGGCGACCTTCAAATCTTCCTGCTGAATCAGCCGGACGATTTCCTCCGCCGAACAGCGGTCGATCGATTCCGAAGCGGCGTTAACGCCTTCGGTGGTCGCGGCGCTGACGCCTTCGGTGATCAAGGGATGCGGCATGGCAACGTACTGACATTCAACTCCGTAGCGGCCAAACTCATGCGGATCACTTCGCGGCGGGCTGCAACTTGGCGATCACGGCCTGCACCTTTTGGCTGTCCTCGCGAGCGTTCACGGCGTCATCCTTGTAGGCGATCTTGCCGTCACGGTCGATCACGAACGTGTACCGCTTGGTCGTCACGTTGCGAACCAAGTCGTAGCTCTTCCCTTCGATTTCGGCCTTGACCGTCTTTTCGCCGACCGTCTTGGGGACGCCGAACGCGTCGGCGACTTTGCCGTCGACATCGGCCAGCAACGGGAAATTGAGCTGATGAGCGCGCTTGAACAACTGGTGATTCTCGACCGAATCGCCGCTGACGCCGACGACGATCACGCCCTTGTCGGTCAGCTTGCCCAAGTCGTCGCGAAAGGCGCAGGCCTGCGCCGTGCAGCCGCCGGTCATGTCCGCGGGGTAGAAGTAAACGACGACGATTTTCTTGCCGTAATGGTCAGCCGACTTCCAAGTTTCGCCCTGGTCGTCGAGCACTTCGAATTCCGGTGCCGCCGCACCCACGCCCGGGGCGGCATCTTGGGCAAAGGAAAACCGAGGGGCGAGACCGACGACAGCGACCACGGCCAAGGCGGCCAGCAGACGCAGGGTCGAGACGGCAGAGGAGGGTGAGCAACGCATCGGTAAGGACTCCGGGAAGGGCGGTGTTGAAAGAATGACGCTGGGGGGCAGCGTCGATGGAACGGTCTGATTGTACCGAAGATCGGGGCCCCGCCGCGCGGGGTTGCTCAATCCGGCTGCTCAATCCG
>DITY01000077.1:8813-9002 GCA_002422955.1 Planctomycetaceae bacterium UBA6172
AACAACGCCAAGTTCTTCTGCCGTTCCGCCTCGTCATCGCCGAGGTATTCGTACATGTTGCCGGCTTTGGCTTCGGGCGAATTCTTGCCGTCGTCCAGCCGTCGCATGATCGCGCCGGTATCCGGCCAGCCGATGAAATGCAGCAGATCGGCGTAGGTGTCCATCCGTGGGCCGAGGTCTTCCTTGACG
>DITY01000157.1 GCA_002422955.1 Planctomycetaceae bacterium UBA6172
AAGCGGACGGAGCCATCGGTGAAGGCGAACTGAGCGCCGCCCGGATGGTTGCTGCTCGCCGTTCGGTGAGGCTGCGGGTTCCCTTCGGGCGCGGTCCAGTTGATCGCCCACTGGCCGTTCACCAACACCGCGTTGGTCGCGCCGGTGGTCCAGTTCACGACGTCCGTACCGGAGTAAATGCGGGAGCGATTGCGGCGATTGTTATCCATGTCCCACTTCGTCTCCGCGACGATGATCGTGTTCGAAGTCCCATCCAAAACGTCTCGCAGGCCGACCACGCGACCGCGATTGTCACGGCAAAAGACCCCATTGAAGCGGTCCTGGTTAGGATTGCCTCCCACGGCCGCGGCCGCCCAACCGTCATACGAACTTCCGGCGCCTTGATAGCTGCTGGTCGCGGCGTTGGGGATCGCGCCGTCGTTCCACTGGGCGGGCTTGGTGTCCGAAGGGCAGCTGAACAGCGCCAACGGCGTCTCGCAGACTTCGCGATTGCGGGTCACGGTGTTCTCGCTCGACGCGTAGCTGGGGTCGAAACGATCGAACTGATTCCCCTGTTCGATGAACAACAGCAACCCGGTCGCCCAACCGAAGCCGGAGCCGCCGTCTTCGTCGAGCGGATTACCGTGGAAGTGGCCGCGGTACTGATGACCGATCGGGAAGGTCTTGAAGGTGTCATGATAATTGTGCAGCGCCAGCCCGATGTTCTTGAGGTTGTTCCCACAGGACATCCGCCGCGCGGCTTCGCGAGCCGATTGCACCGCGGGCAACAGCAGGCCGACCATCACGCCGATGATCGCGATGACCACCAGCAATTCCACCAACGTGAATCCTTTCCGTACTACCTTTCTTAATCCTTGCGACATGATCGACTCCCATGAGACTCTAACAATGTGTTTCCCAATCCCGCCCACTGCGTTTGCTCGACAATCACATAACTATCGAGCGGTGGGACCTTAGCGATTGGGAATTGCAACTGTCGTGCCGCAATCGCAAAGAATCTGAAAAATCTCAGTAGCAAGGCGTTTTTCGATTTCCCAATGCCGCTGGCGCGCAATCGGCCATCAGATCTCACGGACTGATGATCCGCGGACCGTGAAATCTGATAGCCCAATCCGAGGGGCTGATTTCATCGCGAACGAGCGGGGTGACATTCTCGATCACATTCTCGATCACGATCACGATCACGATCACGCGGCGAGCAGCGGCAGGCCGAGCCGACGGTGGCACCACTTTTCAAGCGGCGGCTAATCGCGGAAGCCGGCCCAGTCGATCCCGAGCTTTCGCATTTTGGCGCGAAGCGTATGGGGATTGATCTGCAGCCGTGCCGCAGCCCCTTTGGGCCCTTCGATCTTGCCGTGAACCCGCTGCAAGACCGCTTCGATGTGCCGCTTGATGGCGTCGTCCAGCGACAGATTATCATCCGCGATTTCCGCGGGGACCGGGGCGGGCAGGCGGCGCGGCGGACTCGATTCCGGGATCACCTCGTAGAAGGTTGGTTCGTCGTCCGCGAAGGGCTCCGCGGACAACCCGGCGGTTCCGGCGGCGGAGTCGCCGATATTACCACTCCCCAGGGCGGTCTTGAGATCGAGTCGCTGGCCCTCGCCCAGGATCACCGCTCGGTCGATCACGGCGGCCAGTTCGCGAATGTTGCCCGGCCAGCGATANNGCCCGCTTGGCGAAGTGAATCGCCAACTTGGGAATGTCCTCCGGCCGGTCGCGGAGCGGTGGCATCGTCAGCGGAAAGATGTTGACGCGGTACCAGAGGTCTTCCCGAAAGCTGCCCTGGCGGACCATCGTCGGCAAATCGCGATGCGTCGCCGCGACGATCCGGACGTCGACGCGGATCGGGTTTTGACCGCCGATCCGCTCGATGAAGGAATCTTGCAAGACCCGCAGCAAACGAACCTGGGCCGCGGGTGGCAACTCGCCGATCTCGTCCAGAAACAGGGTCCCGCCGTCGGCCCGCTCGAACCAGCCTTGGCGAGCCGACTCCGCACCGGTAAAGCTGCCGCGTTCGTGTCCGAACAATTGGCTATCGATCAATTCCGGCGGGATCGCACCGCAATTGACGCGGATGAACGGTCCGGTCGACCGCGCGGAGCGGGAATGGATCGCCCGCGAGACGACCTCTTTCCCCGTGCCGGTTTCACCCAAGATCAGCACTGGGACGTCGGAGGTCGAAACCAGGTTGACCCGCTCCATCACGCGGCGAAGCCCGGAATCGGTTCCGACGATCACGTCCTCGGGCGCGTCGGATTTGCCGAACCGCTTGAGCAGCTTTCGCTTCTCCGAATCGGCGACCTCGCGGAGGTTGCTCAGTTCGTGCATTCGCAGGTGATTCTCGATCGCCACCGACAGCGGTTCGATCAACAGGCGAAACAGCCGCAGGTCGTTATCGCCGAGCGTGCGATTGGGGGGCACGGTCAACACCAAGGCGCCCAGCGGCCCGCCCGCGCCCCGCAGCGGCCCCGCGATGGCATCCCCCTCCAGCCCCGGCGGGACCAACAGCGCCATCTCCCCGCTCCGCCGGTTCGCCGGGCAACGGATCACTTCCCCCGAGTTAGCCCAACCCATCAGCCGCTCCCACTTGGCCGGACTCGCCTCCGAATCCGCCGGCAGATGATGGGGCGACGCCTCGGATTGGACGATCGCCAACGTCTTCACCGTTCGGCTGGCAACGTCGAATTGCCGGACCAGCAGAAAGTCGAGTGGCAAGTCGTCGCGGAGCAATCCGGCGATCGTCGCGGTCGATTCCGAAATTTCGATGTGTCGGCAGGCTTCCCGCCAGACGTGCAGCAGCAGTTGTTCCGAGCGTTCCAAACCGATCAGTCTCCCGGTGAGCTCCAACGCCCAACCTACCCTGCCATAAATCCGTTAAATATCACGGGCAAACATCACGGCCATCATATACGACGGAAGTGCGGCGAGATCGGCGGCTGCTCCTGATCGTCCCGTGACGGATCACGGCCTCGCCGCACTCGCTCACCCGTCCACTTCGCGAATTTCGCTGGCGATTCGCAGGTTGCGGGTGACGCCGACCTCATTCCCCGACTTTGGCACGCAAATCGCGTACCGGAATGTGCAGGAGGCCTTCATGAGCAACAACCATTTCGCTGAGCAGGATGACGATCGGATGGCGAATCACAGTGCGAGCCCCCAGCCGACGGGCTTGGGAGACGACGTCGACGCGAGCTCACGGGAGGCGATCCTGCGGGCCCTGCGGGGGCTGAAGTTCGGTAACGTCAACATCGTGGTGCAGGACGGGGTAATCGTCCAAATCGAACGGACCGAGAAGTTGCGGCTCCGCCAATCAGTTTGATCGCGGCGAGCGTCATCGAGGAGCCGCGCAGGCCGCTGACGAGTTGACGGCGCTGCCTTTCGGCTCTGGAATTGCGGGTCGCGAGCGGACTGGGCGAGAGGCAAGCTCCCCTTCATGGGGTACCATGCACGGGCAACCCATCCCCTTCGCTGAGTGACAAAGGCTGGTAGCGGTCTTGGATTCCCCTGCAAACGGCAGCCCCGCCGAATCGGACGCGGGCATCGCCTCATCGCCGATGGTCGCGGTGTCGCTACGAGCCTTTGGAGTTCGCGTCGCCGGGCGCGAATTGCTCCGCGACGTGACACTGGAAATTCCGACCGGCAAGATCACGGTGCTGGTCGGGCCGAGCGGTGCCGGCAAGTCGATCCTGTTGCGGGTGCTGGGCGGTTTGGTCGATCTCGACGATCCGGCGATCTGCCAGAGCGGCGAAATCGTGATGACTCCCCAGCCGAGCGACGATCCGAAGCCGGCGCAATCCGGCCTATCCGGCGAGGAGACGCCACCGCCTCGGTCATCGCCGCCACGGGTCGGAATCGTGTTTCAAAACTTCGCCCTGTTCGACCAGTGGTCGCCGCTCGACAACGTGCGGCTGGCGGTCGATCATCGCGCGGACCGGTCGCAGCCGCCCGAGCAGTCGGCCGCGGGGTGGTTGGAAGAGTTGGGGGTGCCGGCCCAGACCGCGGTCGGCGTGCTGAGCGGCGGGCAGAAGCAGCGGTTGGCGATCGCGCGGACGTTGGCGGCCGATCCGGCCGTGATCCTGTACGACGAGCCGACCAGTGGCCTGGACTCAGCCAGCGGCAAGCGGGTCGCGGAGCTGATTCGGCGGACGCAGCGGGCGCATCGGCGGACAGCGATCATCGTCACGCACGACTACACGACCCTGCTCGGGATCGCCGACCAGGTGTTGCTGCTCGACCCCGAAACGAAATCGCTGACGGCGGTAGCGCCCGAGCGGTGGCCGCTGTTGGCGGAGTCGATCCATCCGCTGCCGCAGCCGCGGGAGCTCGCTTCGCCGGCCGCCGCGGGGGTGCTCGCGAGGGTCGAGGCGGGTTTCACGCGACTGGGCCGCGCGGTCGCTCGGGGGAGTCTGCCCGAAGGGATGCCGCGGCGGGACGTGAGGCCGGCCTGGGTCAGCCGTTTTTTCACGCACTACCTTCGCGCGGTCTGCGGCCCTTCGGCGATCGTCTATTTGGCGGTTGCCGGCGCGCTGCTCGGCTTCACCGCGACCTACTTCACGATCCAGTTCCTGCCCTACCGGATCTACACCAAACCGCTGTTGCTCGAGGATCTGCTCGGCGCGATCGGCTTCGCGCTCTACCGAATTCTGGTCCCGGTGCTGGCGACGATCTTGGTCGCCGCCCGCTGTGGCGCGGCGGTGGCGGCGGACGTGGGGGTCAAACGCTACGGCTCGCAGCTCGAAGCCCTGCGGACGCTCGGGATCAGCCCCGCGGTGTACGTGATGCTGCCGATCCTGCTGGCGTTCGTGCTCGGCACCCCGCTGCTCACGGCGATCGCCTTTCAAGTCGCTCGCGGGGTCAGCGTCTTTTGCTTCAGCGGGATGCACCCGGAATTGGGGCCTTACTTTTGGCACCCCCATTTCCATCACGCGATCGGCGGTCAGGGTCTGGGGATTTTCGACGGCTGGTTCGCGGTCGGCTGGCTGGACACCGGCTGGCGATGGGTGCTATTGAAAACCGTGCTGTGCGGCGCCGGTATCGGGCTGATCAGCTATTATCGAGGCAGTCGTCCGCAGCGGTCGGCTAGCGATGTCAGCAATTCGATCACGGCCACGGTCCTCTGGGCGACCCTGTTCGTGCTGATCGTTCACTTCGCCATTTCCCTTGTCGAATTTCGCAATCCCGTCTGACTTGTAACCGACCATCGATGGACAAAAAAGCTAAGAAACGACACGAAGTCATCAAGAAAAAGCTGGATCAGCTGCGGCAGCGTCTGGCCGGAGCCAAGGCGCAGCCCGACGACCCGAACGAGATCATCCAGCTGCAGGATGAAATCAAGAAATTGGAAGCGGAAGACGTGCAGTTGAAGTCCAGTTGAAATGGAGTCGACCCTTTGGCACGCCAATCGCTGCACTGGTGATTGGGAATGTTTTCGGTAGCCGTCGTCCGCTGACGAGTCCGATTTGCAACATTCCGCTGTAGCAAAATGCAACACTGCAGCAATTTGCTACAGCCGGTAACGCGGGGGTGTGATCCGGGTACCGGGCGAAAAGTTGTGGTTTTTTTTCGCGATTTTGCGTCTGGTAAATAAACTAGATCGGTGCACCAGCCGCCGGAGCAGCTTGGCCATTGGGGCGGGTCCTTTTCTCGATCACCCGTTCCGGGTTTCGTTTTTGGAGAATTTTCGGATGCGATTGCGACGCGCTTTATTGATCTCGACCCTGCTCGGCCCGATGGGAGTTGCGGTTTGCCCTTTGACCGGGACGCTGTTGTCCGGCGTGGCCTGGGCCCAGTCTGCCGAGCGACCTGCCAAGGGCGCCGCCACGGCCAGTGGCGAGTTATCCAACCGCGTGGCGACCTTCCAGGACGCCGCGGGACAGGCCTATTTTGCCGCTTCGCTGCAACCGCCGGCGGACGAGTCGGTGTTACGGCTGGTCAGCGGGGCCCCGGCCCGGTTGAGCATCCTGTTCGACACCTCGGCCAGCCAGACGGGCGATTTCCGTACCGACCAGTTGGCCGCCCTCCGCGGCGTGTTGGCAGGCTTGCGGCCCGACGACGAAATTCAGCTCTTCGCCGCCGACGTGGCGGTGACGGAATTGAGCGGACCGCTGTTGGCCAGCGACGAATCGGGGATCCGCGAGGCGCTCGCCAAGCTTGGCCGCCGCTTACCGCTGGGCAACACGAACTTGGCCGCCGCGCTGGAATCGGCCCGGGCCTCGGTCTTGGACGGCCCCGCCGATCGCACCCGCGGCATCGTCTACATCGGTGACGGCGCGACGATGCGACTGGCTCATGACCGGGCGAAGTTCGAGACTTTGGTCGACGCGTTGCGGACCGATCGAATTTCGATCCACAGCATCGCGATCGGGCCAACACGGAACATCGAGTTGATGGCGACCTTGGCCAATCACACCGGCGGTTACTTCTCCTTGATCGGTCCGGCGGAAGCCGAGATCGTCGACCAGATCGGTCGCCAGATAGCGGCCGCCGCGATCGTATCACCGATTTGGATCGATTCGGTCGAATTGCCGGCCGGCATGACCGCGGTTCAGGGCAAGCGTCTGCCACCGCTCCGCGTCGATCGGGACACGTTGATCTTCGGCACCGCCACCGCGGTTGCCGATGGCCCGATTCGGGTGAGCGGCCAGACGGCTCGCGGTAAGGTTTCGTTCAGCGGCCAGACGACCGTCGAAGTCGATCATCCCGATTTCGCCTTCCTGCCAGGGTTGGTGTCGGGTGCTCAAGAGAACCAAGGCTTGCTGCTACCCACCGCCGGGTCGGGAATGCTCCGTCAGGTCGCGAGCCTGATGCGCCAGCGGGCCGACCAGTTGGCGGCCGAGGGCGAAGCGGCACTCGATTACGGCAGCCCGCGTGGGGCCGAGGCGATCGCGAAGATGGCCTTGGAAAACGACCCGACTAATGAAGCGGTCCAGCGGCTCCGCGAGCGGATCGTCAAGGGCGAACGCTTGGTCGCGCAGAACCAGAATGACCCCTTCGCCGACCCGTTCGGCGCCACGGACACGCCGGCTGAAGACCCGTTCGGCGCTGCTCCCGCCGCCCCCGCACAACCCCCGGCGGCAAGACCCCCGGCAGCACGCCCGCCAGTAGCGGCCCCTCCGGCAGCAGCTCCAGCTCCGGCGGTTGCCCCTCCGGCGGCCCGTCCCGCTCCCGCCGTTGCCCCTCCGGCCCCACGTCGCCCGGCAGCGATGCCGCTTGGCGACGAATTCCTCGAGCCCTCGTCGGGAATCCTCGACGGTGTGGCGGCGCAGCGGGCTCAGACCGAAGGTCGGCTGCGGGCGGAAGTTCGCGCCGAGTTGCTGCAAGCCCGTCGGCGATTGGAAACCAATCCGATCGGCGTTTCGGGAAGCTTGAAGGTGCTGCTCAGCCAATTGGAAAGTCAGGCGGATATCAACCCGCAAGTTCGTCAGGAATTGTTGGGGCAGGTCCGTTCGGCGATCCAGGCGGCCAGCCGCCGGGAAGCGAGCGCGATCGAAGCGGAAGCTTCGGCGGCGGAAGTGGCCGCGGCCGCGACCCAGACCGAGTTGTTGCTGCAGGAAGCCTTCCGCCGCGAAGATCGGCTGAAGACGCTGTCCAACCAGCTGAACGCATTGGTGACCGAGGGTCGGGCGCGATACGCCGACACCGAAATCACTCCGGCGATGGCGGAGATCGCTCGCGCCGACGAGTCGGCGAGAGTCCTCGCCAATCAATCGGTGCTCTGGGTCCAAATGCTCAACTCGGCGACCCGCATGCGTGAAATCCGGCTGCGTCGCCAACGCAACTTCCTCGACGCGTTCGCGCTGGTGGAAGAGGCCAACGTGCCGTTCGTCGACGATGTGCCGATGCAGTTCCCCGATGCCGAAACTTGGCAACGGATGAGCCGTCGGCGGTTGGAAAAATATGCCAAGCTGGAATTGCTCGGCAGCAGCCCGAACGAGCGGCGGATCTTCGAAGCGCTCGACAACGAAGTCCCCAGCTTCGACGCCAACCAGGAACCGCTCGATGCGGTGTTGCGGAAACTGGGCGAAGACAACGGCATCACCTTCGAAGTCGATCGCCGGGTTCCGGAAGTCACCAACGTTCAGATTGACGAACCGATCACGCTGTCTCGGCAAAACGTTTCGCTGCGAGCGTTGATCACCGCGATCCTGAGGTCGGTCGAAGGTGGCGAGGACCTGACCTACGAAATCGAAGCCGAAACGCTTTATATCATGCCTCGTGAAGTCGTCGAACCGAAGGCCCGGATCTACCCCGTCGGTGACCTCGGCTCGCCGATCCAAAGCGGCGGGATGATGGGCGGCATGGGTGGCGGGATGATGGGCGGCATGGGCGGCGGCATGGGTG
>DITY01000082.1 GCA_002422955.1 Planctomycetaceae bacterium UBA6172
CCCGGATCGCTGTTTACGACGCAGCTGACGGGTTTCCTGCAAAAACATCGGAAGCAGCCGACGACTTGGGAGCAGTTGGTCCGCGAGGTCAGCCTCGACGTGGCCGTCGCCTTCAAGACGCTTTATCCCCGCGGGGCGATGGCGGCCAAAGGGGCACCGCTGCAGACCGAACAGAACGTCGAAGCGAGTACTTACCCTGGCATGCCGGAACGGAGCGGGCCTCGCACCGGATTGGTGGTGCGCGACGAAGGTGGCCGCGGCGCCCGGATCATCGCGGTCAAGGCGGGGCAGTCGGGGGAACGGGTTTACAGCCTGAGTTCCAAGACTTACGGTGCGCTCCGAGTAGGCCAGGTCATCGTCGCCGCGAACGGAAATCCGGTGACCAGCGCTGCGGAGTTCGTCCAACGCGTTCAGGAATCGCCGCAGGTGATGAGGCTGCAGCTGCGTGACGGGAATCGCTTGGCCGAAGTCTTGCTGCGATTGCGATATTAGTTAGAAAAGGCAGGATGTGATCGAGGGTAGGCACCACGGGAAGGGTTGAGACGATGATGTTGCAGGGAAGACTAGGCCGAACGTTGGGGCGGCTCCGCGGCATCGCCTGGGTAGGACTCGCCTGTACGTTGTGCCTGATCAACCCAGCCGGGTCATCGGCGCAAGCGCCGGCCACGCCGGTGCCAGCACCGTTTCTGACGCCGGTGCCAACGGATTCTCCCGTCGCCGTGCCAGCGACTGACCCGGCCGACTGGGCCGAGGAGTATTTGCAGGACCCGTTGGCCGACGTCGCCGAGCCGACGTTGGAACAGCTTCGCGTATCGCTGGCCGATCCCGAGCTGCGGCAGCGCGTCGTCCGCGAGCATTTTCCGCGGGCTCAGCAACTGAGCGAAGACGATCGGTTGACCTTCCTGCGAGAAGCGTTGGCCAGCGAGACGTTCGCGGTGCGTCAGCAGGCGGCGATTCAATTGCAGCGATCGGGGCTGCTGAATCAATACCTATCGGAACTGCTGCGGGGGTTGGCGATCGATCCCGACCCCGAAATCCGAGAGATCGGCATCCTCGGCATGGAAGGTTTGGTCGCTATCGAGCAGCCGGATGATGAGGCCTACATCGCGTCGTTGATCGAAGCGTTGGCTAGCGATTCGCAAACGCTGAAGGACGCCGCGAGCGCCCAGCTGACCGGCATTGGGGCTGCCGCGATCCCGCAACTGCTGGATGAACTCGGCGGCGATGCCGAACGGGTGGCGGCCGCCGCGCGGGTGTTGGTGGCGATCGCCCAAGCGGGAGACCATCCCGCCCCAGCTTTCGCGCGCGAGCCGGAAATGTTCCCCGAATTCGCCCCCGAAATGGCTCCCGAGCTTGCCCCGACGCCCTTTCCCGAATCGGTGCCCATCCCGCGGCCGGGAGCGTCCATCCCGCAGCCGGACGCCCCAGCTGGTTCCATGCCGGAGATCTTCGAGAAACTCGATCGGCAGCGTTCGGGAGATCTCAAGAGGCCTTCGATCATGCGAGCCCCGGCACCCAAGTCAGCGGCCAGTCGTGAGCCGGTTCCGGCGCCGCAGACATTCGAATCGCCGCTGGTCCGAGGTGTCGATCCCACGCAGCCGACCACGGTGCGGGTGTACTACGGCACCAATCGCGAGATCCTCGACGAGACACCGCAGGTCAGCTTTTTCCAAATTGCCAGCCATGTGGCGATCATCGCGATGGCGGCCGTGGCAGCGTGGCTGGCGTTCCCGTTTTTTCGCCGGGAAGATTCCGATCCGGACGCCGCCCCGTCCCGCAAGGGGCTGATGCGGCAAATCCTCGGCGCCTTGGCGCTCGCGGTGCTGGCCTACTTTTGGTCGATCCCGCTGCTCAGCGAAACCTACCGCGCGAGGTACGCCGAGCGGCAAGGGGTGGTCTTCGGGCCGCGACGTTCCGCGGACGGTGAAAAGCACTATGGATTTTGCGACGTTTCGATTCCCCCAACCCATGTGGTCGGTGAAGTGGAAACGCCGACGCTGGGGCGTGAAGACGAGGAAGAGCACGTCATCCTGAAGCGAGCGGAACTGCTGGCGGAGGAGGCNNCTTCGTGTTCGTCCACGGCTACAACGTCAGTTTCGACGCGGCCGCCAAGCGAACCGCGCAGATCTACTACGACCTGGAGTTTCAAGGGCTGCCGATTTTTTACAGTTGGCCGTCCCGCGCCAGCTTCCGCCATTACTTTTCGGACCGCAACGAGGTTCAGTTCAGCCGGCAATTGATCAAGGAGTTCTTGCTCGACGTGGTCGAACGTTCGGGGGCGGAAAGGGTCCACGTGATCGCGCACAGCATGGGGGCTGACGCCGTCGCCGGGGCGATCGCCTCGATGGACTCGAAGCAGGAACTGTTCGATCAGATCATCCTGGCCGCGCCGGATATCGACGCCGACGTGTTCCTCAAGCAAGTCGTTCCCCGGCTGAGCGAACTATCCAAACGCACGACGCTCTACTGCTCGCGGAACGATTGGGCGCTGCAGGCCTCCTATCACTTCAACGACAGTTGGCGGGCCGGGGATTCGAGCCGGGGCTTGCTGGTCGCGCAGGGTCTCGACACGATCGATGCCAGTTCGATCGACACCGAGTTGCTCGGGCATTCTTATTACGGAAATTGCATCGACATCCTCAAGGACGTCGGGGAGTTGTTCCTGCGCAACCCCGAGCCGGCGGATCGCAATCTCGTCAACGTGCCGCGGCAGACGGAGGTGCCGGCCTGGACCTTCCCCAGGCTGTTGAAAGAGTTTGACACGCCGCGGTGATCACT
>DITY01000159.1 GCA_002422955.1 Planctomycetaceae bacterium UBA6172
CGAGCCGGACCGCATACGCGGCGTCAGCTCGACAAGCCGAGCGTTCAACTTCGCCAAGCTCTCGCGGCGGGGATAGATTTTGTCTCCGCGAAACGAGTAACCCAGAAACGCAAAGCTTTCCGTGCGGCTGTCGACAATCTTCGTCTCCGTCGGGTGCAGCATCAGACCCGCTAACTCCACCCACTGGGTAATCATCGCCAGAGCCGCCTGCGCTTCGGCGGCAGTCCGGCATAGGACGACAAAATCGTCCGCATACCGCACCATCTCGAAGCCCTCGTCAGCCATCTGGTGATCCAATGGATTGAGATACAGATTCGACAACACCGGTGAAAGAACAGCCCCCTGAGGAACACCGGCAATCGGGTTCCACTGACGGAGTTCTTCCAGAATGTCCTGATCGAGAAACAACTTGATCAGCTTCAGCATCCGTGAATCCGAAATGTGTTCCTTGACCAAGTCAAGCAACCGATCTTTCGGAATCGTATCGAAGTAACCTTTCAGGTCCGCATCGACCACGTAAACATAACCCTCCTGTATCTTCTGCTCGACGATGCGAAGGGCATCATGAGCACCGCATCCGTGGCGAAAACCGAAGCTCCGCTCGTGGAATTGGTGATCCAGGATGGGTTCGATCACGTTGACGATCGCACGTTGAACCACGCGATCACGGACCGTCGGAATTCCTAGGGGTCGGGTTTCGTTCGGTCTTCCCGGTTTGGGAATGTGAACTCGCCGGACCGCACTGGGGCGATAAATTTGAGCTTTGATTTGTTCGCCGAGTTGTCTCGCTTCCGAGATCAGGTGCTCCTCGAACTCTTCGCAGCTTTGTCTGTCGACCCCGGCTGCCTTGTCTTTCGCGGTCACCTTGCGGGCGGCCGAGAAAAGATTCAGCTCAGCGTAAACTTTGTCAATCAACGCGTGCCATCTTCCTCCTTTCACTTTGTTTTCTAAAAGTGTCGTCAACATTCGGTCCGTCCAAACGACATGCTGAGCCCACCGGCGAATGTCCGGTGTCTCGGCGTCCGGGGTAGCCGCAAAGGGCACTCGTAACGGCAAAGATTCTTTCGATTGTCTTTTCATGGTTTTGGTCTTCTCGAATCTACTTTCCTGCCCCCCTTCGCTCGCGGCGGGTTTGGTTCCCGCCGGTCGTCACTACTATGAGGGCTCTGAATCCTCCGCCGGGCGCGTCACAGGTCTGCGGCACCGCGGAGGTCTCCCTGCTTATCTCGATTGAACTTCTAAACATTCCGTCTCCAACAACACTACTGCCATTTCGCTCACCTCGGTTTAGCACGTTACCGCGTTCATTCACCGTGCGAGCCGCTTCACCGACCACCGAACGCATTGCCGGTTGACCTCGCGGTCATCATCGGGCCGTGTCGTGAAGTCAGAGGTTCGCGCGACGCTAGGACGCTCCCCGACAGGCTTGGCCGAAACGAGTTCATTTTGTTACGGACTGCTCATTCGCCTTTGGTTGCTCTCCACCCTTTCTTTTGAAAGCGCAGTTACCATTGGCTACGGGGCGGTAACGGATTCCCCGATCGGGACTTCCACCCGACAATTCAATCGCCTTCACAGGCGCACTAGCGGAAGTCGCAGAGACTTTCGTTCCATGGGTTTCCAAAATCCAACGGTGCCCTTTTAACCACGAAAAACACGAAGCACACGAAAGGGAATCTTGCAATAACGGAATTCGGGAAATAAACCCCAGCGCAATTAGTAATAAAACGCCGTCAACTTTTCGTGTTATTCGTGTGTTTCGTGGTTGGTTATTAGGAAACCGCTCGTGAACGGTGACAGATGTAGCGGAAGTCACAGAGACTTTCGGTTCATGCGTTTCCAAACCTACGAAACTCTCTGCGAGTTTCGCTACTAATGCCTCAACCTGATTCCTTATTTCGCAGCGCGACCAAGGTGACGGCCAATTTTCTAGCCGCGTTGATCGTTTGTCCTTGCGTGTTGCTTTGCCGGCTGGAGACGTGGCGTGGGGCGGGATACTTGCGCGCTTATCATGCTTGCGGCCAAGCGGTCGCCATCTTGCCCGGATTTTTCGGCATGTGCCTGCGGCGTGCTTTTTACTGTGGCGCGGCCAAGGCCTGCAGTTGGCGCTGTCAGATCGGCTTTGGCGTGATCCTGAGTCACCGCGATGCGACGATCGAGGACGACGTCTATATCGGCAATTATGCGTTGCTCGGTCGCGTCGTGTTGCGCCAGGGCTGTTTGATCGGCAGTCGGTCGAGCGTCTTGAGCACGGGGCAGCATCATGTTTTGGATAACCAAGGCCGCTGGACGACTCCGGACAATCTGCCGCTCCAGTCGACCGAAGTCGGCACGTATGCCTGGATCGGCGAAGGTGCGATCGTGATGGCCGATATCGGCCGGGGGGCGATGGTCGCGGCCGGCGCCGTCGTCGGTACCAAGGTGCCTGATCACGTCATGGTCGCCGGCAACCCGGCCAGGTTTGTAAAGAAACTCGTGGATGAAAACCCGGACGTTTAGAAATCCCGTAGCGGAACTCGCTAAGAGTTTCGGCCGCAACGGGAAAACGCCGAAAGTCTCTGCGACTTCCGCTACGGCGAATGGTAGCGAAGCTCGCAGAGATTTTCGCGGGCTGATAATCGCGCGGACCGAAAGTCTCTGCGACTTCCGCTACAGTTGGAGAAGCGTAGCGGAATTCGCAGAGAGTTTCGATTCAAAAACACGTCGTCTCTGAGACTGCGATAACGTTGCGAAAGTCTCGGCGACTTCCGCTACCCACGACCTGCTTCTCATCCCCCATGCAATACCACCCCTGGCTTGATTGGCTGAAAGTGATCGGGATGGCGATCATCGTGTTTGGCCATACCGGTGGCGATTCGTTGATCCCGGGAATCTTCAATCCGATCAATCCCAAGCAATTGGGGGTGGCGTTGTTTGTCTTTGTCACCGCCTTTACACTGGCCAAGGAGAAGCGGGATGGGGTGCGGGTGATCTTCAATCGCTTCTTTGAGGTTGCGGTGCTGGGGTTGTTGCTCTGCGTGTTGTTGAGCTTCGTCCAGATGATTCGCATCGGCAGCCCGAATCTGACCAACTACTTGCCCTACTTTTTTGGCATCAACGTCATTTGGGAGAACGCGTTTCCGGCGAATCCGACCACCTGGTACGTCGGCACCTACCTGCATCTGTTGATCGCCTGGGCCTGCGTGCTGCGCTGGCTACCGGTCACATGGTGGTCTTTTCTGATCTTGCTGGGTGTCGAGATCCTGGTGCGTGCCAGTTGGATGTCGGTGAACCGTGATTTCAATGCCTATATGATTTTGACCAGTTGGATGACGGTCTTTTGGATGGGCACCATACTGGGACGTCGGTTCGAATCCGAGCCGACGTTGCCATTGCCATTGCCATTGTCATTGCCATTGTCGCCGGCGCTGCGCCGCTGTCTGGCGGTTGTGGGATGCGCCGCGATGATGGCCGGTTGGTTGTGGGTGGTGAAGAGGCTGGGGATCGACAAGAGCAATCCGTTCGGCCGGATCGTGGTTGGCGGCACCGCGGCAACGGCGATCACGACATCGGCCGCCGTGACGTTGCTCTACTCGGTTTACACCCCTTTGATCATCGGCATGGTGTTCGGTTTGCCGGCGGGGCGGTTCATCCGCTTTCTTTCTCAGAACACGCTGCTCGTGTTCTTGGCCCACATGCCGGTCCGCGACTGGGTGACACCGCTCTATTACCCTTGGATGCCAGGGGGTTGGTGGCGACAACTCGCCAACTTCCTAGTGCTGTTCGTCGGCATCGCGATGGTATCCGAAGCCTTGCGACGAAGCTTGCGAGCCGCACGCCTGCGAGACTGGTTCGCATCCAAACTGTTCCCCAAAGCCGCCCCAACCCCTACCTAACACTTCACGCGGGCTGGAACGAGGATCCTAGGGTAGCGAGACTCGCCAAGAGTTTCGGCGGTTTTAAGTAGCGGAACTCGCAGAGAGCTTCGGGAGTGTTGGAGACGTGGCAGCGCGGTCCGAAAGTCTCTGCGACTTCCGCTACGTTCTGATCCGAGAACGCCGTGTAGCAGAACTCGCAGAGAGTTTCGGCGGTATTGGAAACGCGGGGAACGAAAGTCTCTGCGACTTCCGCTACGGGTTTCGGCGTGTAGCGGAACTCGCAGAGAGTTTCGGGGATTTCCTGACGGAACGAAAGTCTTGGCGACTTCCGCTACGGCAATCGCAAGCACGAAGCACGACGACATTTTGCAAAACCTCCTTATTTTTTCCGACGATTGGGGACGGCATCCGTCGAGCTGCCAATATCTGACCGGCGAGTGGCTGCGGTGGTCTGGCAGCGATGCGAACGTGGTTTGGGTGAATACGATCGGCACCCGGCCACCACGATTGGATTGGTTGACGCTGCATCGCGGTTTGGAAAAGGTCGGCTCTTGGGTTCGTCCCGGCGCTGATCCGGCCGACGGGGCTTTGCCTGAGGGCTTGCGGGTGGTGAACCCTCGGATGTGGCCCTGGGTCGCTTCGCCCAGGGCTCGGCGAATCAACCGCCGCCTGCTCGCACGGCAGTTGGCGCCGCTGCTGAGTGCCCCTGGTGGCTGGACGGCGGTGACCACGATCCCGATCGCCGCGGTGGTGCTCGACGCCTTGCCCGTCGACCGCTGGGTGTACTACTGCGTCGATGACTTTTCGGTTTGGCCGGGGCTGGATGGGCAAACGATGCTCGATCTCGAACGTGCCGTCGTCGAGCGGGCCGACGAGATTATCTGTGCCAGCGAATCGCTGGCCGAGCGAATCGGCCGGCTTGGGCGGACCAGCAGCGTGATCACCCACGGGGTCGACTTTGGCTTTTGGACAACCGATCAGGCTGGAAGACCGGTTGCCGGTGAGCTCGATCAAGCGGCGGAGCCGCGGGCGGTGTTTTGGGGCGTGGTCGATCGGCGGCTCGACACCGATTGGCTGGTTCGGCTGGCCGCGTCGCCCGACATCGGTTCGATCGTGTTGGTCGGTCCCCAGCAGAACCCCGACCCGGCGATCCTGAATCTTCCGAAGGTCGTTGCGACCGGCCCGCTACCGATGGCCGATTTGCCCGCGGTGGCCGCGCTGGCGGATGTGCTGGTGATGCCGTATCGCGATGAGGCGGTGACGCGGGCGATGCAACCGCTGAAGTTGAAAGAATATTTGGCCACGGGGCGCCCGGTGGTGGTTCGAGCGTTGCCGGCGACCGAGCCTTGGCGAGATTGCTGTGACGTCACGACATCGGCGGAGGAGTTTGTCAAGATAGCCGCTGCCCGCGCCAACGCGGCGATCCCCGCTCACCAATCCGCCGCAAGACAACGTCTGGTCCAAGAATCCTGGCAAGCCAAAGCGGAAACTTTCTGGCCAATCGTCGTCCCACATTAAACCAGTCTTCAGTCCCTCGCGCCCCGCTACCCGCAGCCCGGAGGGCGACAAATATCTGCCGGTGGCGTCAGCCACCGGACTGCGAAATTGAAAACGTAGCGGAACTCGCAGAGAGTTTCGATTTCAAAAACACGTCGTCTCCGAGACTGCGATAACCTTGCGAAAGTCTCTGCGACTTCCGCTACCCGCAACCGACGCGATGCGTCTTTTTTTCCCCCGTCCTCCGCCCCCCGTCCAACCGTCCCCCGTTCCTAATGCTTTCCCCTAAACTGATTTTGCACGCCAGGGTGGTCACGGGACATGGTGGTGGGCCGGATAAGACGATCGTCACCGCGCCGCGGCATTACCGCGAGTTCGGGTTCGAAGGCCAATGCCTGTACTTGCATCCGCCGGAAGACGAGGGGTTTGCCGTGATTCGTCGGCGGGCGGAACAACAGGGTGCGGAGTTGATCGAGATCGACGATGGCGGGCCGCTTGATCCGAAGGTGGTTTGGCAGGCGTGGCGGTTGTGTCGGCGGTTGAAGCCGGCGATTTGGCACGGTCACGACTACAAAACCAACCTGCTCGGTCTGATGCTCGTACGGGCCGGGTGTCGGATGCGATTGGTGACGACGGTACACGGGTGGGTCAAAGAGACCTCGCGGACGCCGCTGTATTATCGCATCGACAAGCTGTGTTTGCCGCGATACGAACACGTCTACTGCGTATCACAGGACCAGGTCGACGCGTGCCATGAGCTCGGCGTGCCAGACGATCGGTTGTTTCTGCTAGACAACGGCATCGATCTCGACGCCTACCAGCGGCGACGTGATCCGGCGACGGCACGGGGTGATTGGTTGCCCGTTGCACCGGGTGAATTGTTGGTCGGCGCGATGGGGCGGTTGTCGGCCGAAAAAGGGTTTGATTTATTGATCCGCGCGGTCGCGCGGCGGATCGCCGACGGGGATCGGTTGCGACTGGTGATCGCCGGCGAGGGTGACGAGCGTGAATCGCTGGAGCGACTGATCAGCGATCTTGGGATGGGAGACCACATTCGTTTGATTGGCTTTTGTGAGGATGTGATTCGGTTTTACGAGGCGATCGATCTGTTTGTGCTCAGCAGTCTGCGTGAGGGGTTGCCGAACGTTTTGCTCGAAGCGATGGCGATCGGGGCACCGATTTTGTCGACCCGTGTCGCGGGTGTGCCACGTTTGATTGGTCACGACGACAACGGCTGGTTGGTCGATTGTGGTGATGAAGATGCGTTGGCCGAATCGCTTCGACGATTGGCCGCCGATCCGCAGACACGAGAGCGACTGGCGAAGGCCGGCAGAGAAACGGTCGAAACTCGGTTCAGCTTCGCGGAGCGGGCCCGTAAGCAGTGTGAGTTGTATTCGAAATTGCCGGGGGCTTGAGGTTGGCTGGACCGCGCTAATTAGCAACGAAAATAGCGACAAGCGTTTGCATTCCCAATGATTGAGCGAAATGGAGTTAGCCGCCGGTTCAGCCTAGATGTGCCGGCGGCTAGTGTCCCGCCGCTCGCCAAACTGGCGGTGCCCAGGTAGTGTCTGGTATTCATGCGGCTGAGTCAGAAAACGCGATTGCCATCGGATCGAAACCTCGGTTGCTCCATAAGGTCGCGTCCAGGCCTGGCGAACACGCCGCTGCGTGTCCACGTCAACAAATAACAATGCCTCCACCACTTTATTGGTATCGCTGGTTTTTTAATTG
>DITY01000169.1 GCA_002422955.1 Planctomycetaceae bacterium UBA6172
GAATTGGTCGAAGGACAGGACCAGCAAGAAGGCGAGCAGCAGGGTGACATAGCCGACCAACTCGTGGCCCCAGCCGGAGGCCAGGTCGAGCTCCAAGACGACGTCGGCCATCGCCACCAAGGTCACCCGCAGGCCATTGCCCAGCACCGCGGCCAAGACCGCCGCCAACCAGTACAGCGGCGCGTACCACAACGGATAACGCTTGTAGGCGATCAACATCGTCGCCAAAAACAGCAACGTGAAGACCGACTGAATGCCGCTGCAGGCCTCGGCGACGAACAATTCCCGATTGCTCAAACCGATCACATTGCCGGTGACGAAATGGGGGATCCAGGCGAGGTCCAACAGCGAACTGGCCAACCGCGTGGTCCAACGCTGCAAGTTGATGATCAAGTCGCCATCGAGCCCCAGCGGCACGCGGATCATCATCGCCAGCGGCAAGGCCAGCACGATCAAGGAACGTCCGTCCGGCTCGCGTGACAACCACAACCAGGCCGCCGCGTAGGCGACAAAGCCGACCGCCGCCAACCAGGGCGAGTAGAGAACCATGCCGACGACCAGCGCGGCGAAGGCGAACAGGATCAGCCCCCAGGCGAGCCAACCGCGTGGGGGATGGACCCGCCCATCGCCGCGGCTCCAAGCCAAGGCCGCGACCGCCAGGATCGCCAAGGGGACGTACTGGTAATGTTCCAGTTGCAAGACGATGCCGAGGTAGGCCACCACCATCGGCACGAAGGCGAGCAGGCCGCCGAACCAAAAGGCGAGCCAAAAGCGGTCCCGCGGCTGCCATCTCGCGATCCGCCGGTCGTCAACAGCAGGCACATCCCGATCGCCCACGGCGCCGGTCATGCCCGTTGGCATCGCAGTAACGGAATCCGCTGGGGGTGTTTCGATCATCAGAACCGGAAATCGGCCAGTCGCGAAAACGGACAGCATCGAACCGAAGCTGCTGTCCCGATGAAAAATGGCACGCCGATCGCGATGTCCGCCGAACCGAGGGCTGTGACCTCTCCGACCGCGGACCAGCATTGTCAGTCCCCGCGCGAGCCGCGTCAACTTCGTGGCGACCTCAGCCAGCCCGAGCTGGCGGTGGCGGAACGAGCTGTACCGATCGTCGCGCGATCACCCGGCAGCGCGCCGCGGGGCCGAAATCTGACGGCCGAATCACTTCGTCTTTTTGGCTTTTTCGGCGGTCAAACGCTCGGATTCGGCATAGTGCTGCTGGCTGAGTTGCTCGGCGCCGAGATTCTTGTAGCAATCGCCCAAGGAGCGGTGAGCGTCAATGGCCAGCTCGGGTTGGGACAACGCGGCTTCCAGATCAGGGATCGCCTCCTTGTACCGACCGAGCTTGCAAAGGATCTGGCCGCGGGTATCGCGAAAGTAAGGTGACGGTTGCTGATTGCGTTGGATCACCGAATCGATCAGAAGCAAGGCGCGTTCCAAATCACCGTCCTGACGTTTGGCGATCACGCAAGCGAGGTTGTTGAGAATCACATCGCTGTTGGGCAGGGTCTCGGCGGCGATTTCGAGATGCATCAGCGCGGTCTCGGTGTTGCCCTTGAGCAACGCGCCGGTTCCACGAATGAAGTGCGATACCCCGGGAGAAACGCCCTTGACGAGGGCCACCTGCAACGCGGCGATTTCCGGGTTGGATTCATTGATCGAATCCAACACCTGATCGCTGACCATCTGCATGACCAATTCGTTGCCCGGCGAGGCGGACAACGCCGATTCGAGCAACTTGAGGATCTGCACGCGATCATCCGTCGTCTTGACCGGCTTCCGATTGATCGACTCGGCCCAGAGCACAGAGCAATCGGCCAAGTGCTGTCGCAGTGTCTGCTGGGTCGCTTCGTCGGTCGTCTTGCCGATCGCGAAATTCAAGACACTGATCGCCCGTTCGTACTGCGTCAGAAACACGTAATTTTTGGCGATCGCGATCGCGATCTCCGAACGAGTCGGTTCCTTTTTATAGAGCTCGACGAATTGGTTGAGCGAATTTTCCGCGTAACTGACCGCGCGGGTTTCGAAACCGGCCTGCCGCGCCAACACCGCCGCCTGAATGCCATAGAGCGGCGAGGTCGGCATCAACTGCACCATCACGGGCAGGGCCTCCTCAAACCGTCCGTTCAGCATCAGTTGCCCGGCGTAGAGTCTCGCGATTTGCTCCTCCTTGGGAGCCGTCATGTAGAGCCAATCCAACAGATCCATGAAGTCGCTCTTATCCTCATCCGTGAGTTCCTTTTCGAAACGCGGGACGAAGTACTTTGCGACCAACCAGCGGGCGGCGCGCGAATCAGCCGTCCGAAATCGCTTACGGATCGTCGCGTCGCGGTTCGCCGAACGACTCGGATCGGTCGTCTCCTTCTCGACTTCCTTCCCCGCTTTTTCCCCAGCGACTGTCACCGTGGTGTCATCCTTCACCTCCAGCGGTTCCAGAAACTGCTCTCGCTCGGTTTCGGGGAACGCCAATTGACGCATCACCCGAACCGCTTCCTCCTGACGCCCCAACGAATCGAGGACCTGGCCCATTCGGAAACGGGCTTCGATGTTCTTCGAGTTCGTCTGCAGTTGCCGATGCAACACGAGTCGCGCCGTATCGAAATCCTCGTTTTCAAAAGCTTGCTTCAGCTGACCTTGCAAGAACTGCTGACGCCGGCCCTCATCCCCCCGTCGCAGGAACAGATTCGCAAAGAAAATGATGACGAGGAGAAACGGCACCCCGAACAGCAAACGCTTCCAGGGAAACGACCAAAACCAGACGAGCAGAAAAGCAGACAGGGTCCGATTGACCGCCCTCGGGGGCGCGAGGCTTCTGGACATCAAATCACCTCGGCTCACGGTTGGGAAGCTTGGCGGACAAGTTGGAATCGCTTGGGGAGTCGGTCGGAGTTCCGGTCGGCTCGGCTCCGACGGCCAGAATGACCCGCATCCGGGCTTCTTCAAAACTCCGCGTCAATATTTGTAGATCCTCGGGCTCCAACCGGCGAGGCGAATCGACCCACAATTGCA
>DITY01000205.1 GCA_002422955.1 Planctomycetaceae bacterium UBA6172
GCCGGTGGACTGGCCAGCGGTACTTCGGCGGAACACTCTTCAATGAACTGCTGGGCCTTGGCCGCGTCGCGACTGGCGACCGCCGTGATCGTGCCGGTTTGCGACAGCGCGATCGCTTTCCAGTTTTTCCTGCTGATGGCGGCAGTGCTGAGCAGACCCCAGCGGCAGAGTCGAGTCGACATGTGGGCGGTGGCGGCGAGAAGGGGAAGTGGAAGGAAATGGCCTCGGCAACTGACCAGTGGCCGAGAACCTGCCCTAACGATACCGGCTCTCCCGAAGCTTTGCCCAGCCCCCGCTAACCAGGCGTCCGTTGACCGCTGATCAGCATCGCCGGATAACCCGCGCAGTAGCTCGGCCTCCCCTGGGGAGGATCTTCGGCTTCCGCGTGATCGTCTGGCGCCCTTGCCGCTAAACTGGTTGGCTGTTTCGTTCCTGATCGGAGGGGAGTCATGGCCTGGCAGCGTCGACAATTTTTGGGGTTGATCCCCGCCACCGCGATCAGCTTGCACGTGAGCGGAGAGACGGTCGCGGACGTAGCGGAGGTTCCGCGCACGCTACTCGCCAGCCCACCGGTCGTGCAACACCCCGCGGCCGATGGCTTTACCGTCAACGTCGCCGTGTCGGCATTGGCCACCGGATGGGTGCAGTGGGGACGAACCGCAGACCAACTCGACCAAACCGCGATCGCTCATCGGCACGGTCTGATTCGTGCCAGCGATCGGGCGTTGTCCGTTCGTGTCCCACTCGGCGACTCGCTACCCAACGGCGGTACCATTTTCTATCGGTTCGTCGTCCAACCGCTGGCCTACAAGAATGCCTATCAGTTGATGCGCGGTGAAACGCAAGCGACCCGGGTTTATCGCTTGAGCCTGCCCGACCCGGGCGCGCAGCAGGTGACGGTCGCGATCGTGAACGACACCCATGAACAGCCGCAGACGCTGCTGGCATTGCACGAACGCCTCCGCGGTCTGGCCCCGGACGTCTTGGTCTGGAATGGCGACACCTGCAACGATTTCGACGAGCAAGACGATCCGCTCCAGATCGTGCTCAATCCCGCCAAAGACCCCTCGCGCGACTGGGCGGCCGAGCGACCGTTGCTGTTCGTGCCCGGCAATCACGACGTCCGCGGCGCGCGGGCGCGGGAGTTGGCGACCGGGTTGAGCGGTTGGCCGGGGCAGGCCGACTTGCCCTACAACTTCGCCCTGCGACTGGGGCCGATCGCGTTGGTCGGCCTGGACACCGGCGAAGACAAACCGGATCAGCACCCCGTGTTCGCGGGCACGGCCGCCTACGAACCCTACCGCGAACTGCAGGCCACTTGGTTGAAGTCTGCCGTCGCACGGCCAGAGATCGCCACCGCGCCGGTCCGCATCGCGATCTGCCACATCCCGCTGCGGGGGCTGCCAGGAGAAAACGACGGTACGAGTTTGGAAGGTTACGCAGCCTTCTCGGGCATGGGGGCCAAGTTGTGGTTGCCGATCCTCCGCCAGACGGAATTCAAAGCGGTCATTTCGGGACATACGCATCGCGATCGTATCGATGACCCGACCCCTGACGAGCCGATCACCCAAGTCGTCGGTGGCGGACCGCAACCCGATCGCGCGACGATCACCGTCCTCCGCGCCCAAGGCCAAACGGTCGACCTGGAAGTGCAAGACCTCGCCGGCCGTCCTCTGCATCGCCGACAATGGTCAGGCAACGCGTCATGAGGCTTCGCCCTGCCACCCAATCCGCAAACATTGTCTGCCCCACGGGCCCGTTTTGAACCTTCATTTCGAACGCCGCACGGGAAACTCCGCAAGACCGCGTCCACGGCGCAGCAACTGCCGGCAGCCCGCCCGGGGAGACGGTAGGAAACACCTGGCCGATGCGGGCCGGCGTTACTCGCTGCGGGCAGCGCCCTGATGTTCCCGCGTGACCGCTTTGAACAGGTTGATATTCGTCGTCTCGTACCCGAGCTTGCGATACAGCGCCTGAGCCTGAGTGTTGTGACCGAACACGTGCAACGCAATCCCCGCCAGGCCACGGCGAGCGACTTCGAGTTCGAGTGCCCGCAGCGCGCGAGTCGCATACCCTTTCCGCCGATGCTCTGGCCACACGACGAGATTGTAAAGATAGGCGATGGGACCACCCAGTCGCTGTGATTCGGCCATCCACAGCGCACCGACCGGCACACCAGGTTCACCAAGGATCGTAAACAGGGTGTGGTTCTCCGTAGCCAAGCCGTTCGGCAATAGCGATTCGAATTCCCCGCACGCCCGATCCAACGACTCCGACTGGAGCCAGTTTCCGCTCCGCACCTTCTCCGCAGCGTAGGCCGGGATGGCATACTCGAGCCATGCCGAGTAATCGGCCTCGTTCATCGCGCGGAGTGCCGGCATCGGGTTCATACTGATGTTTAACTTCTCCGGCACCCCATCGGCAAGACGGAGCGTCATGGTCATTCGAAAGGTCCTATCCCGGGTGCAAGTCCGATCGTAAAGAGTGGTCAAAACGAACTCCCGTTCGCAACGGCAATCGTCATCACCTATCCGAGGTTGGCTGCGAGCGCGCCTGCAACCGCAGTTACGCCTCGCTTCCGTCTCCGCTTCGGCTACCACATCTGCGAACGCACTCGGATCGTTTCCGTGGCGACAAGGAAGGACCCATACCCGCGATGATGAAGGGTCCGCGGCGTCTTGATCGCCGGGTCGATCCAGGCTTTCACGACCTCGAGGACGAAGAAGCAGTATTTCCTGACCATGTCCGTATCGACAACGCGGCATTCCAAGTTCGCGAAACACTCATCAATCAGCGGTGCTGCGACCAACTCACCCGGGACGCAAGTCAGTTTGTATCGCGCGAACTTATCCGTTGTGGCGCCGCTGCTGTTGCCGCAGCCGACAACCTGTTTCAAAAGATCGTCGGTGGGAATGTTGAGCACACATTCGCGGGAGCCTTGAAGCATGGAGTGCGGTTGGTTCCGATCGCTGACGACGCAACCGATCAACGGCGGCTCAAACTCCAGCATCGAATGCCAGGACATGGTCATCACGTTCGTACCGCCGGCCGAAGCGGTCGTTAGCAGGACGACCGGCCCCGGCTCAATCAGCCGATAGACCTTGGATAGCGGCAATGATTTCTTCGGCATGCATCAATGCTCCTCTCGAGCGGCACAGGGGCACGTATCGCCGAGTATTAAGCGGCGGCTCAATCGCAAGGCGAGCGAGCACATCGGACTAGGCGTGCCGCGTCGACAACCGATCCGACACGCGAAGATTCGCAAGGGCCCTGGCAGATGCCGAAATCCATCGCCATGGGCGTTGGGATGACGAACGCCTGGTTAGCACTTCCGGGACTTATCCGCTTAAAGAGTCTACGTGCGAGTCTTGCTCCGCTTCGTTGAACCGCCGTTTGCGAGTCCGCACGCACGGTGCTGTGGGGAGGGTGTTCAGCGATGGCCATCTTTAACTGATGGTTGGGCTTCTTCGTTGTCTTGAGTGTTTAAGTCTCTTGCCGACGTAAGCCATGACCATCCCAGGATCATGCCGAGATAAAGGAACAGTGCGAAGATGGCGATGACGCAATACGCGAGAAAGGTCAAATGAAAGTACCTGCAAATGATTGCCGCCACGACGATAGGCGGCGTCAGCCAAAACGCGAGCCAAGTCAATTCAAGCCATTTGGGTTTGTTCATTTGCCATGGTTGGGTTTGTACTTTCTCCCAGTTTGACAAGTACGGCACCCTAGATCGGCCACACCTTCCCGCGTGCGGGAAGGGTGATCGGTGAGCGTACGCAGCGCAGCGGTTTAGGACGCGGCGGGACTAGGGTTCGAGCAGCCGTTGGTTGCCGGTGTATTTGGCGACCGCGTCGGGATCGAGTTGTAGCCCGAGGCCGGGGGTCGTGGGGATCGCCAACATCCCGTCGCCATCGAGCCGCCAGCCGCCTAGCGTGATCTCGTCGATGAACGGCGAGCCGGTCAAGTATTCGACAAACTGCGTGTTGGGAATCGCCGAGGCGAGATGCAAATCGGCTGCTAAGCCGACGGCGGTGTTCCATCCGTGCGGGATGAACTGCACACCATTGTCCTCCGCCATCCAGGCGATCCGCCGCTCTTCGCTGATCCCGCCAACCTTGGTCACGTCGGGCTGCACGATGTCGAAGGCGCGGGATGTGAGCCAGGGCTGGAAGGCCTGTCGGCGGGTCAGCACCTCACCCCCGGCGATGCGGACCGGCGAATGTTCGCGGAGTTTTATGAAATCCTCGAGCGCGTCGGGAACGAGGGCTTCCTCGAACCAGTGGACGTCGTAATCGGCCAGCATTTTGGCGGTGTTCAAGGCCCACTTGTAGCCGTTGGACCAATGCGCGTCGCTGCCGCCGGCGTCGACCATCAGCTTGGCATCAGAACCGATCGCGTCGCGGGCCGCCCGCACGATCGCTTCATCGGTCGCGGCATTACGGCGGCCGAATGGACCCCAGCCGATTTTGAAGGCGCGAA
>DITY01000336.1 GCA_002422955.1 Planctomycetaceae bacterium UBA6172
TTCGGCCATGTCGCGCTCTCCGCGATGTTGCACGCCGATGCCGCTCGCGGCAAGGACCTGCGGAACCCCGATTCCCCATCGCGGCACCATTTCCCGCCGCGGGCCAAGCGGGTCATCTTTCTGTTCATGAAAGGCGGCCCCTCGCACATGGACACGTTCGATTACAAGCCGCAACTTCAAGCCGATGACGGTAAGGATTTGCCATTCGATAAACCGAGCGTCCAGTTCGCGGCCACCGGCAAGCTGCTCGCTTCGCCGTGGAAGTTCGACCAATACGGCGAAAACGGGATGCACATCAGCGCCCTGTTTCCCAACGTCGCCAAGTGCGTCGATGACATCTGTTTCCTGCATTCCGTCCATGGCACCAACGCGGCCCACGGCGGGGCGCTGTTGAAATTGCACACCGGCAGCGACAACTTCGTCCGCCCCAGCATGGGTGCCTGGATTCATTACGGTTTGGGGACCGAGAACGACAACCTGCCCGGCTTCATCACCATCTGCCCGACGTTAGCTCATGGCGGCGTGAAGAACTGGGGTTCCGCGTTCCTGCCCGCCGAACATCAAGGCGTGCCGTTGGGGGTGGCCAGCAAGCCGTCGACCGATGCCCACGTCAAGTTCATCCATAACCGCCGTTGGTCACCCGCCCAGCAGCGAATGCAGCTCGACCTGCTCGCGGGGCTCAATCGCCAACACCTCGCCGAGCACGCCATCGAACCGTCGCTCGAAGCCCGCATCGCCTCCTTCGAACTCGCCTTCCGCATGCAGTCCGACATGCCCGAGGCTCAGGACCTGACCCAAGAAACCGAAGCGACGCTGCAGCTTTATGGCCTCGACCAACCGGCCACCTCCGATTTCGGACGCCAGTGTCTGTTGGCCCGCCGGTTCGCCGAACGGGGCGTCCGCTTCATTCAAGTCACCCACAGCGACACCAACGTGCAGTGGGACCAGCACAGCGATCTGAAGGCCGGTCATGACAAGAACGCCCTGGAAGTCGACAAGCCGATCGCCGGGCTGCTGATCGATCTGAAGCAGCGTGGCCTGCTGGATGACACGCTCGTGATGTGGGGAGGCGAGTTCGGCCGCACTCCGGTCGCGCAAGGCACCAACGGTCGTGACCACAACCCGGAAGGGTTCACGATGTGGATGGCCGGTGGCGGCGTGAAAGGGGGCTACCGTCACGGGGCGACCGACGAGTACGGCTACTACGCGGTCGAGAACAAGATGCACATCCACGACGTCCACGCGACGCTGCTGCACCTGCTCGGACTCGATCACCTCCGGCTGACCTACCAGCAGGCCGGACGCGACTTCCGTTTGACCGACGTCGCTGGCAAGGTACACAGCGAAATCCTCGCTTAATCGTCGGCCGAGTTAACCCGCGGCGTTAAGCCGCTCGGTAGGGCAGGCCGTTTTCGACCCGTCGTGTTATCCGCACGCGGGTGTCTCGGAGAGGGGAAGTTTTCATTTCTCGGGACTTTCACCCACCGATACCGCTCCCCACTACCCCCCGCATCTAACTCCGCTAAATTTCCAGGTAGCAACCGCGGCGATCGCGGCAAACGAACTGGGCTGACTTGGGGAGAGTAAACGATGCGCTGGCAAGGTCGACGGGAAAGTACGAATGTGGAAGACCGCCGTTCGGTCGCGGGTCCGGTCGCTGTCGGCGGCGGCATCGGCGTGCTGTTGCTCGCGTTGTTGGTCGGATTCCTCGGGGGTGACCCGCAGCAGGTATTGCAGCAGGGCGCTCCCCAGGCCATTCAGGAGGGGGCCGAACCCGCGCCGCTCACGGCCGAAGAAGAGGAGCGGGGCCAATTTTCCCGGGTCGTGCTCGCCGACACCGAAGACGTCTGGAACGAGATCTTTGCGGAGCAGGGGATCAAGTATCGGGAACCGACCTTGGTGCTGTTCAGTGGCCAAGTGAGTTCCGGTTGCGGTTCCGCCGACGCGTCCAGTGGCCCGTTCTACTGCCCGGCCGACAGCAAGCTCTATCTGGACACCACGTTCTTCGTCCAGCTCGACAAACAGCTGGGCGCCCCTGGCGACTTGGCCTGCGCCTACGTGATCGCTCACGAGGTCGGTCACCACATTCAGAATCTGTTGGGTACGACCACCAAGATGGAACAACTCCGCCGGCAGGTCTCGGCCGTCGAATACAACGACCTATCGGTGCGGCTCGAGCTGCAAGCCGACTTCTTTGCCGGCGTCGCGTTGCATCACACGCAAAAGAACAAGGCGGTTTTTGAAGAGGGAGACATCGAGGAGGCGTTGCAAGCCGCCACCGCCATCGGTGACGACAAGCTGCAAGAGCGCAGCGGCCGTCCGCCGCGCAAGGAAACCTTCACGCACGGCAGCAGCGACCAGCGGCTCCGCTGGTTCAAGAAAGGCCTAGCGACCGGCGACATCACCCAAGGCGATACCTTCGCCACCAAGGAACTCTAAAGCCCCGCACCAACGGCCATTCCCCGGGGCGCATTCCCACGCCAGTCATCCCAGCGCGGTAGCCTGGGAAGTGCCCCGAACCGTTCGGGGACCCTTCCCCAGGCGGTTGACCCCGCGGTCGCGTGAAGGTTTGGGGACAGGAACGTTTGGGACACAGCACCACACAGACCCTATTCTTGACACGTCCCCCGGCGGTGGAAACCGCGGTCGCGGAGCGACCACCGAAGGTAGCCGGGTGTTTCAACACCCGGTGCGGATAGGAACGGGACGATCTCGTCGCGGAGCGACGGTTGAGATGTCCGCTGGCGCAACGAGGCGCTTCCGGCGGTTGGTCATCTGGCTCCGGTATTTCACGCCCCGATTCCGCTTTGACGAGCAACAACGTAGCAGCGGATCGACCAGCAGGACCGCAAACCTGCCGTCTAGCCGTTCCTTGCAAGACCATCGAGATGAGTCGTCCACGCGCCGCGGACCGCAATGTCCCCGATGGCGCGACGCAAGTCCTCATCACCGCGGTCGCCCCGGTCGCATGGTGCTGTGTGCGGTTAACGCCAGTCAGGGCAAGAGCAATCCCTAATCCGTATCTTGGGATGCTGCTTTGCTGTTTCGAACTCAAGCCCCTTTGCCATCAGTCAATTCGCTGACGGATTGAGCCCCTTGCACGTCAGGCGTTCCCTCCTTGAGAAACGCCATACCAACCAGGACTACGCCGCCAGTAGCGTCCAAATCGCGAACAGAGAATTTTACCCGCCCCGAATGCACGATTGTCCCCGCAATCAATTCACGATCGGGGACTTGCATGCGGAGCCATTGACCCAAGGTGACTCCAGGCTCGCCGGTCAAATCCACACCATAAGACTCCTGGAGGTCGCTGAGTTTAACACTGCCGCGGAGTGGGAATTCAATATGCTCGGGCCAAGGCACTACGGGGCCAGGCAAATGCGATCGCGAGAAAACGCGATCCACGGCATGCCGAACACTTCTGTGGACCACGACAATCACATGGTCTCCCGCTTCAATTCGAAAACTGCCTTTGGGTAACTTGCTATGGCCTTGCCGGACGATCAGCGCGATCACGACTTCATAGGGTAACGCCAAATCTCGGATTGCCTTTCCAACCACCAATGAATCGGATTCAATGAAATAATCTACAATATCAGCTTCGACTTCATAAAGCGAACTGATCTCGAGGGTAAC
>DITY01000078.1 GCA_002422955.1 Planctomycetaceae bacterium UBA6172
CGCGGATGCGCCGCGACGTCCGCAGCACGTGGCGTTTTCAATCGCCGTCGAAGGCTTGTTGTAAGGCGGCGGTGTCGACTTTCGTCATCCGAAACAACGCGGCGAACATGCGTTCAATCTGATCCGGTGTTCCGGAATCGAGCCACGCGTTGAGTTCCGAGGGGACGATCTGCCAGGACATGCAGAACTTGTCCTTCAGCCAACCGCAAGCGACTTCGGCCCCACCATCGGCCGTGAGACGGTTCCACAGGGTGTCGATGTCAGCTTGGGGGCTTGAACGCGAGCAAGGTCGGTGCGGCGCGGGTGTGACGGACACCGGAATGAGCAAACGTCCGCTCGGGTTCTCCGCTGGCGAGTGATTCCGCTCTGGAAAACCCAGGCGGCCGATCACTTGGGGACGAACGGTTCGGGGAGGATTTCGGGGAGCGGGCTGTCGTCGCGGGCGAAGAACATCAGGTGCTGCCAGGGGAGTTCGTTGTATTCGCGAACGAGTTTGAAGCCGTTGGCTTGGTACTCCTTCATGATCTGGGCTTTGGACATCTTGTGCAGCGGTTTGATCGGCACGTTGGGGTCTTCCTCGCGGTATTCCAACAGCGCGATCACTCCTTCGGGAGCGAGCGAGCGGCGCATTTCCCAGAGCATCGATTGGGGGTGCGAGAACTCGTGATAGACGTCGACCTGAAGGATCAGATCGAGCTTGACATCCTCGGGGAGGCGCGGGTTATCGACGTCACCCAAAATCGGCGTCACGTTGGTCAATTCACGACCCGCCACGCGGGCCTTGAGCTGTTGCAACATCTCGACCTGGATATCGACGGCGTACACTCGTCCTTCGGCCCCGAGATCGCGGGCGATCGGCAGGGTCCAATAGCCGTTGCCGCAGCCCAGGTCGCAAACCTTCATGCCGGGTTTGAGTCCGAGTTGCTTGAAGGCGCGCGAAGCGTTCTCTTCGAGGTCTCGTTCCGCCCGGACCAACCAGGCGGCCCCCAAATGGCTCATCGGCTCGGCCAGGGTGCGGCCGAGATATTCCGTCCGCGGCTCCTCGATCGGCTTGGGACGCTCCTGGGGCTGACTGGCGTCGTCGGCTGCCTGAGCGGCTGCCCTGGCGGCATCAGCGGTGGCCAACGCCTCGGGTGTCGTTAGGCCGTCGTCGGTGGGCTGGCCTGCGACGGGTGGGGCTTGGGTTGGCGGGGCAGGAGCCGTAGCGGGAGGGGCGGCGAGGGAGGCCGTGGCCAGGGTGCAGACCCAGACGCCGAGGGCGACCCGTTGCAGGAATGGCGGCAGGCGTCGCGGAGTTCGTTTGGACATGCGTCGGCAACCCTGGTGAGAGAAGGAGGCGATCGGTCGGCTGAGCCAACGCGGCGGGTTCGACGACGGGGGCGCTGGGCGGTGATCAGCCGGTGTTCTCGGAGGCCACGGCGTCGAACTGGGGTTCAAAGGCGTTCACGAAGGAATAGACGTCGTCGAAGTCCTCGCGGCGGTCCGACTCGCTTTTTCGCATCTGGTCGATTCGGATCAGGTTGTAGACGATCTCGCCGAAGTCGCCGGTCGAGCGGATACCCCAGCTGCCGAGGACCATGCTGGCCAGGTAACCGTATTGCTGCAGCCCATAGAGCCGGCAGGCCTCGCAGAGCTGCTGGCCGGTGATGTGGCGTCCGGTCATGATTTTCGCTTCGTCGGCCTGTTCGTCGGCACCTTCGACTTCCGGGAGCGGCTGGGCGGCTTCGGGTTTGCCGAACAGCATCTGTTCCTGGGCGAAGGCGAGCGCTTCGCGAACGAACTGGTAGGCCTCGAACTTGTAGCGAGGGTCGCGCTGCAGCAACTGGTACATCGCCTGAAACGCAGAATTCATGAAACTCGGCAACTCCTGGAGGGCTCCGACCGACGCACTTCCGATTCTATCTTAGTCGGCTTCCGAGCGGCCAGGGGCCTTGCCGCCGCGGCGGGTGACGGAAAGGACCTGATCGGCGGCGATCAGGATGCGGCGGTCGTCGGCGGTCTGGATCAGCAGTTGCTGGGCCATCAATTCTTGGGCCAGAACGGTGGCCGTGCCGTCCGCGGTGACGATCCGGCTGCCGACCGTCGGCAGCTGGCGGTGCCACTCCTCGTAGGTGTCGAACTCGTAGCGCAGGCAGCACTTCAACCGGCCGCACCGCCCGGAAATTTTGGAAGGGTCGAGCGTCGACTTTTGCAGCTTGGCCATCCGCATCGTGACGGGGGGCATTTTGGACAGATGGGTGGCGCAGCAGATCGGTTTGCCGCAGTCGCCGAAATCGGCGAGCAGTTTGGCCTCGTCGCGGACACCGACTTGGCGGAGTTCGATCCGGCTTTTGATGTCCCGCGTCAGTTCGCGGACCAGCCCGCGGAAATCGACGCGGTTTTCGGCGATGAAGTAGAAGATGACCCGCTCGTCCCCCAGCAGCCGCTCGACGTCGATGACCTCCATCGCCAGTCCGAGTTGTATGACCCGGCTGCGGCAGAGCTGCAAATCGGCGTCGCTCTTGGCTTGCTGGGCGGTCCACTGGGCTTCGTCGTCGGGGGACATCTGACGGACGATCTGGCCACCGAGCGGCTCTTCCAACTGCTGTACAGCAGCGGAGGTGGCTTCGCAGAGCACCACGCCGAACTCGGTGCCGCGGTCCGTCCGAACGACGACGCGGTCACCATAGCGAAGTTGGCGGCGGGCGGTCATCACGGCCAAGGTTCGCATGGCGCCGGTGCGAACCACGTATTCCGGATCGCGTGCCGCTGCTGTAGCCGACTCGTGGGGAGTCATGGCCGGATCGGCGGGCGGTGAACCCGCGGGCGACGGTCCAGGTGCCGATGGGGCGGACGCGGCTGGCTCCGCGGTCGGACGTTCCGCGCCGCGTCGCTCGGAAGCGGCTGTTGCCGGATTGGGCGGATCGGGGAGCGGGACGGTCATCGGCGGATCAGGAATAGGAGAACGCCGCGGCGTCTTCCCGGGGCGCGGGTTGGTAACCGGAGGGTTCCATGCTGGTGCTGGCCCGGCCTTGGCTCAAGCTGCGGACCGCGCTGCTGTAGCCGAACAATTCTTTCAGCGGCGCGTGGGCGGTGATCACGGTCATGGCGCCACGCGTCTCGGTCTTGGCGATCATCCCGCGGCGTTGTTGCAGGTCGCCGACGATCTCACCCATGTAGGCTTCGGGCGTGCTGACTTCCAGCCGCATGACCGGTTCGAGCAGGACCGGGGTCGCTTGCTCGAGCGCCTTGTCGAAGGCATCGCCGGCGGCGATCCGAAAGGCGATCTCGTCGCTCCCTTCTTCTTGCGCTTCGCCGCCGAGCAGTTCGATCCGCAGGCCGGTGAGCGGGAAGCCGGCCAAGGCGCCACCACCCTCGGCCCGTTGGGTCAGTTCCTGCAGCGCCGCGGCCCGCAGCGCCGGCGGGAACTGGGCATCGACCGGCACGCGATCGAGGACTTGGACCGGCGCGGCAGCATCGTCCAGTTTCGACGCCCGAATTCGCACCCGGCCGAACATCTGCTGGGAGCCCATTTGGCGGTTGCACTGGCCGATGACTTCGGCCGACGCGTCGATCGTTTCGTGGTAATTGACCCGCGGCTTGTAGAACTTGACTTTCAAGCCGAAGTCGCGGGTGAGGCGATGCTGGATGACCTCCAAGTGCAACTCACCCATGCCGCTGATCAAGGTCTGGCCCAGTTCCTCGTTTTCCACGGCGCGGAACGTCGGGTCCTGGCGTTTGATCATCTCGAGCGTCTCGTTCAATTTCTTGCGATCGGCCGTGCTCTCGGGCTCGATCGCCATCGACAACACGGTCTCGGCAAATTTGATGCTGGGCAGCTCGATCGGTTCGCGGGTATCGCAGATCGTGTCACCGGTGATCGCGGCGCGGGGGCCGATCACGCAGCAGATATCGCCCGCGCGAACCGTGTCGATCTGTCCGTCACGGTCCTTTTTGCTGGCATGGATCTGCCACAGCTGCGCGACGTTTTCTTTGGTGTCGCGATTGGGGCAGGCGACCCGCGAGTTTTGCGAGAGCGTGCCGCTGTAGACGCGGATCCAATAATTGTCGCCGGTCTTGGCGGGGAGGATCTTGAAAACGAGCGCGCAGAACGGTGAGGCGTCTTCGGGGGAGCGGGTCAGCACGCGGTCGCGGTGACTCGGATCGACCCCCTGCACCGGCGGGCGGTCGAGCGGGCAGGGCAGGTAGTTGTTGACGCCGGTCAACAGCGGTTGCACGCCCAAGCCGTGCAGCGCCGAGCCGCAAAAGACCGGCTGGATCTCTCGCGACAGCGTCCCCTTGCGGAGCGTGGCGATGATCAGCTCTCGCGGGACCGGCTGGTCCTCCAGCGCGAGCCCCGCGGCCTCTTCGCTCAGTTCGTAGACCGCTTCCAGCATCTGCTCGCGCCACAGCAGCGCGTCGTCGAGGTAGCGTTCGGGGATTTCGAGCACGTTGACGACCTTGCCGTCGGAGGCGGGGTCAAACTCGATCCACTTCATGTCGACCAGATCGATCACGCCGGCGAACGGGTCGCTGGTGTGCGTCGGACCCGCGCCACCGGGCAACTGCACGGCGACGGGACGCCCACCCAGTCGCGGGCCGATGTCGTTGAAGACGTCGTAGAAGTTGGCCCCTTCCCGGTCCATCTTGTTGATGAAGACAACCCGTGGGACTTGATAGCGATCGGCTTGCAACCAGACCGTTTCGCTTTGGGCTTCCACCCCTTCGCGGGCCGAGAACACGACGACGGCGCCGTCGAGGACCCTCAAGCAGCGTTCGACTTCGGCGGTGAAGTCGACGTGGCCGGGGGTATCGATCAGGTTGATGTCGTTGTCTTGCCAGCGGAACTTCACGCAGGCCGAAAAGATCGTGATCCCCCGTTCTTGCTCCTCGGGGTCGTCGTCCGTTTCGGTGGTCCCGAAGTCAACGCGTCCGACGCGGTGTTTCGCGCCGCTGACGTACAGCATCCGCTCGGTGACGGTCGTCTTGCCCGCATCGATGTGGGCGATGATGCCGATGTTGCGGATGCGTTCGATTGCGGTGGACATGAGCGATCGGTCGCGGTGGGGAGAATGGCGGAGGCGGCGGGTTGCGGTCGGGACAAACAAAAACCGCGACCGGAGCTAGTCCGATCGCGGTTCCAGTTTATCGAATGCAACCGAGATTACCACGCGAAGTGGGCGAAGGCCTTGTTGGCATCGGCCATGCGGTGGGTGTTTTCTCGCTTGGTGTAGGCGACGCCTTCCTTCTTGTAGGCCGCGACCAGTTCGTCCGCCAACTTCAGGTGCATCGGGCGACCCTTTTTGTCGCGGACCGCACCGAGCAACCAGCGGATCGCGAGCGATTGCTGACGGGCGCGATTGACCTGCATGGGGACCTGATAGCTCGCACCACCGACCCGCTTGCTGCGAACTTCGATGTATGGCTTGACGTTTTCGACGGCGGTCTCGAAGACCTGCAACGGCTCGGCATCCGGAACTCGCTTGGCGATTTCTTCCAAGGCGTCGTAGAACACGTTTTGCGCGGTCGTCTTCTTACCGTCATACATCAGGCAATTGATGAACTTACCGGCCAGCAGCGACTTGAATCGCGGATCTGGCTTCAGCATCGTGCGGCTGGCAGTGATATTTCCCATCGGAACAGTATCGGATCGAGTGGTGGAGGGGATTTGTCTGGTTCGGGTCGGCTTCCCGCGCCAACTGTGGCGGGAAGTTCTGGACCGCTGAGTGGCTCAAAATCAACGCTGGCAACCGAACGGGCTTTGCGGAGTCAACCGGCCAGCCCGTCGGATCCCGTTCGGAACGAAAACCGCGTGAATTACGACGGCTTCTTCGCACCGTAGCGGCTACGTGCCTGCTTTCGGTTCGCAACCGCCAAAGCGTCACGCGAACCGCGAACGACCTGGTACCGCACGCCTGGCAAGTCGCGAACACGACCGCCGCGGATCAGAACGATCGAGTGTTCTTGCAGGTTGTGGCCTTCGCCACCGATGTAAGAAATAATCTCAAAACCGTTGGTCAGACGCACTTTGGCGACTTTACGCAACGCTGAGTTTGGNNCCGAGTTCGGCTTCTTCGGGGTCATCGTACGAACCTGCAAGCAAACACCCTGCTTCTGGGGGCACTTTTCCAGAACCGGCGATTTGCTGAACGTCCGCTTCTTCTTGCGGGGTTTACGAACCAGTTGATTGATTGTGGGCATCGGGCGTCAAAATTCGGGAAAGCGGAGCGTCTTCCGGAACGCTTTTTGTGTCACGAAAGCGTCAAATACGGCATTTCGAAGCTTTGGGAAGTCGATTAGTATCCGGGTCGCCCGATTTTTGTCAAGGGCTACCCGTGCAGGTTCCGGGGCAAAGCGGTGCCGCGGCACCGCAGCGGTTCCGCCGTGACTCGGGCCGCCTAGCCAGCGCCGCGTGGGAACGGGATACCCGTCACCGCGGCCCCCGGGCACCCACGCCGCTGCCGGCGATCGCGTCGATCAGCGATGCCCCCTGAATGGACGGTGTTCGCGGATTAGCGCTGAATTTTGGGCGTCGCGGGCGACTCGATCGGGACAAAACGTTCGGCCATGCGGGCCGCGTCGCTGGCGTAGGGCGGACCGTCCTGAGCGGTTGAGAGGCTGCGGAGTCGGTCAGCCAGCTCGATCGCTTGCGGGGAGGTCGGTTTGAGGCTGATCGCCGTTCGCAGCGGCTCGCGCGCCGCGACGCTGTCGCCCTGCTCCAGCAGCAGCGAGGCGAGGTACAGGTACGGGTCGGGATTGTTCGGATCGACGCGGATCGCCTCTTCGAAGCATCGCTGCGCCTCGCTTTTGCGTTCCAACTGCTGGAGCGCCACGCCGCGAAGTAAGTGGGCTTGGCAGGGGCAACCGTCGACGGACATCGTGTCCTGCAACCGGTCGATTGTGGCGAGCAACCGGTCGTAGCGGCCTTGGATGCGATACAGTTCCGCGAGTTGCAACTGGACTTCGGGATAGTCGGGACGCAGGGCTAGCGCTTGATGGTAGGCCGCCAACGCCTGATCGTGGTCGCCGGATTTCAGGAAGCAATCGCCGCGGAGCCCCCAGGATTCGGGGACATGTCGGTCGGTCTGCAATGCCAGTTGGCTTTGGCGGTGGGCATCCTCGAGACGTCCGAGCTCCAGGTACATTTTTCCTAGTCGGCCGATCAGCAGCGGATCGGCGGCGCTCAGCCGCACGGCGTCCTCCATATGGCTCAGGGCGGCTTGGCGTTCGCCGCGGATCCAGAGCGATTCGGCGAGCCCCCAGTGGGCCCGGTCGTCGTCCTCGGTCAGCTTCAACGCGTCGGCGAATAACCCTTCGGCCAAATCCCATTGGCCGGCGTGCATCGCCTCCAGCCCTTGTCGGCTGAGCCGCCGGGCCGCGATGCTTTGGCGGCTCTCGCCATACCGTCCGATCCCGCGGCAGCCGATCGCCAGCCCGCAGCCGAGCCAGACCGCGAGCGTCACGACCATCAGCAGACGGACGTTGGTCGAAGTCGGCGGTCGTTGGATGCAGGCATTCACTCGATTGCCTGTAACAAATCGCCGCCAGAAATCGCAATGGCTGGTCAGGAGCCGAAGGGGGGGACCGCTGGCTGCTGCTGACTGGCGCAGTGCCAAGCCCCCAAGCCCCAGGCGAAGTGATAGGCGTCGACCGGGACGACGGCCCGTCCCGGGAGTAGTTCCCGCAGCAGCCCCAGCGCCGCGTCGTCGCTCCGCGGTTGGCGAAAGGTCGGTACCAGGACGGCGCGATCACCCAGCATCAAGAAGTTCGTGTAGCTTTCCGGCACCCGGGCCGTCTCGATCCTCCGCGCGGGCGGTATCGGCAAGCGATGGATCGTGACCGGCGGGGTCGTTTTGCTGGCCCAGTCGAGCAGTTGTGCGAAGTTGAGTTCCAAACCGCGATGATTGACGTCTTCGGGATCACTGACGGCGCAGACGACGTGCTGAGGATTGACGAACCGGGCCAATTGGTCGATATGGCCGTCGGTGTCGTCCCCTTCGAGGCCACCGCCGTCGATCCAGACGACCTCGTGAACGCCGAGACGCTGGTTCAATTCGACCTGGATCTGTTCTCGCGACCAACCGCGATTGCGGGTCTCCACGACGACGCAGCTCGGCGTGACCAGCAGTCGTCCGGCGCCATCGCCTTCGATCGCGCCCCCTTCCAGCCCCATTTCGCTCGCCTCGTGGCGAACGCCGATCGACTCACAAATCCGGCGGGCGGCGGCGGCGTCATCATCCCAAGGGGCGTATTTTCCGCCCCAGGCATTGAACCGCCAGTCGATCCCGGTCAAGCGGTTGCCGTCGACGACGAAGGTCGGGCCGTAATCGCGGATCCAGCAATCGTTGGTGGGGATATCGAAAATCTCGAGTTGGCCACCGCGGACCAAATCGCCGAACTCGCGATTCACGGTCGTTGCCAACTCGCCCGCCGCCAGCAGACGGACCGGCACGTACTGGCAGGCGGCGCGGACCAAAGCCGCGAAAGCGGCGGGGATCTGCTCGTACAGCCCGGGCCAGGTCGATTGGTTATGCGGCCAAGACAGCCAGATCGCCTCCTGGGGCTCCCACTCCGCCGGCCACCGCCGCGTCGGGGCAGGACGCGATTCGTCCTGGGACGCTGGGGCCGCGGCCGGCTGGGCAGACGCCGAGTGGCTGTGCGTCTGCGCAGGGGCTGAGTCGTTGACCGGCATCAGCGGGGTGCCCGCTTCTGGGAAAAGAGCCACTCGAAAAAGTCATCGCGGCGATAGGTTTCCGTCCAGACGTCGTGTCCGGCCCCGTCGTAGACCGTGTAGATCGCCTCGGGCCTCTGGTCAGCCTTGCGAAGCGCCTCGACCATTTCCTGGCTGCGGGAAATCGGCACGGCCTTGTCTTCGGTCCCATGAAAGTTCCAGATCGGCAGTCCGGCGTAGCGGGGGGCCCAGGCCGGGTCACCACCGCCGCAGATCGGCGCGATCGCCGCGAACAGGTCGCGGTGAGCCCCACCGGCGTACCAGGTGCCATATCCGCCCATCGACAGACCGGTCACGTAGATCCGATTCGGGTCGACGCGGTTGCCATCGACCCATTTCTTGATCATTCCGAGCGCCGCCGCGAAGGAGGGCGAATCCTCCTCCAGGGCCGAGCCGACGCCGCTTGGGAGACTCCAGTCCACCTCCGCCCACCGCTGGCCCGTGGGGACCTGGGGGACGAGGACGAAGCTGGGGTACTTGGCCTGTCGGTCGGGACGGCCGAATTCGATCGCCCCGTGCTTGAGCTGGGCCTCGTTGTCCGCGCCTCGCTCGCCGGCCCCATGGAGCAGCAACACGAGCGGGTATTTTTTGGCTTCCCCCTCCTTGAACCCATCGGGGAACCGCAGGCGATAGGCATGTTCATGGCCTTCGGCGTCGGTGAAAGTTTGCGTCGTGTAGGCCGCCTGCCAGTCATCGTCCTTGGCGGCCGCTGCTTCTTGGCCAGTCGCCGAGCCATTGCCGAGAACGACAGCGAGCAGCAATCCGAGCGCCGCGCCAGGCACGGGGCCGAAGACCGAACGACTTGCGAGTGGAGCGAGCAGCGATAGGAATTCAGACATCAGATCACCTCGATGCGGCGGATAAGGGACGTGGCGGAAGAGGGGCGAGGCCTGGAAAGAACGGGAAGGGGCCGCCTGTCCGAGAATTGTAACCTGGTCGGAGCGGGCGGATGAATCGCACGCCGAATTTGGCTGTGAGCCGCGAATCGGCTGAGGGAGCGGGAAGCGACCCGCCAGCGGTGGGCCGTTCGGGCCTGACAGTCGCCCGGAGGCCGATCGTTCGTCATCATCCGGATTCAGCCCGCGTGACCGGTCACGGGCTGGTCAGATGTAGGGGCTGGTCAGGCACTAGGCCAGCTGATCCGGCATGCATCGGTCAGCCTGTCCGGCGTGAAGGGTACCGGACATGGCCATGAGCGAACGGCTGCACGAGTCGAGCTCACTCGAGCTGGATTTCTTCTTTGACTTTCTGAATGAAGTGGGGCGATTTGCCCCCTTTGCTCAGTTCTTCCGCGCGGGCGGCGGCATCGCTCTTCTGGTCGAATTCGAACACGGCGACCCGTTTCAGGTTCTGGCTGAAGACGCCCCAATAGAGCTTTTTGCGGGGCTCCTCGACCGTCTTGACCTTCCGTTTGGCCGGCACCTTCTTCTTGGGAACGCCATCCTCGTCGTACTCAACCACGGCCCGCGTGCGGGTCGTTTTGGCTTTCTTCGGGGAGACGGCATCCCTCGCCGCCGCGGCCTCAATTTCGGCTGCTTTTTCCTTACGGTTTACGACCTTACGGGCCATATTGCGCTTTTATCTGGGTAGAGGAAGGAACTGACTGCGGGCAGCCGGCGTGACCGACCCTAGGGGCGAATCTTAACCGATCCGAGCTCGGATCTCCATGGGGCGGCCCCCAGTCAGCTGGTTTGTCCATCCATTCAGGGGGTGGGGCTCGTCGTTTTGGGATACAAAACTCGGCGGGTCAGGCGCCGCCCCCTGGGTTGCTTTCCGTCATCTGGACTAAGATGGGCCGCACCATGGCACTCATTATTCTCCGCTGTATCTTTTTGCTCTGCGCTGGCGGTGCGTCCGCGATCATCAACGCTCAACTTTCCGACACCGTCCCGGCCCACATGCCCTGGACCAACTTCCTGCTCGTGATGGGCATGGCGGTAGCGGTGATCGTGGGGGACATCTTCGTCCCACGGAAGCGGATCGACACCATCTCGGCGGTCTACTTTGGGCTGCTGATCGGCGTGCTGTTGACCTACATTTTCAGCATCGCTGCGGCACCGCTGCTGGAGCGGACTGGCAACGCCGGATCGGCCGTGTTGGTGACGGCGGTGATCGCCTGTTACCTCTGCATCAGCGTCCTGATTCAGACCAAGGACGATTTTCGGTTTCTGATCCCGTACGTCGAGTTCGTCCGCGACACCAAGGGGTTTCGGCCTTTGATTCTCGACACCAGCGTGATCATCGACGGCCGGATCGAGGATTTGTTGGCGACCCACGTGTTCGACAACCAGTTGATCCTGCCCCGTTTTGCGCTAGCCGAGTTGCAGGGGATCGCAGACAGCAATGATAAGCTCCGTCGCCAGCGCGGGCGGCGCGGGTTGGACATCCTGAATCGGCTCCGCGCCGACCCCAAGATCGACCTGCAGATCTTTGACCGCGATCTACCCGAGTTCGCGGGGCATCCCGTCGACATGAAGTTGGTGTTGCTCGCCAAGCACTTGGAGGGGAAGGTCGTGACGGGCGACTTCAACCTGAATCAGGTAGCCCAGATCCACAACGTCCCGGTCATCAACCTGAACGAGATCTCCAACGCGCTCAAGCCGCGATTGCTGCCGGGTGAAACGTTTCAGATCAAGATCATCAAGCCGGGTGAAGGCCCCGATCAGGGAGTCGGTTATCTCGACGACGGGACGATGGTTGTCGTGGAAAAGGCACGGAACCTGATCGGACGCGAATTGAATGTGACGGTGACCACCATCTTGCAGACGAACGCGGGGCGGATGATTTTCGCCAAGTACGAAGCCTGATTTCCCACCACCCAGAGTTGTTTCGCCGTGCTGGCCACCCGAGTCATTCCCTGTTTGGATGTCCGTGAAGGACGCGTCGTCAAAGGCACCAACTTCGTCCAATTGCGAGACGCCGGCGACCCGGTCGAAGTCGCCAAACGCTATCAGGACGAGGGGGCGGACGAGCTGGTCTTTTTGGACATCACCGCCAGCCACGAGGTCCGCGGCATCATGTTGGACGTCGTCCGCCGCTGCGCGGAGCAGGTGTTCATGCCGCTGACCGTCGGTGGCGGTATCCGGACGGTCGAGGACATTCGCGAATTGCTTGCCGCTGGCTGTGACAAGGTTTCGATCAACTCGGCCGCCTGCAAGGACCCCGACTTTGTCCGCCGCGCGGCCGATCGCTTCGGCAGCCAATGCATCGTCGTCAACATCGACCCCAAGCGGGTGCGGCGGGACGGCCGCGAGGTGTGGGAGGTCCACATCAATGGCGGGCGGGTTTCGACCGGGCTCGAAGCCGTCGCCTGGGCGGAGGAAGTCGAACGCCTGGGCGCTGGCGAGATCGTGTTGACCAGCATGGACGCCGACGGAACCCGCGACGGTTATGACCTGCCGATGACCGCAGCGGTCAGCCGCGCCGTGTCGGTGCCGGTCGTCGCCAGCGGGGGCGCGGGCAGCCCTCAGCACTTGGTCGACGCCATTCGCATCGGCCACGCGGACGCCGTGCTGGCCGCCAGCATTTTTCACTTCGGCCAATTCACGATTCGCGAGACGAAACGGATGATGGCGGAAGCGGGTGTACCGGTCCGGATCGTCTGAGCCCTGTCCCCACGTCGACCGCTGATCGACACCGTTCCCGCCAAGCTGCTCTCCGCGTCGACGCCTTCGCTGCGGTACGGCAATCGAAACCGATTTTTTTCCGATCATTCCCCTTCGCCAACCGAGTTTCCGATGAAAGCTTTGTTGTTGACCAACTACCGTGAATTGTCCGTGACCGATGTCGATGAACCGCAGATCGGTCCGACTGACGTGTTGGTGCAAGTCGAAGCCTGCGGCATCTGTGGCAGCGACATTCACGGCTACGACGGCAGCACCGGCCGCCGGATCCCGCCCTTGATCATGGGGCATGAAGCCGCGGGCATCGTCGTCAGCGTCGGGAGGGATGTCGATGACCTGATGCCCGGAGAGCGAGTGACGTTCGATTCGACCGTCTCTTGCGGGCATTGCGGCTTCTGCCGCGCCGGCCAGCAGAACCTGTGCGACAACCGCCGGGTGTTGGGCGTCTCCTGTGGGGAGTATCGCCGCCACGGCGCGTTCGCCGAGCGGGTGGCCGTGCCGCGCCGGATCGTTTATCCGCTCCCTCCCAACATGCCGTTCGAGCATGCGGCGTTGGTCGAAGCGGTTTCGGTCGGCGTCCACGCCGTCAACGTGTCCGGAATTCGGTTGGGTGATGCCGTCGTCGTGGTCGGGACCGGGATGATCGGTCTGCTGACGCTGCAGGCCGCCAAGGCCGCGGGCGCGACCCGCGTGATCGCGGTTGACGTCAACGACAAGCGGCTCGGGGTCGCCGCCGAGCTGGGGGCGACGGAGACGGTTCGTGGTGATCAGGATAACTGCGTCGCCACGATCCGAGATTTGACCGGCGGCCGTGGTGCCGATGTGGCCTTGGAATGCGTTGGCACGACCGCCACGGTCCGAACCGCGATCGAAGCGGTCCGCAAGGGCGGGACGGTGACCCTGGTCGGCAACATCTCGCCGACGATCGAACTGCCGCTGCAAAGCGTCGTGACCCGCGAAATCCGCCTGCAGGGGACCTGTGGCTGCAACGGCGAATACCCGCAGTGCATCGAGTTGATGCGGACCGGCGCGATCCAAGTCGCCCCGCTGATCACCGCCCAGATCGCGCTCACCGAAGCCCCGGCCTGGTTCGAGCGGTTGCACGCGGGTGACCCCGAGCAGATGAAGGTCGTGGTCCGCCCGCAGCGCTGACCGAAGCCTATCGCCCCGCGGACGGTCTCCACACGGCGATCGCCCGACCGATTTTTCGGCGGGCGGCTCGGGCAGTGATTCGATTTGCGCGGCGGTTTATCGCTGACTGGCGCGGTCGGCTGCGGCGGGGTCGATGAGTACCGACCGCGCGAAGGCCAAACCGGCCTTGCCGATGCGGGGGTGCAAGATGCTCGGATGCCCGCCGAGCTGCTGTCGCGACTGCCAAAACTCACCGGGGTGGCGGCCGCACAGGCTGATCGTCACATCAGCCAAGTTGTCCGCCTGGGTCCTCAGGTCAGGGTAACCGGCGACCACCAGCAGCCAGTCCGCGTCTAGGGCTTGCAGCCGCGACCGCAATTCCGCCTCGTCCGATCGGACCTCCGCGACGACCTGGCCACCCGCGAACACGCGGCGGGGTTGGATGCCGGCCAGCCATCCGGCCAGCGTCGCGCCATGCCCGGCTTCGAGCGTCGCGAGTCGCTGGTCGCGGGCCGCCAGAATCTGGCCGAGTGTGTCTTGCAGTTCGCAATCCTCCCCTTCGCCGAAGACGTATTCGCCGGCACAGCGGACAATTTCCTGGCGAGTCGCGTCGATCATCCGCCAGCACTCGGCCTCCTCCGCGCCCTCCGCGGTGATCCGCAGCGAGATCGTCGCCGCGCTGACGGTGATGCCGACACGGGGGATGTGATCCCGGGCGATCATGTTGCCGAGCTTGGCCTCCATGTCGCTTTCGCCGAGTCCGAAACACTTGACGACCGCCTGGCGAATCACCCGCCGTTGGCCACCGAGTTGCTCGACCAGTCGCGGCGTCACGGTCTGCTGAAACATCCCCTTCATCTCCGCCGGTACGCCAGGCAGGGCAAAAATCCTCGACGTGCCTCCGTCGGGACGCGTCACCGTCAGATCGATTCCCGGCGCCGTCCCTTGGGGATTGAAGATTTCCAGCGAGCCTTCGGGGAACATCGCTTGAACTTGATTGCGCGGTGGCATTTCCCGCCCGCGACCGTGAAACAGCGATTCGATGTGCGCCAGCGCCGCGGGCTGCAGCACCAGTGGTCGTCCGGAGACGAGGCTCAGCGCGTCGCGGGTCAGGTCATCCGCCGTGGGGCCCAGGCCGCCCGTCGCGATCACCACGTCGGCCCGCGCGGCGGCGATTCGAAAGACATCGACGTTGTCCTGCAACGCATCGCCGACCATCGATTGGAAACGGACCGGAATGCCGAGTTCCCCCAATCGCTGGCTCAGCCAGGGCGAGTTCGTATCGAGCCTCGCGCCGCTGGTCATCTCGTCGCCGATCGATATGACTTCCGCACTCAGGGTCGACATGCAACGCTCGCTCTGGTCTCACGGGGCGAATTCTCGGGGATCATCCTGACGAGGCCTCACGGGCTTGGCAAGCACTCGCGGGACCGGCCGCAGCAAGGGTGCAATCCCCGGCATGCCGCGGCTGAGTTCGCGGCCATCAACGCTTGAGCGAATCGCGGATCTCACGCAGCAGCAGGATGTCTTCGGCTGGGGGCGGCGGTGGGGCGGATTCCTTCTCCTTCTCGAATCGCTTCTTGGCGGTGTTCAGGGCTTTGACCGCCAGGAAAATCGCCAACGCGATCAGCAGAAAGTCGACCACGGTCTGAATGAACGGGCCGAAGTTGAGGATCGGATAATCCTGCAGGACCATGATCGGTGCCTTGTCTGGACCGATCTCCATCGTCCCATCCGGCTTCAACTTGGGGGAGTTCAACGAGACCTTCCAAGCCAAATCGGCGAAATTGACGCCGAACTTCGCCGTCAGCAGGTTCAAGGGGGGCATGATGATGTTCGACACGAACGAGCCGACGATCTTGCCGAACGCCGTGCCGATGACGACGCCGACCGCCAGATCGATCACGTTGCCACGCATCGCGAATTCGCGAAACTCTTTCATCAGACTCATCGATCTAGCTCACCTGCGGTAATGAATGGAATGGGAATCGCGGACCCGCCGCCGGGCGAGGCAGACCCGCTGCCGCAGCCCGAATTCGGCGACGCGCCGCGGCGAACAATCTAACGTTGTATTCGCCTGGCACCAGCGGTTCGGTTAAGGCTGAATCGGCAGCTGCAGCTCGACCGTTTTTCCGTCGCGTAAGACCGCTGCGGGGACCCGGTCACCGACCTTCAATCGCTGGACCCCGATCCGCAGCAGATCGCTTTCGCGGAGCCGGTCTCGCGAGCCGGCGAAGGCGATCAGGACGTCGCCCTTGAGAAAGCCAGCCTGTTTAGCGGCCGCGTGCGGGCCGTACTCGCCGAGGTGTTTGACCCGCAGCGCCAGCGCATCATCCGCGATCCCGAGCGTTGCCCGTTGCTCGCTCGAGAGCTCCTCCAGCACCAAGCCGCCCAGCGCCATGCGGCGCAGACTCCACGAGGAGGCGCGCCAGGAAATGTCGCTGGCGGACCGCCACTGGGCCGGCAACTCGATCGTCAATTTCAGTGTCTGCTCGCCGCGGCGCACGTCGGCCGCGACTGGGCCGCCCTCGTTACTGACGCCATGTAGCACCCACTGCACGTCGGCGATCGAGAGCAGCGGTTGGCCGCTGAGCCGCAGGATCTGGTCGCCGGGCAGGAAGCCGGTCGCGGCTGCGATCGATTCCGGTTCGACCGCGGCGACCCGCGCACGCGTCTCGGGATCGAGGATCAATCCGATCGACTTGGGATGCGGGTAGGGAAACAGCACTTGGTCGGGAATCGGTTGGCCCTGCGAACGATACCAATCGCGTTCCGCGTCGCTGATCTGATGGCAGTGGATGCAGCTCTTCACGATGTTTCCGCTGGTCGCCAATCGCGACTGGTACTTGCCGCTCAGCGAGGGGAATTTTTCCGGTGCCTTGAACCGCGGTTCGGGGCCGCGTTTCCCCGCCAGCGCCTCGCGATCGCGCGGGTAGGCTTTGTGCAGCGCCAGCGCGCCGCCGAGCGCTTCCGCCAAACCGGGCAACGAGACGTCGCCGGCCCACTCGTTGCGGTGCGAACGCGTACCGAAACGGCCGTAGATCGTGCCATCGGCGTTGAGCAGGAACGCGGCGAATGACTGATCGGTGTCGAATTGGAACAACGCGAGGTCGAGCCCATTGGTCGAAACGAGGCGGACGCAGACAAACTGCTCCAGCAGTGGCCGGATGATCGGGTCTTGGTCGACCAAGTCGTCGTCGAGCTTGACGCACTCCTCGCAAGGGATGCAGCGGAGTACCACGAGCATCGGCTTGCCGGTCCGCTTGGCTTCCTCAAACCCCTTGGCCAGGTCGTTGTAAATCCAAAACCCTTCCGCCTCGACCTTCTCGCGGTCCTCCCGCACTTTCTGCTCGCGGCTCTTTTTCTCCTGGCCCCAAACCGAGCCGGCTGACCAGACGCCGCTCAGCGACGCGATCAGCAACAGCGGCAACCACAACGAACCGGCGCGACGCTTCATGGGGGAAATTCCTAAGCGGAGGAGTGGCTGGCGATAACGACTTTCGGGGGGCAGTCGGGTCAGCATATCAAAGCCGGCGTCGCGTCGCATTTGCTTGTCGCTTGCGAGTCGCCGCAGTATGCTCGCAGGGATGGCGAGCCCGATGAAAAGCGACTCGTTCGCCACTCGGTCCGTCCTCCTCTGCTCGCCCCGGCTCCGCTTTCATGCTCGCCCTGCGTGATGGGATCCTGCGTGATGCCGCAGGCCGGTATCACTGGCCTGGTCCGCTACTAACGGTCTGGGACAGCAAATTTTAAGGGTGGCGGAACTCGCCAAGAGTTTCGGTCACTTCTTTAGTTTAAGGTGTGACAAAGCAGTAGGTGGTCGACGGCCAGGGCGGGCTGGCACCGGCATCGGCGGCCGGCTGGGGCCTCGTTTCGGATGATAACTTCAACGGCAGGTTCGAGTCCGCGAATACAACGATTCGTTCGACGGATGTGACGCTACCGATGCAAGATTTCGCAGTCCTGCGTTCCGATGTGCTCGTCGTCGATCTGCCGGGGCGGAGCACCGCTCCCTCTCGATTCGCGGTCAACGCGATCGCGATCCGACCGGCCTCGTGGAGCGTCAACTTCACAGGTTTGGGTTTGGGGGGCAGGCGTCAGTTGCCGGACTGGCCCTTGGGGTGCTTCTCGCAATGGAATTCTGCATTTCGTAACCCAGACCCTGAAGGCCAACCTTGGCATGTCGTCCACCCATCTGCCCGCTTCACCGAGTCCGGCCAGTTGCGACTGGCTCGGAACCGGGAACATGCCGCCCGGTTGCCGCGATCGCGTCGCGACGACCGGTGTTTGACGCCGGTTTTAAACCACGGCAAATGGCCCCGCGGCAGACATCTAGGTCAGCGGCGAGGGAGTGAGGAGCGAAGTAACGATTCGATACCGGTTTCGAACACTTCCCGCAACTCATCCTCGTCCAACTCCCTAAAGAACGCATCTCGGGAACGCGGCTCGATCCGCGTCACGTCCCTCCGCGATTGCGATTCGACGGCGAGCTGGGCAGCGCGTCCCCTACGATCCAAAGCGACCGCCAAGGGAGAGACGAATCCTGAGAGCGATCCGGTCCAGCCATAAGCCACGCCGGAAGCGGAAATCTGGGGAGCGAGGTTCGGCAACCCTGAGGGGCTATCAACCGACCCGGCCTGCAGGCGGACAGGAACTCTCCGGACCCCCGCGTTCAACGAGCTCATCATCAAATCCGATGTGTCGGAGGCCGCCGCAGGGTCTAGATCCGGGAGGCCCAGCAGATGGCCCATCTCGTGCATCACGACAGTGAGCAGATCGATGCGTTCCGCGATGTCGTCCTTGTCCGTGCCGGTCGCAATCGCCGCCGCATATTCGTCATCCGTACCCGGGGTTGGATCGATGAACCAGCCGAACCCCAACGCGTCATCATCGATCAGGACGTAATCGGTAAACGCCATCGCCAAAGTTGCGGAGGGACCAAGGTCGACGACTTCAACCCGAGCATCTCTCAGCCGTTGCGACTGCTCTTCCGTCAGACCGGCGGCGTCCCAACGAGCGTAGGCCTCCAGCACGATCGGCACGAGAAGTTGTGGGGTCAGCATTCCTGCCGCACCCGGTCGGATGCTCCGATCGCTTTGGTCAGGTATCGCCGACAGGGCGGTTGCCAAACGCAGCGGGTTGGCCGGCAGCGATCCGGCCAAACCGATTTCCAAACCCGGCGCGTACCAATACCGACTGCTCGCTTTGCGGTAGATGATTTTCATCACACTGCCGCTCGCGACGACCCGTGTGTCGATCCAGCGGTGCTCGCCCGCGAGCGTATTGACTCGCTGATAGGGACCGCCATCGATCGAAAACTCGGCCGAGGCCGCGCTCAACGTATCGCCGAAATACAACCGCAGGTCATAGGCCTGCCCCGCTTTGACACCGACCTGAAAGACCCGCGACGCGCTGCTGGAATGGCTGTCATTGAACAGCTCGCTGGGGGTCGCCACCGCCCCGCTACGCTGGGTCCCTGTCGCACTGGACAGCCAGCCGTAACCGAGACTGGAGCTGTACCGCGTGGTGGCCAGTACGCCGATGAAATCCGCCGCCGTGGCGCTGGTACTCCGGGCATTGAAATCGAACCGCCGCAGGCTGGGATAATCGAACGCGACAGGCATCGCATAGCGATGCTGGCCGTCCAGCGACTCGATGACCACCTGACCGCTGCCGACCGCCGAATGTCGTACGGAAAAACGCAGGGGCTGGCCTTCGGTCACGACGACTTGGCGCAACGACAGAAGGGGGTTGGCGTCGCTGGCGTTGATCTCGCCAATCGTCGGATAGATCGTATAGGTCCCGGGCGGAACACTGACCGTCTGCTCGACCCACTTGCCGATATCGAAGTTACCCGCCGAGTTCGCGCCGGCCGCAGGCAAGGTCTGTACCGAGACCCGACCGCGGATTTCCAGCGCGTTGAGCGTCCAGGTCCGTCTGGTGCCCGTACGACTGATCTCCAGCCGCAGCACGCCATCGGTAACCGTCGCATCAAAGGTCACTCGAGTGTACTGCCTGGCCGTACTGAATACCTTTTCGACTCCCTCACCGGCTTGGCCGAGCACGCGAATCGACACGGAATCCTGTGCCGCCGTGTCGCCGAGGATCGCGCTCACCGTGTAGAAGCCGTTGGGTAAATCGACCCGGAAGACGCGAGCCGAGGAGCTGGTATGGCCATCACGGACCAAATCGACCAACTCTGACGAACCGCTCAAGGTCCGACTGAACGCCGCCGGGAGTGGCAACAGCCCATCACTGCCGACTTTTCCGTAACGGGAGACATTTTCCGCGGTGCGCGGAACGCCCTCGATCGTCTGCAACCAGCCGTAACCCGTCGACGCGTCGTAAGCAGTTCGCAAGGGAACAGGGGTATACCCGGTAGCGGTCTGAGACACCGCCGGGTCGAAATCGAACTTCATGTCGACCGAGCCGACCGCCGCGATACCATACAGCCGCGAACCGGTAACGACCGCCAAACCGTTGATGTGACTGGCGGTCAAATAGGCTCGAACGCCGTTAGAAGGCCTGCGCAGGTACAGCCGCATCGTGCCATCGACGACCCGCACCTGGTAACTGTCGAAGGCCGCATCCGCATCGGCCGAACCTCCGGGCAGCGAGCCGAGCAACGTGCCGGAGCTTGTCGTCACGCTGTAGAGGCCGTTGGGGATGCCGGTCGCGACGAATTGGTCGACCGTCGTTCCGTCCCCGACGACACTTCCATCCGGCTGAACTCCACCGCCCGAAACGACGGGCACCAGCACGCCGGCGACGACCGAGGAAACCGGTTGAATGTCGATGCCATTGACCACCCAATAACGTGCGACGGTACCGGCGGATAACGTAATATCCAGCGAACCCGCTGCGGGCATGCTGACCCGCACCTGACGGGTTAAGAATTGACGATCGGCCGAATCGGTCGGGATCGGCCTCTGCGTCTCGTCGTCCCACCGGGAATTATCCCCGAGGGTGAACGTGACCACGAACTGACCCGCAGGCAGGTCGGCGCGGAAAGTTTGCGCCGAGGTATCCCATAGGCCGTCGCTCAACAGCGCTGCGGACGAGGATGCCGCGAGTGAATTGCCGCGTTCGATGGGCTCTGGCAGGTGTCCGAGTTCGGGATCGGGCAACCACCCGTAGCCGGTGCCCGGTTCATAAATCGAGTCACCCGTGATCCGTTGGTACGGCTGGGGTTGCTGGTTGACGTAGGATGGCGAGTAGAGCGGACTCGCTGACGAACCGAAGTCAAAACGACGCACGGAGGCGAGTTGGGTCGCCCCGCCGGTAACCGGCGTAAGACGAATTTCCGGATATCCCGACGCCTTCGGCCGGAGCCATTCCAAACGGATGGCGTCGACGACGAAGCTGAAGATGGAGTCCGGCGGATTGTCGGCCGCCTTGTATGCCGCGACCACCTGCAAGCTGCCGTCAGTGCCGACCTCGACTTCGGTAACCAGATCGACCCAGGTCTGGTTCTGGTCCCAGAACGAGCCGGCATAACTCTCCAAAGGCACTCGCTGGTTCCAATAGGTCCAAGTCGGAGCATCCGACTCACCATCGACCGCGAACTCCATTCGCTGAGCGCCAAATGTCTGCGGTAGCCAGGTCGCCGAGACACGATAAATCCCAGGTTCCAAATGGGAGAAATCCCACTGAACCTTCGCGTCTTGGCCGGCGCTCGCCTGCAATCCACTGCCACGGAAAAATCCGGCTTCGCGACGGATGCTGAACGATCCCTCCTGCACGGAGAACCCTTGGTCTCTGATCGTCATGACCGGGACACTGCTCGAAACCGCTCCGGCCAGTTGCAGCGAGAACACCGACCGCATCGGATCGCTGGTCAGCAGCGAAAATCGCCCGCCCTGCTTGCCATAGGATTGGCCCGAAAGGAGCAGATCCAGATCATACGATTCGCCCCCGGCTAGATACCGGGGCACGAATCCGGGTGCCGCAAAGCCGGATGGCATCTCGAGGATCGATTCCAGGAACAATGGCGTTGGCGACGGATTCACGATCCGGACTCGCTGGACAACCCCTTCGCCTTGGTTGGTCTGACCAAAATCGAGCGTCGCGTTCGGCGACAGAGCCTTATCGGCGAGATTGAATTGGGCCTTCGGCAGGTGCAGTCGTTCGACACGGATCGCGTCCGCATGGACCGATTCCTTCGCCGAATCATTCCGGACCGATACCCGCAACCCTTGATCATGGACCTCATAGATGCTCAGCAAGTGCCACGGTTGATCGTCATACCAATTCCCGGTCACCGGGAGCCCTTGGTCGGCCCAGACCGTTTGCGTCTCGCCGCCCGCGGGCGGATAAAGCGTGTAGGCGACTTGACGACCCAGCGGCTTCGTCGACACCGGCCTGAGTGAAGAGTCCCACGTGGTGTAAACGGCGTAGATGCCAGGCTCCAGGTCATCCATTCGCCAGGTCGCGGAATCCCCCTGCGTGACGCTGACGATCGCAGTATCGGAATAGATCTGCCGACCGGTGGCTGACGATCGGGAGGTGAAACCGTTCGTCTGGAAGGAGGCGGGATCGTTCGCCTTCAACGGCCGATCGCCCTCCGCAGTCGCCAGCAAACGGACGCGAACGAACTGCTGTTCCGGATCATTGGTCGGAAAACGGAGAGCCACCTGTGTCGTTCCCAGGGTCCGCGCCTCATAGCCCAGGACCAGGGTGGTCGATTCACCGGGCAGCAACGACAGCTTGCCGAACGGGGATTCGATCGTGAACCCCGGATCGATCGCCACATCGTCAATGGCCGGCAAGACCAACTCGGCATCCCCGAGGTTGGTGATCGTCAGGTTACGAACCGCCCGGCCGCCGAGCGGCAGTTTGCCAAAATCCAGCACCCCGTCGGCCGCGGAAATCTCCGTACCCGAATCCGCGTCCCGCAGGCTGATGCGCGCCGCCGGATCAAAAATCGGATCGATCTTTTGAATGCGAATCGCATCCGCCTGAATCGCGATCCCCTGCAAGCGAACCGTCAACTCGCCATTCGTGACCTGCACCGCCGAGGCCAAATCGATCCAGACCTGCCCTTTGTAGACAAAATGTCCAGCCGAACCGGTTAAGGATAGAGACTGGCTGACCGTTACCGAGCCCAGTGACTCGAGGCCGCTCGACACGTCGAACCGGGACGAAACCTCCGCGAGGAATTGTGGAGCCCAAGTGGCCGAGATGCGGTACGTCCCCGGAAGCAAATCCGTGACGCGCCACTGAACCTCCTGGTTCTCGATAAACGAACCGCGAATTTGACGTCCCTGGTAAGCTCCGACGACCTCAATCGTTTGGACGCTACCGCTGATCACGGAAAACTCGGGATCGGTCTCATCGAGCAAACGGGGGATCTGCTCCTCGGAACCGACCCGCCCCCTCACGGGGATCCGGAAGATCGGATCGCTCACGTCGTTCGTCTCGAGCTGGAAGTCGCCAAAATGAGTCCCCGGGGCTAACCCGTCGATGGTGAGCGTGAGCACCGTCGAACCGCCCACCGGGACCTCGTCGCTCGAAAGGCTTGCCGAGGCAAACCCGTTCGGAAGCGAAGGCGTCATCAACGCGTCCAACACCAAGCCGTCGGACTGCCGCAATCGCATGCCCGAAGGCGTGTCGACCACGTTCAGTTTGAGCGGCGCGGAACCGATGTTCTGAATCAGGAATCGCCGAGTCTCCGGCGTCCCAAAATCGCTCGTCCCGAAATCGACCAACCCTTTACCAGACAAAACGCGGGCGTTGCTTTGCAGGTCAATCACACGAATTTGCGAGGCATTATCTCGGACCCGTTCAATGCTGACCGCATCGGCGGTGAAGAACTTAAAGCTCTCTCCGGTGGCGAGGTAATCGATGGTCAGGTGCCGGTCGTCAGAGACCGACACCGGTTCGGACAGGTCGTACCAATTCACGCCCGAGGAGGCGAACGAGGGCGAGGCCGTCTTCTGATCGATCGACTGATGGTGCAGCGGCTTGTTGAGCCCATCCACCACCTGGATGTTCCCGATGCTGCTCAACAGCTGATTCGGCGTCGGCCAAGACAATGAGACCTGATAGGGGCCAGGGCTGAGCCGACTGATGGACCACCCGGCGGAACTCTTCAAGCCATCAGTGCCCTCAAAAGCATCGCCGGCGTAGCCACGGGGCGAGAGGATGCGCCGCCCGCCACCCGACTGGTGCCATTCCGGATCGCCGTTGTCCAACAAGATGGGTGGCGAGTCCGTCCATTCCAGCGTCTCGAACTCGTAGTGATAAAGGTCTCCCAAGCCCTCGACGGTCAGGACCAAGCCGGTATCGAAAACGCCATTCCCGTAGGTTCGCACCCTTAGCTCGTCACCCGCAGCGTCCGAGCCGATCTGGGCCCCACCCTTGACCGTTCGCGGTCGGACATGCGTGTCGATGAAGATCACATCCTTGTGCTGACTGCCGATCACGTTTTCAAACTCGCTCAGCGCGGGCAGCGGATTGGTACGAATCAACTCAACCGTCGGCCCCTCGCCCGACCATGGCGAGTAAACCGCTTGCTTTTCACCCAGGATATCCGGGTCGAAAACGACGCCTTGGCTGGCCAAGCCGAAGCTGACGGTATCGTAGCCGGTCGTCTCATCCAGCAGATCATCCCCACCGGGGGTGATGATGTAGAGATCATCACCAGCGCCGCCGTAAAGCGTGTTGTCTCCGATCGAGATATCCCCAGCCAAATTCAGTGGGAAAAACTGATCCGTACCGAAAACCGAAAGGGGCATGCCGAGCAACCGGCGCTGCTGCTGATCACCCCAACCGGCGAACGTCCCCACGATGGGCAACGGCAGCCGCAACGTTCCCTGGTAATTGAGCAGCACATCGTCACCGTCTCCGCCGACGATCAAGTCACTGCCTGTGCCACCGTAAATCAAGTCATCGCCCGAACCGCCAAAGATCTCGTCATCGCCGCCCTCGTTCGGGTCTTCCGAAACCGCGGAGACCAGGGTCATCGACCACACGCCACCAACAACTTGCCACTCCAAACGGGCGGTATCGCCGATCAGGATGTTTCTTCCCGAGGAGGTCTCGAGGTAATCGCTCCCGGCTCCCCCAACCAAAATATCATTCTGTGAGTTCGTGACGATGCGGTCGCTCGCTCCCTGCGCGGGCTCCAGGGTCACGATCTCAAGCGGCCGCTGCTCCGCATCGAGCAAAATCCGCCCGTTGTCTCCAAAAGCGATGAATTGGGCAGTACTCCCCAATGACGCGGAAATGTCGTCGGAACCCGCCCCGCCCAAGACCACATTGAACCCACCGCTACCGACGATCCGATCGTCCCCGCCGACGCCGCCGTTGAGCGTCTCGATTTCGGTATTCCCGGTCGCCAGTCCCTGCCCATCGGTCAGGACTTCCAGTCGCCCTTCGTCGCCCAACACGAAGTTCGTCCCGCCGCCCATCGTCAGCACGTCGGCGCCGANNATCCGATCGTCCGCCCCGACGCCCAAGTTGATCGATTCGATCAGTCGCAAATCGCCGTTGGCGAAGAAGAAGGCCCGGCCATCATCCCCCAGCACCGTGTTGCGACCACCACCCGCCGTGATCAGGTCCGCGCCGGCACCACCGATCACCGCGTTGGTGCCGCTGGTGAGCGTGATCGTGTCAGCGGCCCCTTGCGCGAAGTCGGTGCTCTCCAGTTCCAACAGCGTCCCGGCATTGGTCAGCAGGATCCGGCCGTTGTCACCCAGCACCACCGCGCGGGCCCCGTCGGCTTCGCCATCGACCTCGATCGTGTCGCCCGCCGCCCCGCCGATGACGACGTTGTACCCCGCGCCGATGTCGATCTGGTCGCTCCCGCCGACGCCGCCGTTGAGCGTCTCGATTTCGGTATTCCCGGTCGCCAGTCCCTGCCCATCGGTCAGGACTTCCAGTCGCCCTTCATCGCCCAACACGAAGTTCGTCCCGCCGCCCATCGTCAGCACGTCGGCCCCGAAGCCGGCCACGACCGTGTTGATCCCGTCCTGCAACGTGATCCGGTCGTCGGCCCCGAAGCCCAAGTTGATCGATTCGATCAGTCGCAAATCGCCATTGGCGAAGAAGAAGGCCCGTCCATCATCCCCCAGCACCGTGTTGCGACCACCACCCGAGGTGATCAGGTCCGCCCCGGCACCACCGATCACCGCGTTGGTGCCGCTGGTGAGCGTGATCGTGTCAGCGGCCCCTTGCGCGAAGTCGGTGCTCTCCAGTTCCAACAGCGTTCCGGCATTGGTCAGCAGGATCCGGCCGTTGTCACCCAGCACCACCGCGCGAGCCCCAGCGGCTTCGCCGTCGACTTCGATCGTATCGCCCGCCGCCCCGCCGATGACGACGTTGTAACCCGCGCCGATGTCGATCTGGTCGCTCCCGCCGACGCCGCCGTTGAGCGTCTCGATTTCGGTATTCCCGGTCGCCACGCCTTGGACATTGGTCAGGACTTCCAAGCGTCCTTCGTCGCCCAACACGAAGTTCGTCCCGCCGCCCATCGTCAGCACGTCGGCCCCGAAGCCGGCCACGACCGTGTTGATCCCGT
>DITY01000294.1 GCA_002422955.1 Planctomycetaceae bacterium UBA6172
CCCGAGATATGGCCGATGGCGTAGGCCATGGTCAACACCGTCAAACCGAACGCGAACGACACGCCCAGGTAACCGATGCCGACGGCAGGCAAGCCGGCAGCCAACACCGCGGCGCCACAGCCGCCAAAAACCAACCAAAAAGTACCGATCGTTTCGGCGATGCAACGTTTTCCTAGAGACATCGAGCGTTCCATTGAGGGGTTGTTGAGTGGGAATCCTAACGGTGCAACGTGTTCCACGCTCCCAGCACCGGAGAATCGCCAAGATCATGCTGACCTTCAAAGCTGGGAACAAGTGGCCGCGGCAAAAAAAGTAGTTCAATATCCGAGAAGTGCAAAAAAAAATTGAGCAGCGTCCGAGCCGGCCGAGTTCGCTGGATGGGGCCGGCCGATGGGGTGGCGGTCTGGGTACTGTCGCCGCGACCAAACGCCCAGCGGTCAGGCGCCAACGCGGAGACGGGCTGTCAGCGGACGGGCACCGTTCGTCTGGCCGCGGATCGGTTAAGCTGTCACAAGAATCGGCGAAGCGGTTTCGCCTGGACGGAAACCCGAGGAGTCGGATTGTCCCGATGACGCGAGCGATTGAGGCCTGGGCAGATGTGGGGGGCACCTTCACCGATTGTTTTTTGGTGGAAGGGAACGTGCGACGGTCGCTCAAGGTGCTCAGCAGCGGTCGAGTTCGGGTCGCGATCGTCGGCGTCGCGGGCCCTCGGGTGACGGTCGATCCGACGCTGGACGATGTCGACGATTTTTGGGTCGGCGCCGAGGTCGAAGTGCTCGGCGTGACACCGGCTGACCCGCCGCCGGAAGCGTCCACAACGAGTTCTGAATCGCGACCGTTCCGGGTGCTCGGCTTCACGCGGGCCAGCCACACGTTGGTGCTCGACCAGCCGCTTCCCGAGTCGCTGGTCGGAGGCGTGCTCGATTTGGATGGCGGCTTGGAATCGCCGGTGTTGGCCATTCGCCGGATGCTCAGCTGTCCGCTCGGTGAACCGCTGCCGCCGGTCGACCTGCGACTGGGGACGACCCGCGGCACCAACGCGCTGCTGACCCGCCGCGGCGCCCGGGTCGCGCTCGTCACGACACGCGGCTTTGGCGACCTGTTGGAGATCGGCGAACAGACCCGTCCCGACCTGTTCGCGCTCGCGATCCACAAACCCGAACCGCTGACCCGACAGGTGATCGAGGTCGACCAGCGGATGGACAGCCACGGCGCGGTGCTGCGGGAGTTGGATGAAGCCGCTGTCACCGAGTCGCTGCGCCAATTGCAGGCACAAGGGGTGACCTCGCTGGCGATCTGTTTGCTGCACAGCCATATCAACGATGCCCACGAACGACAGATCGCTCGGTTGGCGGAAGGGCTCGGTTTCGAACACATCAGCGTCTCCAGTCGGATCGCGCCGCTGATCAAGTTGGTGGCCCGCGCCGAAACGACCGTCTTGGACGCCTATCTGAATCCGATCCTGCAGTCGTACATTCGGCGAATTCGCGAGCAGTTGGGGCATTTCCGCGACCAAAATGCCGGAAGCGGCAGTCATCCGGCGGCGCGGCTGCGGCTGATGACCAGCGCGGGGAATTTGGTCGCCGCCGAATCGTTCCGAGGCTGCGACAGCATTCTCTCCGGCCCCGCGGGGGGCGTGGTTTCGCTCGGCAAAATCGCCGCGGCGTATCAGGCCCCGGCGGCGATCGGTTTGGACATGGGGGGGACCAGTACCGATGTCAGCCGCTTCGAGGGGCAGGTCGCGCGGCAGTACGAATCACGCAAGGCGGGCGTCCGTGTGCTGACGCCAATGATCGCGATCCACACCGTCGCGGCGGGGGGCGGATCGATTTGCGATTACGTCGACGGTCGGATGATGGTTGGCCCGCAAAGCGCTGGCGCCGACCCAGGTCCCGCCTGCTACGGCAAGGGAGGACCGCTGACGGTGACCGACCTGAACGTGTTCTTGGGACGCCTGCCGAGCGACCACTTCCCGTTCCCGCTCGACCTGGCGGCAGCCGAGAGACGATTGGCCGAGGTCAACGCCAAGTTGGGGGCGGACGCCTTCGCGACGCTAGCTCAAGCCGCCGAGGGATTTTTAAAGATCGCCGTGACGCACATGGCCGAAGCGGTGCGGACGGTCAGCACCGCCCAGGGGTCGGACCCGCGTGGCATGACGCTGGTCGGCTTCGGCGGCGCGGCCGGCGGGCATCTCTGCGGGATCGCGGATGAAATCGGCATGGCGCGGCTGATCGATCATCGCGACGCCAGCCTGCTGAGCGCGCTGGGGATGGGGCTGGCCGATATCGGTCGCGTCCGCGGCGTCGGAGTCTATCGCCGCTGGGATGAACTGGATGCAGGTTTCTGGCAGCAGACCTGTGAAACACTGCGCCGCGAAGTCTGTCGGGAACTGCGAGAGGAACTGCACGGCCCCGCCATCGCGGATGCTGGCTCGGCCAACGACTCAGCGCCCGAGTTGCCCGCCGCGGTTCGAATTCGGTTCGAAGCGGACCTGCGCTACCAAGGGGTCGAGGCAGCGCTGTCGCTACCGATCGAGCCGCAAGACACCTTGCCCGAGCGTTTCCACCAGGCGCATCAGGACGCGTTCGGCTATGACCAGCGGCAGCGCGCGGTCGAAGTCGCCGTCGTCCGCTGCGAAGCCGTGTTGCCGTCGGTCGCCGAACTCGATCCGCCAGCCGCGGTCCGCGATGCGGCCAGCGTCGCTCCTCCGGCTGGCGAGCGGAACGCGAGCGAGCGGCCGGGGGGCGAGTCGGTGGCGGGAAGCGTCGGGCGTGAGGCGGACGGCCCCGCGTTGCCGGTTCACGAGCGGTCGTCGATCGCCAGTGGGACGCGGTTGGATGGGCCCTGCATCGTCATCGACGACAACAGCACGCTCGTCGTCGACCGCGGTTGGGTGGCGACGAAGTTGCCTGGAAACAGTTTCGAATTGACCCGTTCGTCAATTCAGTCAGGTTGGCCCGCGGAGACCGTTCCCGTCGCCGTGGCCGACCCGGTGATGGTCGAAGTCGTCGCCAGGCGGTTTCAAGGGATCGCCGACGAGATGGGCGAGTTGTTGCGGCGAACGGCGGTTAGCGTCAACGTCAAGGAACGGCTCGATTACAGCTGCGCGGTGTTCGACGCGCAGGGTACGCTGCTCGCCAACGCCCCGCACGTCCCGGTCCACCTCGGCGCGATGGGGCACACCGTGCGGCATTTGCTGCAGGCCTACCCCCAAATGTCGCCAGGGGATGTCTACCTGTCCAACGACCCCTATGCCGGCGGCTCGCACCTCCCCGATGTCACGCTGGTCACGCCAGTTTTTTGCGATACGACGGCCGTGGCGGCTGCTGGCGGCCGGCCCGATTTCTTTGTCGCCAGCCGCGCGCATCATGCCGAGATCGGTGGCAAAACCCCCGGCTCAATGCCTCCCGACGCGACGAACTTGGGCGAAGAAGGGGTCCTGATCAGCTCGTTCGCGCTGCATCGCGCGGGGCAGGATTACGAGGCCGAGCTGTGGGCGTTGTTGACCGGCGGCGAGTATCCGTCGCGTTCGCCCGAGCTCAATCTGGCCGACATCGCGGCCCAACGCGCGGCCGGTGTGGCGGGAGCCAGGCGGGTGATCGAGCTGGTCCAGCGGTTGGGCCGGGACTTGGTCGATCTCTGCGCCACGCGGATGCTGCAGCAGGCCAGCGACGCCGTCGGCAACTGGATCGCCACGCTGGGAACCGAGCCGCGCGGCTTCGTCGATCAGCTCGACGACGGTACGCGGATCGCGGTCCGTTTGACGCCGCGGGCGGGCCGGCTGACGATCGATTTTACCGGCACCGCCGGCGTTCACCCGCGATGCTTCAACGCCCCACCAGCGATCTCGACCGCCGCGACGCTGTACACCATCCGCTGCCTGATCGGCGGGACGTTGCCGATGAACGGGGGGATCACATCGCGGATCGACTTCGTGCTTCCCGTCGGCTTGCTCAACCCGCCGCGGGGCGAGACGCCGGCCACCAGCCCGGCGGTGGTCGCGGGGAATGTCGAGACCAGCATGCGGTTGGTCGACGTGCTGCTGGGCGCGCTCGGCGTCGCGGCCGCCAGCCAGGGGACGATGAACAACGTGCTGATCGGCGACGCCACGTTCGGCTATTACGAGACGATCGGCGGCGGCTCGGGGGCGACCCTGGACGCGGCCGGGGCCAGCGGCGTGCATTGCCACATGACCAACACGCGGATCACCGATCCAGAAATCTACGAATCGCGATATCCGGTTCGCCTTTGGCAATTCGCGATTCGTAAGTCCAGTGGTGGCGTGGGACGATGGCGCGGCGGCGACGGGCTGGTCCGGGAGATCGAGTTCCTGCGGCCGCTGACCCTGTCGCTGATCACCAACCGTCGCGGCTCGCAGCGACCGTGGGGCGTGGCGGGCGGCGAACCGGGCGCGGCCGGCCGCAACCTGCTGACCCGCGCCGACGGCGCCGCCGAGGAATTGCCCGCCGCCGTCACCCTGGC
>DITY01000130.1:0-4260 GCA_002422955.1 Planctomycetaceae bacterium UBA6172
TCCGTTACCGAACATGTGGTCCGGTTGCGTGATTTGTAGTGCTGCTTTCCATCGCTTTGGCGGTGTTCCGTTTCGCCGATCGCTTGCGGGTCGGCCTGCCTTTTCTCATCAGTCACGTTTTATGGTTACCCCACGAGCCAAACGCCGATCCGGAATGATCCTGTTGGTCGTCCTCGGGATGCTGACCTTCTTCAGCATCCTGGTAGCGACCTACTTGGTGTTCGCGAACCAGTCTCGGCAGGCCTCGTTCGTCATCGCCAGTCGCAACAATCGGATGCCCGACGTCCGCGCGTTGATGGACGACGCGTTGATGACGTTGATTCGCGGGACGGACGATCCGACCGATCCGTTTTATGGCGAGGATTTACTCAGCGATTATTACGGTCGTTTTGACGCGTTCGATTTGGAGATCGTCACGCCGACCGGCGTGCAGGTTTTTCTGGGTCAGGACGTCGCGGCGTTCGTCGTCCGTGCGATCCCAAACCCAGCTGCCATGGTGGGTGGTTATGACGACCTGTATACGGATCGGGTGATCACGTTCGAAAACGGCAACACCAGTCTGGCCGGCAGATCGTTGCGAGTGTTGCGTTCGCGGATCAATACCAATGCCGGGAATCATACTCTCTTCATCGAATTGCCCGCGGACCTCCGCACCTCGGGCACGTTGTCTCAAGCTCAGGTCGAAGCCCTGTTTCCGATCGGTGCGCGGGTGCGAATGAACGGTGTGCCGCGGAACTCACCGGGGCTCGGTTTCTTTAGTGCCGCGATAGCGATTACGCCTCCTGTGACGACGCCGCCCACGCCGACACTGCCTCCGCAGGGTGGTCCACCGACGTTCAATGTCGACCTCCGTTCGACGCATCAATTGGACAGCTATTATTCCTCGCTGCGGGTCGATCCGGTCAGCCATGCGGATGTGACCAATCCGGTGCTCCTCCCGATGGCGCTCCAGCCCAACCACTTGCGCACCTTCCCGTCGGTGATGACCAAGGTACATGTCAACCAGAGCACCCGGTTGCCCCTGCCGCAAGGCGATTTCGACGAAGCGTACGATGCGGCCGATTTCGGCAATTGGTTTCTGAGTTACCGGGACCAGGACGGCAAGATCATCCCGTCGTTCCACCGACCCGCGGTCATCAACTACATCCTGAATCAGCCCCAGATCGCGACGGCGTTGGCTAACAACGACCCGCGGGTCCGCATGCAGCCGCTGGTCAGCTTGTCGCGTGCCACGTTCCGTCCCTTACCCTTCCTGCCGGGTGGTGTGCATCCGAACCGCGACGTCAATTCCGGTTTTACAGGCGGCAACCCGAACTATGCGTTGCGGTCGCCGATCGTGCTGACCAACGATACGGCTGCCAATACCTTTCGCCTCGACCAACTCGCCAAGGCCTTGATCGGGACGCCTACCGATCCCAACCCCTGGGACGTCGATAACGATGGGGATGGGGTGCCCGATAGCGTGTGGATCGACCTGGGTTTGCCCGTGATCACGTCCCGCGAAGGGAAGTTGCTCAAGCCGCTGGTCGCGCCGATGATCGAAGACCTCAGCGCCCGTCTGAACGTCAACGCGCATGGCAATTTCGAATTGAGTGATAATCCGACCGTAGGCGGGACCACCGGCCGGGCGCTCTGGGCGGCACCCACCGCGTTGGGGACCTTTAATAACGTCGGCCCGGCGACGCACCAGCTGTTTCGCGGCCTCGGCTATGGTCCGGCCGAAATCGTGATCCCGCCGGTCAACAACAGCCTGGCGGTTACCGGGCTCGAGGCGGCCAGGCATCAGTACGGCGCGCGCACCGATCAGACTCCACCTTCCCTGGGCATGCCGGGGCGGGATGGCCTGGATATGGTCCGCGCGGGTTGGCGACCACCGTTGCATGGGGCCGTGGTCGGCTATGGCCATTCGCTCGATCCGTATGGCCGCGCCGCCGTCGGTCTCGGTCGTGGTGGGCATCTGCTGATGGCGAACAGCGGCTTGCCAGCCATGGGTGGCGCCGCGAACGAGGCATTGGAAACTCCCTACGAATCCGATCCGTCGGGACGGTTGGCGGGCGATCGCCCCTTCACGTTCCAGGAATTGGAGCCGTTGCTCCGCTCCAATTCGTTCGATGTCGAGCTGCTGCCCGATCGGCTGCAAGGTCGCTTGCGTGGGTTGATCGATGTCGACCCCGATTTCGCCAGGGTGCTCACGACGCTCAGCAAGTCCGACGATTCGTTGTCCTTGCCCAATCTGAACTCGCAGAATCAGCCCTCATTCATCCGCGCGATCGCCAGGTTGCGGGCCGGGTTGGGTGTCTTCAACGATGCCACCGTCAAGCAGATCGTGGCCCCCGAGTTTCGAATGGGTCGCAAATTGGATGTCAATCGTCCGTTCGGCAATGGGGTGGATGATAACGGTAATCGGGTGATCGACGAGCCGGGCGAAGTGATCGCCGAAACCCAGGCGTTCCGTGTCGATCCGGCGACCGGCCAGACGGTCCCCGCGGAGTATCAAGGTGTCGATCCCGACTACGGATTTGGGACCGGAATGAACGGGCGAGAATTGTTGGCGCGACATCTGTACGTGTTGATGCTGGCCTTGCTGGGCGATTCCCCGAACGCCGCGGAATTCCCCGGCTTCGATTCGGCGACTCCCATCCCGCCAGCGGATCGCCAGTTGTACGTCGCCCGGCGAGTTGCCCAGTGGGCCGTTAACGTCGTCGACTACCGCGACTCCGATGCGATCATGACCCGGTTCGTGTTCGATGAAAACCCGTTCGATGGTTGGAGTCCGCCCATGGAGCCCGCACCGCCGACCCATGTCGTGTGGGGTGTGGAACAGCCGGAACTCCTGTTTTCCGAATCGTTGGCGTTGCACGACGTGCGGGTTCGCGATACCGACCGCGATGGCGGTCCAGGCACGGACAAGCAAGATGTGGACAATCCCGATCCGACCACCGATCAGGTGCGAATCCCGCAGGGGTCGTTGTTCCTCGAACTCTACTGCCCGCGTTCGCCGATCGAGCAGACCAACACCAGCAATGACCAGCGTTCCAAGGCCGCCTTCCCACGCGAGCTGTATCGGTTCGCCGACGAATCGAGTCCGAGTGACGCTTCGGACTTGGCGCTCGACCTGTCGATCGTTGCCCCCGGCGGTGTTCCCGTGTGGCGGATCGCGATGAGCGCGCCACACCCCGATCCGGCGTTGCTCGCTGGCGTGGCGGACCCCAGCGTGCCACCGCTGAGCAATCCGCAGGAGGATCCTTGGGTGTTGCGGACTGACAGGCCCGATACGGCCTCCTTCGAGCCGGGCAACCCGGACGAGTTGGTGGCGGGCAACCCGATCACCTTGGATCGCTTCATTTGGTTCCGGCATTTCGAAGACCTGGCTGAGGTGGATGACATCACCAGGCAAATCACCGATATGAACGACGACCAGGTCTTCTTCGCCCCCGACGCCTTCGCGGCCAACAGCCATGCCCGGGTACGGCCCGGTCAATTTTTGGTGTTGGCGCCGCGGGTGGAAACGGCGTTCGGATCCCAGGCCTTCGCGTCCGGGGCGGTCCCGACTGAACCTTCGGACCAGCACTTCGAAGTCGACGACCCGGACGAAGGTTTGTTACATACCGATCCGGACCACAATCGCCTGACCCCGCCGTTGGGTCTCGATACGCCCAACCCGTTCGCCCCGGCGAAGCCGCTGGTGATCGCGACCTTCACGCCCGAGGGGGCGAACTGGAGCCGCGTCTTTGACGAGAACGTCGTCGGCCTGAACATTTCCGAGCCGATGCCGAACCAGCCGAGTCCGAGTTACTATCCTTTGCCGGCCCTACGGTATGCCGGCAACGATGCGGATTACCCATTGGAAGACGCCTACGTCGATTTGTCCGGGACGAATAAGACCGCGCGGGATACCCCGCTCGACCCGTCGCGGGGCCGGATTCCGCCCGACGCGACCGCCCCGGGTGAACCGTTCTTGGGCAGCATTCCCCGTTACTGTACGGCATACCTGCAGCGCTTGGCCGACCCCACTCTGCCATACCATGAGGTAACCAATCCCTATCGAACGGTCGACAGCATGCCGATCGATCTGACCGTTTTCAGCGGTGAAGAGCGGGAGAACAAGGTCAACAATCGCAATAGCGACTACATCCGTCGCAGTCGGCAACGCAACGGTCAATTGGTCGATGCCCAAGGGAATAGCGTGCGTCGCGACGCGTTGTTCTCCTATGAGACCAGTGAGCCGGAGACGGCGCCGCTGAACACCACCGCGGGGAC
>DITY01000130.1:4295-4672 GCA_002422955.1 Planctomycetaceae bacterium UBA6172
CAGGTCCCATATGCCCAGCACCCCTGGCTGAATCGTCCCTTTGCGAGCCATTTCGAGTTGATGATGGTGCCGGTCTGTTCGCAGGGACGTTTGTTCCAGGAGTTTTCGTTACCGCTGCAGAATGCCAATCCGCTTGTGTATTCGGAGCCCAAAGAGCCGTCGGCGGCGGCAACCGCGCCCGACAATCCCGTGTCGATCGCCCGCTTCAACGGTGCGTTCCGCCATTTGTTCAACTACTTTCATGGCGATTCTCGCGACACCCTGGGCACGGCGAACGAACGGCACTTGAAAGCCGACTTTTCCAGAATCTTTGATTTCGTCCATACGCTGCCGCGGTTCCGTGGCGAGGTGGAGATGATCTTGCCGGCGCGGGTTGC
>DITY01000329.1 GCA_002422955.1 Planctomycetaceae bacterium UBA6172
TCGTTTGTGGCAACCGGAAAAAACGGGCGGTTTGCGGCCCCGCGATCGCGGTTCGATTTTGACTGGGTTTTTGACCTGCTTGTGGCAACGTTGATTTTCCCGCTATGGGAAACGCCAGATCAACTTTAGAGAGAGGCGTTGGTGATGTTTCGAGTCGTGGCACTCCGGTTGTTTTTGGTGGCGATCGCGGCAGGCGGCGTCGGGTCCGATCGAAACATCGCGTCAGTGGTTGCTCAACAGCCTATCACGCCTGGCGAAAAGACCACGATCTGGACTCAACCGCTGCTTCCGGATGGCGGTTTGGACTTCGTTCACGCTGTCAATCAGTTCGGCAAGCGGCGGACACCGCCGCAACGTAATGGCATCGTCCCGCTGCTGGAAACCTTGAGCGCCGACGACTTTTACGATCCGGGATCTTATGCCGCTCTGCGTGGTGAACTCGGCCTGATTGATCCCGGCACGGCTTCGACGCGTTTCCATCGGCCCGATGAAGCGATGCTCACGACATTGCACCAGGCGGCCAACGCGGTCTGGACGAGCCAGCAAAACACGGAGCTATCCAACTGGTTGGCGAACAACGAAAAGGCGTTAGACAAGATCGACGACGCGGTCGCCCGCGGCGGATGGTTTTACCCCTTGATCGACGCGCACACGACGCTCCCATCGGGCGAGCGGTTAAGTGGAATTTACTACGCGTCTCTCGATGTCTTGACGGTCATTCGCGAAATGGCGGCAGCGCTCGCGGCCCGTTCGTTGATGCATTACGGTGAGGGCCAACCCGACAAGGGGCTGCGTGACCTGGTGCGGATCCATGGACTGGTTGGGCTGCTATCCACCGGCGACTTCAATTTGGATATTCTGCTCGCTGCCTGGATCGACGACCACGCGCGGGAGGTGGTCCAGGCTCTGCTCAATTCGAATGCGTTACGCCCGGCAGACTACTCGGCGCTTTACCAGGCGATGCAGAAGTTACCGACTTTCGATCCGGACTTGGGCGCTTTGACCATGCGCGACATGATCGTCAGCATCGAATGTTTGGATGGCGTGGCCAGAGGACGGCTCAGCGAACTGGTCTACTACCTACGTACAACGAACGGGTTGATCACGATCCCCGACGATCCCAATCACTATGGTTGGATGAAAAACCTGGGAATCCGAGACTGGGATCGGGTGGCACGCGACTTACGCCAATCACTTACGGAAATCACCCAAGCGATGCGCGCGGATACTTTTGCTGAACGGCGACGCCAGTTAAATCTCCACCAAACTGGATTCACGGAGGAGCTCAGCACGAAAGAGGGTAGTCCGCTACATCAACGCATAAAATCGGGTCAAGCCACGGACAGCGACCGAGGCAAGGCGATCAATTTGTTATTGCTAAGCTTTCTCTTCCAGTCAACGAATGGTTCGGTTAACGCGGTCGCTAAAATCCAGATGTCGCGGCAGGTCGCGCTGACGGCATTATTGGTGGAGGCATTTCGTCAGCGTTCGGGCGGACTGCCGGATAGCTTGGACGAATTGACGCCCAAGCTGTTGCGAATCGTACCGATAGACATTTTCAGTTCTCAGCCTATACGGTATCAAAAGCATGATGGAGGATTCAAACTGTACAGTGTCGGCGTCAATTCGAAGGACCTCGGCGGACCGAACCCGAAGACCCCGCGTCATGACAATTTTGGAATCGTCGTTAACAAGGGAATCTAATATCAAGGGCGAAACGCGGCGGCGTTTCCAAGCGCAGGTCGTCCTCATTTCCTGGGCTATGATGGGGCCATCGGGATCACGACGCTTGACGTTTGAGATCGGTGAGCAGGTGCTCGACGCATTGCACCTCGCGGCCCCCCCTCGCTCGCCTGCGCGGCATTCTTGCGCATTACCGCATTCCGTGCACGAGGGTGTGATAACTCGTCGTTTACCGCGGATTTATTCGCTGTTTCCAGTCACCAAAATGGTGGCAAGTGCCTCAGTCTTGTTAACGCGGAGGGGGCAAGGGTAAGCATCGTGCGGGAAACAACTGTCGGTATCGCTCTCTTCCCAGCGGGGAGAGTTCAGGGCGATGGTGCTGGAAAGCCGGCAATTATTTCCCGCGCGATGCTAAGTGCCCAACACCCGAGCTTTGCTCGACATGTCTATTCGAGACACTTCCTGTGTCCTCATTTGAACCTTGCCCGCGAACAGTCAACCTCGATTTGCAAGGCCCGCCGAGACAACTCAATCATCGCAATCGCATGGTTATATAACTGAGACGCTCGCTAATCTTGTGTTGAACATGATTGATTTGATGTGGCTTCAGAAACTACCGCACGGCGATCCGATCGATTGCCAAGACCACGATGACCAGTAGGGGTATCCATATCAGTAGGAACGCTGGGCGTCGCATTCCAAACAGCTCGTTTAGGAAAAGTTCTCCTCGTTCGCCCCACTTGTTAATCGTCTTGCCTAGCGCACTCGACAGTTCCGCAAAGAGGTACGAACCCAGGAGCAGGCCCACGATTCCGGCCAGCACGTCCCAATTCCCTTGGCCCAACGCTGCCGCTCCGGTGCCGGGGCAATAGCCGAGCAATCCAAAACCGACCCCGAACACCAGTCCGCCGATGATGTTGGCGGCATAGCGGGTGGGTTTGATATCCAACTTCACCAAGCCCAAGGCATGGAAACTAAAAACTCCGATGCCGCCGACGATGATCGCGGTCAGCATCACTTTCATGACGGTGAAGTCTTCCAGCAACAAGGAGCCGATCAAGATGTGATACTTCGCGACTCCTCCCTTTTGCAGCAAAAACCCGAAGATGACGCCGAATATCGCACCCGCCAGCAACTGATCGGAATGCGGCTTCTCTTTCACGAGTTGTTGCTGATCAGGAACTAGGTCGCCCGCTAACGGCGAAGCGGAAGGTTCCGATGTGTGCGTGGTTAGGTTCATAGTTGGATTTCCCCAGTACGAATTCCTCTAGACCCGAAACATCAACATCGCGGTCGCGATGCCACCGATGAAAAAACAACTCACAGCGATCCATGATCCGACCGAGAGTTGCATCGTTCCGCTGATCCCATGACCGCTTGTGCAGCCACCGGCAAGTCGTGCCCCGAACGCCATGAGTATTCCGCCGATCAGCGCTGCCGCGAGTCGCATCGGGAGGCTAGCTTCGCCAAATCGCGATGCCCACAAGGGCGGCAACCACTGGTTGGTCAATTCGCCTCCCTGCCAGGCGGCGAGAAATGCACCCACGACCGTTCCCAGAAGCAGCATGAAGCCCCAGTTAACCGCTGGCGGCTTGTCTTGAAAGTACTTCAGCGACTCGGTGTGCTTCGGAGCGACAACGCGTCCCAACATTCCGGCCAGCGCCGCGTAGGCCGACGATGCGCCCAGAGGTCTAGCCGAGAAGTAGAGGGTCGCCATTGACAACAGGCCGATCAACCCACCGACGAGGTACGGTGACCACGCGGGTCCGGAGTGGTCGAGGGGGCCGGTCCCCGCCGTAGCGGCGACTGCTAAGCCGGGCGTACCCAGAACGAGTACGATGCCCACCATGATGTATCGTGTCATTAGGTAGCCTGAGGTTGGAATGGCTTCACCGGTCAGTGTCCGATGCTTTCTTCTGTTCTTTCGGCTTCTCGATCACGTACTCAGCGACCTTCCAAGCCTTCCAGCTACCCGGAATGTTGTGAACGGTCGAGAACCCATCCCGCTTGAGAATGCTGGCCGCGAGACTGGCTCGGAAACCGCTGTCGCAATACACGGCCACCGGCTTGTTCTTGTTGAGGCGGTCAGCTTTCTCCTCCAGCTCCGGCAGGAAAATGTAAGTCGCGCCGGGGACATGCCCGTCCTGCCATTCGTCGGGAGATCGCACATCGACGATCTGAAAGTCGCCCAGAGTAGGTGCCGAATTCAAATCCTGTATCGACATCTGGTTGAGCTTGCAGACGGGCATTGCCTTGTTGTCCCACTGCTCCATACCGCCCAGCAGATAACCCGCGAACTCGCTGAAACCGACACGGATCAGCTGTCGCTGGACCTCTGGCAGATCCGCTTCATTGGATAAGACGAGGAGGATCGGCTTTTCTGGGTCGAGAACCCACCCAGCCCAGATGGACAGTTCGGCGCGAGGGCCGATATTGAGCGCGCCTTCGATGTGGCCACCGCCAAAGGCTCGCATTTGGCGATTGTCCACCAGTTGGGCCTCGCCACTGCTGACCGCCAGCGCGAACTCTTTCGGCGGTAGCGGGGTGCAGGACGGGAGTCGGCCTAGCACTTCTGGCCCGTCGGCATTGATCTGCTTCATCCGCGGGTAGTAGACCGGCTCCGGTGGGGCATTGAAGAGCACATACTCGATGAACTTCGCCTCGTCCTTGAACTGGAGGGCCGGGTTATTCCGTCGCTCGTACCCGATGGTTGACACCAGTCGGTCACTGATATTCGCGCCGCACGGGGATCCGGACCCGTGGGCGGCGTGGATCAGCACGTCGTCGGGGAGTTCGAGGAAGAATTCGCACAAGGATTCATACAATTGTTTCGCCAGCCCCTCGGTCGCGTCATCGCCGATCAGGTCAGGTCGCCCCACCGAGTCGGCGAACAGGCAATCGCCACTGAAGACCGCAAAGGGTTGTTCGGGACGATTGTCTTCGGAGGCGATGAATGACATGTGTTCCGGCGTGTGGCCGGGGGTGTGCTTGGCGGTCAGGATCACGCGACCGAGGTCAATCTTGTCGCCATCCTTTAGCTTTTCGCAGTCGAAGCCGTACCTTGCCCCACCCTCGACCGAGAGGACAGCCTTGGCCGATGCGGTACGGTCGCAGAGCTCCCGTGTTCCGGAAACAAAATCCGCATGGATGTGAGTTTCCAGGACATGCGCGATCGAGAGCTTATGCGTTCTCGCCAGCTCGATGTACACGCCGACGTCTCGGCGAGGATCGATGACGGCGGCCTTTCCGGTCGCGCGGTCACCAACCAAATAGGAGAGATGCGCCACCCCCTGGGTGAAGACCGTCTCGATTACCATGGTTGAATTCGACATCTTTTTCCTTGATCCAGCATACGTATGCCACCCATGGCATTCCTCTGTGTGAATCTCGACAAGACCGCCCGTGTTATGGCGAACACGCTCGGTCGCGAAGTCACGAAGTGCGAGTCGCTGCAACCCATGGCAGCTTCTTGCTCAGATTGTCTCCGAAGGCATATGTTGGCAGTATCGCCGGAACTGTGAAAACGGAGTGGCGGAAACAACCATTCCCGCAACCCAGGCTTTGGTCTGTGAGCCGGGATCGGGGCCTTGCATCGCGCGGCTAGCATTTTCAATGCGATCGACCGCTGAGCAGGCGAGGCTTCCGGTGACTATGCCAGTCGAATGCCGGTAGCGCAGCAAGCGGGTGGCAGGCCAGGCTCGAATGCGACGCTGACGCATGCGGTTGCGGGCCTGGAGTGTTGCCGCGCCTACTCGGATCGGCTAGAGTGAAGCCGAGGCCCACGCCATGGAAAGGATCGCAATTCTTACAGCGAACATCCATTCATGTCAGATCGTGACTAAGATTTCGCGCGACTGCGAGCGCGTAAAGTTTAAACTGTCGGAGGGTAAGGTTCCGTAGCGAGGAACGCCGCGATCGAAAGCCAAGGGGATATCGGATTCGGGCTCAAAGTTTGCATGGTTGTAACCGGTTGGGCGAAGACGCGGAGCCCGCTACTCATGATGTCCTTTTTGGGCGGCAATCCATTTTGGGGATTCGGTAACCCAAGGGGACTCAGGAGCGGCCGATCATTTACTGGCGCGAATTATCGTCCCTTAACCCACCTTTCTTGAAACGCAAAGTTTAAGATGACGCCACTTATTGATCTTCCGATCTTTAGATGGGTACGGAAGCCTTCATTCACATGGAGGAGACGGTTGTGTTCGAACTAGGGCGACTGGGAGATGGACGATTCCACTTGGCCAGTAACGAAGAAATGCACTCATTCCCAAGCGATCGATTATGTCCCTGACCATCATTACCAACGAGCAATGCTTCGATTCGGATAACAGCGCATTCGGTCATCGGCACCTCGGGACGCGCGACAGATTTAATGCTGCCATTCAATATGATTATCCCGGGAAGGCCATCGGATGCCTGCAGGCCGCGAGGATGTTGCGGCGTCGAACTCTTCCTGAATCGCGTTCGACGCTTTTAGGTCCGCTCGTCGATGGCGAGGGGAGAATGCTCGCGCCGATATCCCTGGTGAGTTCGAGTCGGATGCCGGACTTGAAAGAACTGGAGATCGGGCACGATGCACAATACCTGGCAGAATTTGCGGCGTGTACGGCTCGATCACAGGCCCTTGCACTTGCCGGTGAAGATCCGTTCATCTCGGATTTTGGCAAGGAGGCCGATGTCACTCCCGGCACCCTGGATGCCGCCCGTCTCGCGGTAGGCGCCGCCTACGACATGATTGATGTCCTGCTGCAATCGCCCAGTGGTGATACGGCCTTTGGGCTGGTGTGGCCGCCCGGTCATCACGCGGAGCGGGACCTCGCCATGGGGTTCTGTTACCTTTCGAATATCGCGCTCGCCGCGCTGTACGCGAGGGATCACCAAGTCCAGCTAAATCCCGGTCGCCGTAATCGAGTCGTCGTGATCGATATCGATCACCATCGAGGCAACGGGACCGCCGATGTGCTTGCCAGTCAGGCGGATACGCTGTTGATCGATGTCTCGTACCGCTCCCCTTACGACGACAGTCGCGAGCGTTTCACCGACGGTCTTTATGATGCGGTTCAAGATCGGTATCGAGGCGGAGCCAAGGAGTATCCCTATTCGCGACCGGATAAAGAGTTGGAGCTTGATGCCCACCCGATGATCGTGGCGCCGAATGTCCTATCCGTCGAATTGGAAGGCGAGCAGTCTCCGGAAGCGATTCTGGAACGATTTCTCGAAGAGGTGTTCCCCCGGGTGCGGGACTTTAGCCCAGATTTGATTTTGTGGTCGGTCGGACTCGACTCGGCGATGGGCGATCCGATCGGCGGGCTCGGCAATCTTCCGAGTTCGTTTTACACGATGATTCGAGGCTTCAGGATTGCGTTTCCCGATGCCCGACACGGAGGGTTGCTGGAAGGGGGCTATGATGAGCTGCGGTGGTTTACCTGCCTGCCACCGGCCCTGCTGGCTTTTCATGAACGACCCGAGGATTCAGTCAACCGTTGCAAGGCATTTAGGAAATACCGGGAAGCTTTCGCGTCGAAGGTTTAGCAAAGGTTGGGTCGAGAACGCCCAAGGGTTCGAGCGCCCGCGTTTCCGTTGGCGGCGGCACGCCGGCCGGTTTCGCCGGGAAATCATTTCGGAGAGCGTCTTGCCGCTTACCCAAATGACGTGGCCCAACTACTCTGGGATTGGCTTCCGATCCCTTGGACCTGCCTATCTTTGCCGGGGACGGCCGCGCGGGTCATCGCCGGTGCCTGGTTCGGCGCCGGACACCTCGATGGGCGGAACGCTGCGATTGCAGCGGGCGATTGGGCACGTCACGCCGCAACGCCCATGAATCGNNAGCGATCCCATCCAACCTGCCAGCGATCGCGGCCTCCGAGTCGCGAGTTGAGCCGACCTACCGAGCCCATGAGCGGACCGACCCCGAAACCCGAAACGATCACCGTCAGTGTCACCGCCGGCCTGGGGAATCAGCTATTCCAATATGCCATGGGCCGCGCGCTGTCCTTGCGGACGGGCCTTCCGTTGCAACTGGACATTCGGCATTTTCGCAAGAAGCGAGCGCGTGATTACGGACTCGATCAATTCACGATCCGGCTGAAGATCGGCACCCGCCAGACCTTGCCGCGGCAACGGCCCGCGGTCGTACCCCACTGGCTCTGGTGGCGATTTGCCGACACACGCAACGTAATTCGCGAATCGGGATACGGTTACGATCGCCGATTCGAAGCCGTTGCCGGTAACGCGTATTTGCGAGGCTATTGGCAATCGGAAAAGTACTTCCAGGATTACGCATCCGTAATCCGAGACGATCTCAGCTGGGTCCAGGAACCCAACGGTTTGAACCCTGCGTTTCTCGACGCGATTCGCGAGACCCCATCGATCGCGATCCATGTGCGTCGCGGAGACTATGTCAAAAACCCCAAGTACAACGCGTTTCATGGCACGTGCCCGCCGCGGTACTACGCCGATAGTGTCGAACGCATCCGATCGACGACGGGCCTCGAGCACGTGGCCTTCATTTTCTCAGACGACGCGGCCTGGGCCGCCGAAAACATTCGGCTCCCCTGCCCGGTTCGCATCGTCAACCATAACGACGGTCGGGCGGCCGCCGAGGACCTGCGACTGATCGCCGCTTGCGACCATCAGGTGATCTCGAACTCCACCTTTTCTTGGTGGGGGGCTTGGTTGAATCGCAACCCCCACAAGCAGGTTTGCGCTCCCTCGCGATGGTTTCGAGACCCGAACGTGACCAACCCCGACATCATCCCGAGTTCCTGGACCGTCATCGACACCGAACTGGTCAGCGGCAGGGGGCCGTGATGAAGGGGAGAATCTTGCGGCAACGAAGGGAACTATTCGCTGAGTCGATCAGCGACCCTCATGCCGGCCGAGTGGACGGGAAGCGGCGGCCTTGACGAATCCGTTTTTCCGCCGATCGCTCATTCGCGGAAACCTCAGGAAGCATTCATGACACCGGTCGATCTCGTTTCTCCGTTTGCGCCTCGCCCGATCTCGATACATGGGGTGTGGTGTCACAGCACCTCCAAGCCCGCATTCAGGCCAGCAGCTTTCGAGTCATCGTTCCGGATCACGAGGTGGACCTATTCGTCGCCCACACAAACCCGGGCATCCAAGTCATCCCCGAATCGCGGTACGTCGGAGATTTCCGCGATGAGCTGCGAAAACGTCTCCCCGCGTCCAACCAACATCGACTCGGATGGTATCTCCAACAGATGATCAAACTGGCAGTCCTCGCCGAATTGCCGGCGAATCAGACCGCTTTGATTTGGGATGCGGACACCCTCCCGATCCACAACCTGACTTTCCTGACGCCGACGGGACAACTCCGATTCTTCACGAGCCGGGAAAACCATGCACCCTACTTTGCGACGATCGACAGACTGCTCGGGATGAAGAAAATCGTCCCCTTCTCGTTCATCGCGCAGTGCTTTCCCGTTCCGGGGCTCTGGGTGCAAGAGTTCATCCGGGCGATCGAAGAAAAGCACCAGCAGCCTTGGCAGACTGCGATCCTCAACACCATCGACTTCAGCCAGAAGAGCGGGTTTAGCGAATACGAAACACTGGGGACGTTTTTCTCGCAGCGTTATCCACGCCAGGTTGAATTCGAGCACCCAAGATGGCTTCGCCGAGGCAACTCGCGATTGGGGGGCATTCATCGAATCGAAAGCCCGTTCCTGCGGCTGATCGTGGCCCGGTACCGCTTCATCGCTTTCGAACGCTGGGATCCGATCAATCGCAAACCGCCGTGGATGATCCTGCTCGGTTGGCCGTTCAAGATCCTGGTTGACAAGGCTTATCATTCCATCCGCTGGCTAATGCG
>DITY01000052.1 GCA_002422955.1 Planctomycetaceae bacterium UBA6172
GGCTGCTTGGGCAGCAAATCGAAGGTCAATGGCTCCAGTGGCGGCTTTTCCGGTGCCTCGGCGGCCAGCAACCCATCCTGCTTCATCAACCAAGCGGCCCCCAGGGCGCTCAATCCGTAAGCCGACGACTGCAGCAGGTGGCGACGGGAACAAAGGGAAGGTTTAGGGCTGGCCATGAGTCGGGTCGGTAGGCAGGCGGGGCGGACAGGACGCCGACGGCAATCGCCGTGGCGTGAGATTGGATGCCGAACGAAATCAGGGGACGTACAAAAATCGATTCGAGGACAGGATCATCTGGCACATGCTGGCGAGCGCCTGCGATTCCGCGGCGGCGGCAGCGGCATCCGCGGCAGGTACCGAGGTGAAGGCGGCGACTTGGCCCTGGCGGAAATCGTTGCACTGAGCAATCTCCTCGGCCGTCGGATCGGCGGAAAAGGCCCGGCGGAACGCCAAGCGAATCTGCTCGGTCGGGTCGGTGGTTTGCGACCGCAGCGACTCGGCCATCCGTTGGCTGGCGGCCACGAGCGCCTCGTCGTTCATGAACCACAACGCCTGAGGCGTGACCGTTGAGGAATCGCGTCGGTTGCAATTCGGGGTCATCGCCGGCAGGTCAAAGGTTTGCAGCACGTTCAGCGGCAAACCGCGGGTCGAGCTGATGTAGACGCTGCGTCGGAAGGCCTGATCGCCCGCGTCCTCGACGCCCGCGAACAATCCGTCCCGCAGCAACCGGGTACCGATGACCGCTTTCCCTTCGCCATCCTCGGCAACGGGAACGCTGGGGCCACCGAGTTGATCGAGCAGTTGGCCGGAGACCGCCAGGATCGCGTCGCGGACCGACTCGGCCTCCAACCGCCGGAGGTTCATGCGGCTCAGCAGGCGATTCTCCGGGTCGATGCCCAAAGCCACGGCGGCGGCTTCGTCCGAGCGACGCTGAGCGGTTTGCTGATAGACCGCCGCCATGACGATCTGCTTGTGCAATCGCTTCATGCTCCAACCGCCGCGGACGAAATCGTCGGCCAGCCAATCGAGCAATTCGGGGTGGGAAGGAGCCTCGCCAGCCAAGCCGAAATCCGCGGCCGTCGCCACCAACCCGCGGCCGAAGTGATGCATCCAGATGCGATTGACCGCCACGCGACCGACCAGCGGGTGGGTGCCGTCGGTCAGTTGTCGGGCGTAGGCCAACCGTCGCCCGGTGGTCCGTGTTTTCGATTCGTCGCGGGTCGGCAGGTTGACGTGAGGCCGCGCCGCGACCAGGACGGTCAATTCGCCGGGCGTGACTTCTTTGGCGGGCGATTCGGGGCTGCCGCGAAAGAACACATGGCTCGCTGGCGGCTGGTCGGGGGACTCGGCCACGGTCATGATCAGTCGGCTGAGCGGCTTCGTTTTGCGGATCGCCGCGACCTGCTTTTCTTCTTCCTCGAAGCGGCGGTAGGCGGGCATGTCGTATTCGATCAATTGGCCGACGATCCAGTCGATCGTCCGGACCTTCGGATAGCGGTCGAGCAACGCCTTCTGCTCGTCGGACTGATCGGCGGGTTTCGCCGCGACGGCTGCCCGCAACGCGTCGCGAACATCCGCGGGGGCATTCTCGATCTCGCGGTCCTGGATCGCTTGGCAGTGGGCGCGGCGACGGGTGTTGATGTCTTCTTGCTTGGCCACCGCCTCGGCCTCGATGACCGCCGTAGCCGCTCGCGTCTCGTCGTCGGTCATGTCGACCAGACGCTGGCCGGGCTTCTTCCATTGGTGGATCGGCAGCGCCGGATCGAAGACCGCGCGGAGGCGATAGTAGTCCTCGATCGTGATCGGATCGTAACGGTGGTCGTGGCATTGGGCGCAGCCCACGGTGACTCCGAGCGCGACGGTGCTGACGACCTGCAGCGTGTCGGCTACCGCTTGATTGCGGTCCATCAACGTGTCATCGGTTTCGGTGATATCGGGGGCCATCCGCAGCAGTCCGGTCGCCGCGAGCAGATTGACGTGCTCGAGGTTATTCGGGTCCGGCGTTCCCTCGATCAGTTCATCCCCGGCCAATTGTTCCACCAGGAAGCGGTCGTACGGCTTGTCCTGATTGAAGGACTCGATGACGTAATCACGGTAGCGCCAGGCGTGGGGGCGATGCTGATCGCGGCCCAGGTTCCCGTCGCTCTCCGCGTAACCTGCCACGTCGAGCCAGTGGCGTCCCCAGCGGACACCGTACTGGGGCGACGAGAGCAGGCGGTCGACCAAATTCTCATACGCTTCGGGCGCCGGATCGTTCACAAACGCATCGACCTCCTCCGGCGTCGGTGGCAAGCCGTGCAAGTCGAATGTCAGCCGACGGATCAGAGTTCGCCGATCGGCCGCGGGCGAAAAGGCAAGTCCCGCCTCGGCCAATTTCGTGGCGATGAAGGCATCGATCGCCCCGCTGGCGGTTGGCGAAGGCGAAGCGTTCGGGTCGAGCAGTGGATTTGCTGGCGGCGGGGACGACTTCACCGCTTGAAACGCCCAGTGACTCAGTTCCTCATCGGTAAACCTGGCTTGGTCCGGGTGCTCCGGTTCGGGCCGTGCGGTCAGTGCCCCACCGCTGAGCCAGCGTTCGATCGTCGCCTTCTCTTCGGCCGACATTTTCTTCGGTCCGGGCGGCATCTCGTCGCTGCTCACGCGCTGCCATAGCAACGACCCCGCGGCATCGCCGGCCAGCACCGCCGCGCCGGATTCGCCGCCCGTGGAAAGCAACCGGACCAACCGCACGTCGAGTCCGCCGGCCAATTCGGGTTCTTCGCCGTGACACTGAAAGCAATGCGCCTTGAGCAGCGGCCGGACATCGCGTTCAAAGGTCAGGCTCGCGTCAGCCACTCCGCCGACGGCCGCGGCGGCAACGGAATCGCCCGGGAGGCTCTCCGCGGCACTGGCCCTCGGCACGGTGAGGCACGCGATGGCGACAAGCGGCAACCAACGATCGATCGATATCACGGCAGAACGCACGGTAGGTGGGAAAGCATAGGCAACAGGCGGGTGTTAGCCGCCCGAAGGCCGCAGTGCCAATTGCCCAAGGGCAAATTGCCTGATGCTACGGGCCAAATGGTGAGGCTCGGGCGTGAGTTCTTCCTCGGCAACGCGTGTCGGATGAACTCTCAACCTGTTGTCAAATTAGCTGATCGAGGGGGCTGATGCAACTTTGTCCAGTGCAGGGACGAGCGGTACTTAGCGTGCTTCCGCACCCCGTTTGCGTCTCCGCGATGAGGCGTTGGCTTGAGCCCGGTCGAGTCGTAGGGCCTGGGGGGTTTAAGACGGGACAAGAAATATTTGCGAAGTCAGGCCGCGATCCGTGTCGATAGCCGAATAGCAGTGGTTCTGGACAGAACCAACCGCCATGAGGCGACGGGCTCGCAATGCCGTCGTCACCCATGGGCCATGGATCCGGCCGACGTTGTCTCCCGATCCACGTTCCCAGAAAGGCCCTTCCCATGCCCGTAGAAACCATGCATGCCATGCTTGGCATCGTCTTCACCGTCATCTGGTTGATCGTCGGACAAATCCTGGTCGGCAGCCGCTGATCATCCGCTCGCGGTCGGTCACTTGCCCAGCAGATTTCGCGCGTAGGCCTTGAATTCGGTCATTCGCGTCGGCATCGCGCCGCTCGAAGGTTCTGGCCCGATCAAGAGCGGACCGTGCTCGGGCGAAGGGTGCAGGCCATGGCTCCCGCGGACTCGGCTAGGGTCCAGCGGGATCACGTCGACGCGGTAGCGGAAGCCGAGTTTCTTCTGCGCTACCCGCGCGATCGCTCGCAGCTTACTCGTCATGAACAGCTCGCACGGGTCATAACCCGGCTTGCGATGGATGTCGACGCAGCGGGCGAAATCGGGGGCCCGCGCGTCATCCAACCAGTAGTAGTAGGTGAACCAGGCGTCCGGTTCGGCCAACGCGATCAGCTCGCCGCTCCGTGGGTGATCGAGCTCCAACTCCGCCGGCGG
>DITY01000195.1 GCA_002422955.1 Planctomycetaceae bacterium UBA6172
ATCTACTCATTGGGCTGCACCCTGTACTATGCGGTCACCGGCAAGGTTCCCTTTCCGGGGGGCGACGCGCGAGAAAAGTGCCGACGCCACCTCGATGAGACGCCATGGCATCCTCGTCGCCTCGCCCCAGACCTGTCCGAAGATCTGGTCGAACTGATCGCCGAGATGATGGAGAAGGATCCTCAGCGTCGGATCGGCTCGGCGTTGCTGGTGGCAGAAAGGCTGCTCCCCTGGTGCGATGGTCAGCCGGAGCGGTTCCCGGCCTCGACCGGCCCGAGTCCTTGGATGCCAGCGCCCCCGCCCGCGGAACTCGCCGCCGCCGACCACCCGACCGACCGGGAGCCGGCCTCCCAGAGCTCGATGGAATACCCCCGCGCCGAGCCCATTGCCATCGGCAGTTTGCCGAAGGGGGCGAGCCTATCCGAAACCAGGTCAATGCCGCCGCCACTCCCAACCTCGCTCCCGGGCTGGGCCGGGACCGAGGGTTCCGGCTTGGCCCCGGCACCGCTCGGGGTCGCCTGGGTGTTGGCGATCGTGATCCCGATCTGCTTATTCGTCGGTGCCGTGATCGGGTTCCTGGTCCGGGGCCAGATGCAACGGCTCCCCGTCGTCATCCGCCCCGATTTCGGGGATCCGCACGAACGTATCCGACGGGTGGAGTTCCTGCTTATCGCTGAGCAAACGCAACTGGTCAGCGGTGTAAAGCCGTTCGCTGACGGGGTGGGCTGCGAGCCGATATTCGATCCGCCGCTCCCGCATGGAGTAGTACATCCCGATCACCTCGGACACGAGCAGTTCGACCTTCAGCCCCACGCCGATCGTTTCGACCTGGTCGCCGATATCGATCCCTTCGCTGACGACCGGCAGCCACAGACAAGGCCGCAAGCGAAATCGAATGTCGCCGTAGCGGAAGTGATAGTAGCCGTCTTCGAATCGCGTGCGGCAGAAGACACGTTCGCTGGGGATCAGCCCGTCGATCACGGACCGGTCAGCGGGATGGATCCAGTCGTGACCATCCGCAGGCGTCCGGAGGAAGACGCCGTAGTCGGGCAACACTGGTTGGATCTCGTCCTCTTGTCGGACCGGGATTTGCGATTCACTCATGCTCTGTTTCCACTGCGCGGATGATGGCAGGCCTGCCGCGGTCCCGCCATCCTATCTCTCGTTGTTCGTTCCGGAGGCTCTCCCCGCGGTCGGATCGGTAAAGATCTCTAGCGTCGCTGCGTGGTCGATGACCTCGGCCTGGGCCGCGAGCTGCGACAGCTTTCGCAACGCCTCCGCCCCGGTCGGACCCAGGTCCTGGGTCCACGGGTTGACGTACAGTTCGACGTGCCGCATCAGCACCCGATCGTCGAACTCTTGCGCATGCTCGCGCATCGTCGGCAGCGGCTGCTCCGGGTCCGCCAACGCCGCGTCGATCGAATCGCGGATGACGGCTTGGACCCGCGCGGTCACGGCAGCGCCCAGCCGCTTGCTGGCTAGAATACCCCCCAACGGCAGCGGGCATCCGGTCTGGCGTTCCCATCGCGTCCCTAAATCCTCGACCAATTCCAACCCTTGGTCTTGCCAGGTGAATCGGCCTTCGTGAATGCAGACCCCAAAGTCGGCCCGCTTGTGAACCAGTTGCGGCATGATCTCGGAAAAAACCACCTGCTCGATCCGCGTCGTCCGCGGATAGAACAGCCGGAACAGCAGCGTGGCGGTCGTGTAACGGCCAGGACAGAGCGTGACTTGGCGAGGCTCACGAGGCGTTTCACCCCGTCGCGCCGCGAGTAGCAGCGGGCCGACGCCGAAGCCGAGCGCCGAACCGCTGGGCAGAACGACATACGACTCTGCCAGCAACAGGGCCGCATGAAAACTCGCCTTGGCGACATCCAAGTCCCCTGCCAGCAGCCGGTCGTTCAATTGTTGGATGTCGAGCAGTTCGATATGAAAGTCGAGGCCTCGCCAATCGACCCGACGATTCATCAAGGCATCGAATGCGAACGTGTCGTTGGGGCAGGTGGAAATGCCCAGTCGGATCGGCATTGGCTGCGCGTCGTTCATCTTTTCATTTTCCCCTAGCGCCCGGCCTTGTGGAATGGGACGCATCGGCCGCGCGGAAACTCTCGTTCAGCAACTGAGCGACGGCCCCGAGCGCCGCTTCAATCCGCCAGCCGCCGACGTTGCGATCCCCCGCCCGATTGGAGATCCCCCGGATCACACGCAACGGGATCCCGGCCAAGGCGCAGGCCGCCGCCACGCCGAAACCTTCCATATCCTCGGCCGACATCTCGGCGTAACGCGCTCGCCGGCGATCGGCATGAGCGCGATCCGCCGCGGCGGCGCAGACGCTCAGCAACCCCCAGTCGGTGTGCGGGTTCGCGGGGATTGTCCTGTCGGTTGCGGTCGCATCGCCGTCCGGCCGCAGGTCGATCCGATCGCCGATCCTCGGCGAGTCAATCGAGCCGGGCCACTGCGGCCAGCCCATCTGGTCGCTGGTGCGATAGTTCGCATCGCCCCCAGCCTCCGCGGGGCAATCGCTGCCGACCCCTAGGCCATCCACCGCGATCCGGGAAAACTCATAAGCACGGCCGAGCGCTAGCGAATCGCTCAGCGAGCCTGCGATGCCGGCGAGCACCACGCCGCGGGGTTGTAATTCGCGGATCAATGCCGCCGTCCGCGCGGCGGACACGATCAGCCCAAACCCGCACAACCGCACCGGGCCTTGTTCCCACGTCCAGGCCGCGGCGTCCCCCGGCCCGTCGACCCGTCGCAGGTTGGGTTGTAACAACCGCCATTCCAGATCGGTCGGGATCAAAAGCAGATGGGTCATTGCTGGGGTCTTCCTCCGACGTAAGCTAATGCGGATCCGCATCGATAGAAAGCGGTCGGGGCGATCGACCCGCCGGTCCGTTTTGTAGCCGTGCAGACTCCCGCCGGGGCAGGCCCCGTAGAGGTCGATTCGAGCAAGCGAGGACGGAGACTTTGAAACGGCAGGCGAAGCGATCGCTCGGAGTGCTCAAGACGACCGCGATCGGCGGCGTTTTCTTCTTGCTCCCGCTCGCGGTGATTCTGTTTCTCATCGGCCAATTGCTGCATGGCGTCTGGACCGTTGCCCGCGCGATCGAGGGTTATCTTCCGCTGCAAAACTTTGGGGGGTACCTGCTGCTATCCCTGCTCGCGATCGGACTCGTGCTGCTCGGTTGCTTCGTCGCCGGAGTGCTCGCGCGCAGGCAATTTGCCAAGCGTTTCAATGAGTCGGTCGAAAAACGGATCACGGCGTTTTTCCCCCAGTACACGATCATCAAGCAGCGACTGACCGGCAACCTAGCGGCGGGGACAACCGAAAATTCCCTGCGTCCCGTGATCGTCCGCTTGGCCGAGCACCGGCGAATCGGTTTCGAAGTCGATCGGGTCCCCGCGGCGGGCGATGCCGAGGAGCAGGTGACGGTCTATCTCCCCAGTTCCCCCGACCCGTGGTCCGGAGACGTAATCCTCGTTAACGCAGACCAGGTCGAGCCGCTTTCGAGCACCGCGGCGGAGGCGTTGGCGGCGCTGGAACGGATCGGGCAAGGGACGCGCCAACTCTTCGGTGGCCCAGCCGCTCCGCCCTGAATCGGCGGCAGCGCTGGCCGAGGGGGCGTTGTCATTTCGCTTCGGCCAGGGCAGCCAATTGGACGGTGGCGCGAGTCTGCTCTTTTTCGAGATAATTGCGTCCCAACTTGACGTTGACGTGATCCCAAGGCAGTCGAGCGAGCAACTCGTAGGGCTGGTGGACCTGCCGATCGACGTCGATCCCAGCGTCGGCGATCGCTTGCCACCAGCGTTTCGGGTCGAGGTGCTCGGTCCAGCCGTCCATCCGCGCGCCGCGCTCCCATGCCAGGCGAACCGCGCGACCCGTGCGTCGATCACCGCGGCTGAGCACGCCTTCCAACAAGCTGGTTTCGATGTCGAAGCATTTGATGTTGACGCTGCGGATTTGGCGTCGGTGCCAGAGGCGTTGGTGGGCCCACTTGAAATACTCGCGTTGCTGCATCCCATTCCACTGATAAGGCGTGTGCGGTTTCGGGACGAAATTGGAAATGCTGGCGGTCACTTTCGCATAGCGTCCGCGGACTTCTTTGCCGACGGTGGCGATCGTTTCCGCCAGGTCGACGATGCCATCCAGGTCCACCGCCCGTTCGCCCGGTAGCCCACAGAGGAAGTAGAGCTTGACGCTTTCGAACCCGTTCTGAAAGGCAACGCGGCAACCTTCGATCAGATCGCTGTTTTTGATTTTTTTGCGGATCTGTTCCCGCATGTCGTCGCGGGCGACCTCGGGGGCGAGCGTCATGGAGCTGCGGCGATCGTTACCCAGCAACAGCGGCAGCGTCCGCAGCTGCTCATTGACCCTCAAGCTCGGGACACCGATGTTCACGCCCAACGGCTTGAAGACCTCGTGCAGCCGCCGCATCAGCGGTTCGAAGTGCGGATAATCGCTACTGGACAGCGACAAGATGCTGACCTCATTGAACCCGGTGTTGCGGTAGCTTTCCAAGGCCGCGGTCACGATCGTTTCCACCTCACGGACGCGCAGCGGTCGCTTGATCACGGTGCTTTGGCAGAAACGGCAGAGGTGCGGACAGCCCCGCATGATCTCCAGCGCGATCCGATCATGCACGCATTCGATGTAGGGCACGATCGGGCGGGTCGGCAGTGGCGCCGCCTCCAGGTCTTCGATCACCGATGGCGCGATCGTTGCGGGGACCTCGGGTCGCAGCCGATGAATGTCAGCGATTCGCCCGTCCACATATTCCGGTTCATAAAACCTCGGGACATAGGCACAGGCGAATTGCTGGGCGATCTTGACCAAGGCGGCTTCACGTTGGCGCTTTCCCGCGTCACCTCGCAGTAAATCGCCGTCGCGGGCAATCGCGGCCTGCTTTTGATCAACCCACGCGTCGCATAACTTCGGCAGCACCGGTTCGCCGTCCCCGATGATCATCACATCGAAATAATCGGCCATCGGTTCCGGATTTTGGCAGCAAGGACCGCCAGCGACCACCAGCGGAGCGGCCAAGGTGCGGTCGACCGCCTCCAACGGGATGCCACCCAAGTCGAGCATGGTCAGGACGTTGGGGGCGCTGACCTCATACTGCAGCGACAGTCCGACCACGTCGAAATCCGATAGGGCCGTAAACGTTTCCAAACTGTACAGCGGAATCCCTTTGGCCTTCAGCAACCGCTCCATGTCGGGCCAGGGCGTAAAGACCCGTTCGGCGCACCAGTCGTCCCTCCGGTTCATCAGCGAATACAGGACTTGCAAACCGTGATGACTCATCCCGATCGTGTAAGCGTCGGGAAAGCCGATGCACATTTTCCCTCGCAACGTCCGGTGATCCTTGACCGTGATGTTGCGTTCACCACCGACGTATTGGCCCGGGGTTTGGACGTGGGGCCAAACCTGAGCTTCGAGCAAGCGTCGGCGGTCGTGTCGGATCATGGCAAGATTTCCGAGGTACGTGATCGAGGCTGGCTGCTGGGGCTGACGAACGGACTGGGCATGGGGCGACTGGGGACGACGGAGGTTGCACGCATCGGACCCGCCCGCAGCCATCTGGCCACGTTCGCGAGGGAGGCTAAAGTTTGTCTTAAAGCACCGGTTCGCGACAAGGGAAGGATCAAGATGAGCGAGTATCAGGCGGTCGGGAAGGTCGAGGACTTCGATGAGGGCGTGGGGCGGGCCTTTGCCGTCAACGAACGGATGGTGGCCGTGTTTCGCCGCGGCGACCAGTTCTTCGCGATCGATGACATCTGTCCCCACATGGGCGCGTCGCTCGCCGAAGGGCATCTGGAGGCCGAGACCGTCTCCTGTCCTTGGCACGCCTGGCGGTTTTGCATCCGCGACGGAACCTGGGAGGACAATCCGCGGATCAAGATCGACTCCTTCCCGGTGCGGGTCGAGAACGGTGAAGTGCAGGTCTTGGTCGAACCACGCCAGCCCAAGGTTTAAGGCTTGGCAGTCCTGGCCGCGGGGTCGATCGACGGCTGACAGTTGCTTCGACTCGGAGTCGCTCGTTCCCCGTTGCCTTCCCTAACATTCTTTTTGTGCGAGGCCAGCCCGTGTCGCCGTCATCAACGCCCGGTTCCCCTTCGGCCCCACTCCGGTCAGGTGCGCCCAAATCATCCTCCCGCCTAGCGGTGCATACGATCACGACCAAGCCCTGGAGCCTGGCGGAGGCGGTGCCTCAATTCGCCCGCCGGGGGATCGGCGGGATCAGCGTCTGGGTTGAGGCGATTGAGGACCTGTCGGTGCGTCAGGCGCGAGCGATCATCGACGATGCCGGTTTGCGGGTTCCGGCGCTGGTTCGCGGCGGATTCTTCTGCGACCCGGCAGCGGCCGCGCGGCAGGCTCGCATCGAGCACAATCGCGAGTTGATTCAAACGGCCGCGGGACTCGGCGCGGAAATGTTGGTGTTGGTGGTCGGGGCAGTGCCGGGAATCGAGCTGAGTCGCCAGCGGGGTTGGGTTTCTGACGCGATTGAGTCCTTGATCCCCGACGCGGCCGCGGCCGGTGTCCGCTTGGCCATCGAACCGCTCCACCCGATGTATGCCGCCGACCGCAGTTGCGTCAATCGTCTAACCGAAGCCCGTGAGATCTGCTCGCAACTCGGACACCCGATCGTCGGTGTCGCGGTGGATGTGTATCACGTCTGGTGGGACCCACAACTTC
>DITY01000240.1:0-2310 GCA_002422955.1 Planctomycetaceae bacterium UBA6172
CAGACCGAACTGGCGGTCGAGGTCAAAGCGGGCGAACTGACGGAGGCCAACTTTGAACTGACGTCGGCCAACCAGGCGAAAGGGAAGTCGCGGAATAACGTCCGTTGAGCAGGCCGCGACCATCGCTCGGGCGGCCGTAGTCGTTACCACCCCCGGGCGATCGCATCTTGTGGGATGCGATCGCCCGGGGAGGTTTACGCCAGTTGGGCTTCACTTCGATCAGAATGGCCAGAAGAATGGAATCAGCGGAATGGAGATCAGCCAGAGGATGAAATTGAGCGGCACGCCGATCTTCATGAAGTCCGTGAAGCGATACCCCCCCGGGCCATAGACCATCATGTTCGTCTGGTATCCGATCGGGGTCATGAAACTGGCCGAGGCGGACAGGATCAGTGCGAACAGGAACGGTTCCGGGTTGACGTCATACAGTCTCGCGGTTTCCAAACAAAACGGAAACAGCAGCACGGCGACGGCGTTGTTGGTGATCATTTCGGTCAGCACCGAGCCGAGCAAGTAGAAGACGGCCAAGGCGGCCACCGGCCCCCAAACGGCGGTCGAGTCGACCAAACTGCTGGCCATCACGGTCGCGAGCCCCGAGTTCTTCAGCGCCGCGCCGACGCCGAAGGAAGCGGCGATCGTGATCAGCACTTGCCATTCGATGCTCCGCCGCGCCTCGCCGGCCGAGAGACACCCCGAAGCGATCATTAGCACCGCGGCAAGCGCGCAGGATAGCAGTATCGGAATGACCCCGGTCGTCATCGCGACCAACAATGCGACGAAAATCAGCAGCGCGATCCGCGCGCGATCACGCCGGATCGGCCGCCAATCCTCGACGTCGCTGACGAGATAAAAGGCGGGGTCATGGCGGTAGGCACGGGTGAAGTGCGGACCGGTTTGCATCAGCAATGTATCACCTGAGCGGAGCGCGATATCGCCGATCTTCATCTCGACACGCTTGCCGGCGCGATGCACCGCGACGACGGCGGCACCATAGACGGCACGGAAGTCGGCCTCGCGAATCGTCTTGCCGATCAGGGGGCAACTCTCCGAAATCACCGCCTCCACCAACCGCCGCTGTTTCGGCGCCACGACGTTCGACGGTTCCGCGGCATGGGCGACCGGTTCTAGCCCCGGAATTTTTTCCAGCTCGATGATGCTGCTCACGACCCCGGTGAAAATCAGCTTGTCGTGCTGCTCGATCCGCTCCTCGGGACCCACCGGCCCGATCGCCAAGCCGGCGCGATCGATTTGGATCAGGAACAGGCCGGGCAATTGCCGCAACCCGGCCGCTTCGACGGAAAAGCCGATCAGACGGCAACCCGGTCTGACGACCATCTCGACGAGGTATTCCCGCTTGGTTTCGCCCAACTGCTCGATCAATTCCTTGCGGTCCGGCAATAACCAGCGGCCCGCCACCAGCAGGTAGACGAAGCCGACGATGGCGTAGGGGACGCCGACCTTACCGACTTCGAACAACCGCATCGACCGCAGGCCGTTGTCGACCATCAACCCGTTGACGACCAAGTTGGTGGAGGTCCCGATCAAGGTACAAGTGCCACCGAGGATGGTCAGGAACGACAGGGGGATCAGTAACTTGGAGGGTGACACGCGATGGCGGCGGCACCAATCCATCACCACCGGCAAGAACATGGCGACGATCGGGGTGTTGTTCAGAAAAGCCGACATCGGCATCACGACACCGCCCAGCCGCAGCAGCGCCCCGCGTTCCGTTTGGGCACCACCGAGCACGTGATGCCCGATGTAATCCAGTACCCCCGTTTCTCGCATCCCGGCGACGACGATGAACAGGCAGGCGACGGTCAGCATCCCTGAGTTCGAAAACCCCGCGAACGCCTCATCCGTCGAGATCACGCCGGTCGCCGCCAACAACACGGCGGCGGCGACAAACAGCAGATCGGGCGGCGCCCAATTGCGAGCCAAAGCGACGAAGGCCCCCACCACAATGGCCAGCGTCATCCATGCGTCAAAACTCATGCTACCTGCTTAAAATCGGACGACGGTCGGGACGGAGGAAGATGCTCGAACTGAGCCCGATCGGAATCAGGCGAGGATCTCGGTCGCGACGCGACCGCCGACATCGGTCAAACGAAAATCGCGACCGGCGTACGGGTAGGTCAGCCACTCGTGATTCAGTCCCAACAGGTGGAGCAGCGTCGCGTGGAGGTCATTCGTATGCAGGCTGCCCTCGACCGCGCGAACACCATACTCGTCCGTCTGCCCATACGTAAATCCCGGCTTGACCCCGGCACCGACCAGAAACATCGGATAACCGGTGATGTTGTGGTCACG
>DITY01000240.1:2344-3011 GCA_002422955.1 Planctomycetaceae bacterium UBA6172
CGGTCGATCAGCCCCTTGTGAAGGTTGTTGTGATGATCCCAACCGGGCTGGCAGATCTCCACGAACCGGACCCCTGCTTCGCTCAGCCGCCTGGCCATCAAGCACTGCCGAGCAAACGATGCTGTCGCCTTGTTGTTGACCCCGTAGGCGTCCAGTACCGCCTGCGGCTCGTCCGACAGGTCGAGCAGGCTGGGGACGGTCGACTGCATCCGAAACGCCAACTCGTAGGATTCGATGATCCCCTCGACCGCGTCAGGGGCGTCGGGCGACTGGGCGAACTCACGGTTGAGCGACTGGATGAAATCGAGTTGCGAACGCTGAATATCGGTAGCCACTCGCGGCTTCAGATTCGGGACGTAACCCTTGTCGTCCACGCGGCTGCCTTGAAAATGGGCCGGCAGGAAGGCATTGCCATAGTTGACCGCCCCGCCGAAGTTGGCGGGGGGATTGATCGTCACGTAGCCCGGCAAGTCTTGGTTTTCCGTCCCCAGCCCGTACAGCAACCAGGCTCCCATGCTGGGCCGCGTCAGCGTCGCGTTGGCGGCACCGGTATGCAGCTGCACGACCGCTTGCGGGTGCGCCGGCGTGTCGGTGTGCAGACCGCGCAGCCAGCACATCTTGTCGGCGTGCTGACCCAGGTTGGGGAGCAGTTCCGAGAACCAACTGC
>DITY01000103.1 GCA_002422955.1 Planctomycetaceae bacterium UBA6172
CCCTCGGCCGCGAATCGTTTCAGGAACGCGCCCAGGTCTTGCAACCGGATCAGCCCGAGCAGGATGTTGTCGACGCCCACGACCGCGGCGGTGGCGCTGGGCTCGCTCTGCCACCATCGCCACAGCTCATCGACGGACATGTCGGCCCGCACCGCCGGAGCGCGGGTGGTCATCACATCGCCGACGCGAAGCCCCTCGACCGCATCCCGCAGTTCGACTTGCCGGACTTCGGTCAGGCCCGCGAAGACGATGAATCCCGAGATCAAGACCATCACAAAATAGGGCGGGTTGTTCGACAAGGCGAATGCGGCCATCAGCACCGCGCAGAGCATGCCGATCCGCTGGGCCCAGCGGGTCGCCCGCAGGTAGGGCATCACCATCGCCAGCAGGCTGCGAAGCACGCGCCCGCCGTCCATCGGGAACGCGGGGATCATGTTGAAGACGATCAGCATCACGTTGATCAGCAGGATCGACCGGACGAAATCGAGCCCCGTTGGGGAGGCGAACTCCCGAGATGACTGCGGATCGACCTCCGCCATCGATTCGGCGGGAGCCTCCTCGAATGCGATGGCCAAAATCGGCTCGAACAGCTCTCCTTCGCCGACCACGAACAGCACTCCGCCCAACAGCAACGCGATCACGACGTTGACCGCCGGACCGGCGATCGCGATCACGAACTCTTGCGACGCCACGCGGGGAATACGGTTCAGCCGCGCGACCCCACCGATCGGCAGCAGCGTGATGTCATGCGTTCCGACCCCATAGCGTCGCGCCGCCAAGGCGTGGCCGTACTCGTGCAAGGTCACGCAAAGGAACACGGCCAGCAGCTGCGCGACCGCGAAGGTGATCATCTCGCGGCCGTAGTCCCACGACAGATAGACGACGTAGGCGATCAGCAGCCCGAACGTCCAATGGACAAAGAGGTCGATGCCGAAAAACGTGCCGAGCCGAAAGCGTTGCGAAGACAAATCAGCGTTTACCATGCAGGAGAAAGACGGGGATGTTTCCGGGGAGCAAGCCGCGAGCCGCGGTTCGGACCGGCGCGCAGGCGTACTTGGCCGCGATCGATCGGCTGTCACGAGCCAACATCAGCCGGCGGGCGCAGCTGAGTCGCGACGTCAGACCTCGGGTAACACCCAAGGCTTACGATACTCCGGCCGGGTCCGGAGCGCGTTGGCCTCGGGGTCGTCGCGGAACGTTTCCGTGGCGGCGTCGAAGAACAATTGACGCCCCAACCGCGCGGATAGGTTGCCAGCGTGACAAAGGATCGACGCCGGGTGGCCGACGGTTTCCAGGTCGCAGGCTGGCCTTTGGCGTGATTTCACGCAGTCGATGAAGTTCTGCACGTGCGGAGTCTCGTCGCTGTCGCCAGCAACTTCCTTGATCAATACGTTTTTGGGGCCGTAGACCCGCCAGCGATTGTTTCCGATGACCAAGTAGGCCTGGTCGCCATAAATCGCCGCCGCTTCCCCTTCGCCTTCGAAGCCGTAGGGGGCCCAAATCCGCATCTCGTAAGTCAGGAATTTGGGGGCCGGGCCGCCATAGTTGTAATTGACCTGCAGCGTGTCGGGGAACTCCTGCATGTCGTCGAAATACCATTTGCCACCGCTAGAGGCGATCGATGTCGGCAGCCCCAACGGCGGTTCGCCTTGGGCAAGGCAGGCCTCGTTCAACAGCGCGACCGCCATGTCGAGCCGATGGACGCCGTCGTTGCCGAGATCGCCGGTGCCGTAATCGTAGAACCACCGCCAATTGCCGTGGAAGCGGCGGATGTTGAAAGGACGCAGCGGCGCGGCGCCGAGCCACATGTCGTAGTCAACCTCGGGCGGCGCGGGACTGTCGGCCGGAAAGCCGATCGAGCCCTGGCGAGTGCTCTCCCAGGCCCTGGCGAGCAGGCATTTCCCCAATCCGCCTTCGCGGACAAATCGCATCGCCGATTGCAGCCGCTCGGTGGAGCGATGCTGGGACCCCATCTGCACGATCCGGCCATGCTTTCGCATCGCCGCGACCATCCGCTGGCCTTCGACGAGGTTATGACCGTCCGGCTTTTCGACATAGACGTCTTTGCCGGACTGGCAGGCCAGGATCGTCGGGATCGCATGCCAATGATCGGGCGTGCCGACTACGATGGCATCGATCGTCGGATCGTCGATCAGCCGCCGGAAATCGCTCATCGCCGCCGGTCGCTTCCCCTGGTTCCGCTCAACGACGGCTAACGCTTCGGGCAGTTTGCGACTGTCGACGTCGGCGATCCCGACGATTTCCACCGCGGGATTGGCGGAAAACACGGTGATCAAACGGAGCGCGCGGCCACCGGCGCCGATGCAGCCGACCCGCAACCGCTCGCTCGCCGCGGCCTTCGCGGTTTGGGCCGCTGACAAGGCACCGGCAACCATCGTCAACCGACCGGTCGAATGGCCGAAAAAAGATCTGCGGTCCATGGCGATGAGTCCTCGAAAGAAGGGGGCGCGGGGAGTCGCGTGTCGTGTCCGTTGCTGCGTGGGCTAGGCCGGCCCGCCAAGTCGAGACGAATGGCGGACCATCGCTTGCCCGAACCGAGCTGTTGACACCACGCCGACCGCTGGATTGTCGCAGGTGCTGAGGGCGACCACAACTTCGGGGACTAGCGGTCGCGATTCACCCGGCCCGCGCTGGTTTCGAAAATCCGCCGCCGCCGCTGTTGAACGGCTTGGTCGAGTTCCTGCGTGGCTTGCTGAGCCGAGCGAAGGTCATCCAAGTTCGCTGAGCAATAGCCGCAGCGCATCTCTTCCAAATGAAACCGGAAGTATTCGACCGCCTGCTGAGGGAGCACACCCAGCAGAAATTGGCTCCACTCTTCACGGTCGGGACAAGACAACCGGTGTCGACGCCAGATCGCGCCGAGTTGATGGAGTCGGTAATCTTGGCCTTCGATGATCCCGGCCAGGCGATCCCGGAGACTCGGTTCTTCCCGCAGGCGAGCTTCGATTTCGATCATCTGCTCGACGGGCAAGGCCTCGTCGAGATAGCTGGCCAAAATCGTGTCGCTGATCCAGGTCATGATTCGCTGGGTGCGGGCTCGGTCGCCGGTTCAGCCTCGGGGGCAGGTGCAGGCTCAGGCGTGGGTGCTGGCTCGGGCGTGG
>DITY01000243.1 GCA_002422955.1 Planctomycetaceae bacterium UBA6172
TGGCTTTGTGGCATGCGAGGCCCTGCCATTTTTGACCGATGGCAAAACGGCAATGGCGACAGCGGCATCGAGTCCCGTTGTGAAAAAGTCCAAAATGCACGTAAACAGTTCGTTTGAGGTCTTTTTTGTAGACGCTAAAGGTGTTCAACAAAGCACTCAAATCAGCACCAGGGGAGCATCCTATAAAATTAACGACCAGTTATTAATCCGTTACGTTCAAGGCAATCCGAAACGTTGTATAGCCGAAGCGGACTTTTGGTACAATTCGCCGACACTCTTGTTCGTTTTCGTAGGCGTAACGATCTTACTGTTTTGCATACGCGATATGATTGCCAGCTATCGCGATATAGGGGCCAAAATGCGCATGCAACTGGGTGGTTCCAACACCGAGTGAGTTTGCGATGTTAATTCCGTTCTGCACGCGTTGTGCGGAACTTTCGCTACATCGAAACCGCATGAAATTCGGGCTAGTGAAATTCGGGCTCGGTTGCCACCGGTAGAGCGATGGGTGTCGCCACTTTGGAGGCCTTCGACGACGCTCAGGGCGAAGGCATGCCATTGAATTAGAAATCGGCGCAGCAGCGAACTCAGTCGATGGCTGCGTTTTCAGCGCCTGCCGCTCACGCCGCCCGCTCCGACTTCAGGTACCCGACCGAGTTCGCTGCCGCGAACGATTCATTGCTTCTTCAAATCAACGACCGGAGGATCGTCGCACTTTCGCACCGGTGGCAAGTTACCCCCGGGCCGAATGGCAACGACGGAAATTATACCTGACCGCCGTGCGGCGAAGGATCTGAGCCATCCGCCCGTTCTCCGACGCATGTGAATCGGGGCTCGGCTCCCAAGGCCGCCCAGTGGTCACCGAGATGATGGAGCAGTGGTTCAAGCTGCGGTCTGACTTCGAGTATGTCCTCTGCCTGAAGGTCAGCCGCCGGGGGCCGCTGCCAGGATATCGACCGATCGACCCGGTTCTCAGATCAGCAGCCAGACCAGCCTGATCAGTCCCGCGGTCGAACCGACCGAGACCGCTCCGAGCAGCAACAGCACCAAACAGCCACCCGGCTTGGGCAATCCGTGACGCAGCAGTCGCCCGGTATCCGACTCGTAACCCACCTTACGCTTCACCCGTCGTTTCTGATTCGTCCAAAAGCGAAACGGCTTCATCACCGCGGTGATCCCTAGATCCCGCTTGAGCTTCTTCTTGGCCTTCGTCACGCCCAGAATCGTCTTGACCGAGGGACGTCGATAGCGGAACAGTTTCATCGATCATCTCGCGTTAACGCCGCAAAGTCTTTGATCTCATCAGACGCCTGGCTAGCGGACGGACCAACCGGATGACGGTTTGACGGATGGTGCCGCCTGACGGATGGTGCCGCCCATGTTGTGTGACGGGACCGCCCCGTTGGGGCTGATACATCGGGGTCGCCGGCGCGATACCCAGGGTTGCGCTGCGCTCTGGCCCCCCGGTAATCCAACTACGACTGCCCTTTGGGTTGCTCGACGTCGCTGTGTTTCAGAGGGCGTTTCCGCACCGGCGGATTGCTCATGCTTTCCTTCGTCTGGCTCGGCAGCGTCGACACAATCTCGAGTTGCTTAATCATCTCACGTAGGAACGCGGGGTCGGCTTCCAAGATGATCGATTCCGCGTTGCGCAGAATGTTGGCTCGCTTCGCCGCGTGGCCTACCGTTTCCGTCACGCGGTCGAGCACTTGGCGAGCCAATGCGTTGAAATCGTCTCCGCGGGTCGCTCCCGTGCGGGGCTGCTCAGTGGGCCGCAACTGCACGACGGCCCTCACGAGCGAATCGCCAGCGAGCGTCAACTGTTCGATCAATTCATGGTTAGGAGTCATCAATGGCCTCGTAGGGTTACTATCCGCCTGCACGGAAAGAAATCAAGGTCGATCGCAATCAGGCCGGACAATGGGCAGGCGGGACCGGCAGACCCGCGCGGTGCAGCCCCGGGGTTTGAGCCGGCATGCCGCGAAAGCTACTTCTTCTTCGCCTTTGTGGCGGCGGCCTTCTTTGACTTCCGTGGGGCTTTCTTGGCGACCTTCTTCGCCTTCACCGGGGCCTTCTTAGCAGCCTTCTTCGATGGCTTCGCTGATTTCTTCTTCGGCTGCAAGGCTGGAGGCGTTCCGCCACTCACCGCGGATTGCAACCCCACCGCGCCAACTACTTTTGTCACCCGCGTCCCAAGAAAATGGATGGCACCTTCCGAAGAGCCTTGGCCGTGCATATCGGCGAACAGGCCGGCGCCGAAATCGCCGACCTGATCCAACGGATGGCGACGGAGATCGAGGAGTTGCGGCGAACCAAGGTCAGCATCACGCGGATTGTGCCGGGCGGTGAGCCGAGATAATCTGGCCGGTTATGCGGACACACCTCGTCACCGGGACCGCCGGATTTATCGGATTTCACTACGCCGCGCGGTTGCTCCGCGCCGGTGATGCTGTCGTCGGTTTCGACAACGTCAGCGACTACTACAGCGTGTCGCTGAAACGCGATCGGCTGCGCCAACTCGAGCAGATCGCGTCGCTGCCCGGCTCGGGTGAGTACGAATTCGTCGAAGCTGACTTGGCCGATCAAGCCGCCGTGGACCAACTCTTCGGCCGTTTTCGGTTCGACCGCGTCGTGCATCTCGCCGCCCAGGCCGGGGTGCGACATAGCCTTTCTCAGCCGCGTAGCTACGTCCACAGCAACCTGGTTGGGTTCATCAACATCTTGGAAGCCTGCCGCCAGCAGCAGGTACCCCACCTGACCTATGCCAGCAGCAGCAGCGTGTATGGGGCCAATCGGACCCTCCCCTTCGCCGTCACGCAGAACGTCGATCA
>DITY01000286.1:0-275 GCA_002422955.1 Planctomycetaceae bacterium UBA6172
ACGGGGAAGAGCGGTTGCGGGCCGCGTTCTGTGATGGGGCGGGCTTGGATCAATTCCCCGCGTGACGGAAGCGGAACGCGCGCGACAAAGGGCCGCCCAAGCCAAGGCGGCCCGGCTGATCAGGCTAACGGCGGCCGCTCTGGCGGGGCTCTTGGGGCTGATCAGGGAAGGGCCGCCGGGCTTGGCTTTGGGGCTCTTGGCCTTTTGGCTCTTCAGCCTGTTAGCCCCGCCCCCCGACTAGACGACACGGAAGCCCCGCCAGCCCGGCGGGGCTT
>DITY01000286.1:423-2089 GCA_002422955.1 Planctomycetaceae bacterium UBA6172
CCGGCCGACGGCCGCCCATGAGCCCGCCAGCGCGCCAGAAAAGCCAATAAAAACAAGCCATTGACGCGCGGGCCGGGCCATGCGGCCGCCTATGTTCGCGGAACGTCCCGTGAACGGCGACGCCCGAGCACCCCCTCCCCCTCCCGTCAGTCAACACGGGGGCTTCGACCCTTCGGCCGCTGGACTCGCCGGGGGACTCGGCGGCCGTTACCTGAAGACTCGAAGTTCAGCCGGAAATTTCTTACCTTGGCTCCCGAACTTCAGCATCGCTTGACAAAACCACTCGAATTGGTCCACCCTCTCCCGAGAAAAGAAGGAGCGAACCTTGCCCCCACCAGTGCCGATGGCAGGCTACCAGAAAAGCGGCGCGGTGGTGCTACGGCAAGTCGCCAGCGATCCGGCCGGATACGCGAGATGGCTCGTCCGGTGTGGTTGTGGGACCGAGTTCGAGGCGTTCGGTTTCGACATTCGGCGCAGACCGAACCTGCGTTGTCGATCCTGCGCGAACAAGCACCAGAGCGTCCGCCAAACCACTCACGGGGAGACGGATACGCCTTTCTACCGGGTGTGGGCTTCAATCCGATCCAGATGCCAAATCGAGTCAGACACCAGCTACAAGAACTACGGCGCACGGGGCATCCGCATGGCTCCCGAGTGGGAGAGAAGTTTTGCATCGTTCGCTTCCTACGTTCGCCGAACTATCGGCGAACGCCCATCACCCAAACACACCATAGACAGGATTGACAACGATGGACACTACCAGCCGGGAAACATCCGATGGGCCACGCCCCGAGAACAAAGACAGAATCGAAAACGAGCGAGACCGCCGCAGCCCGCATGAGGAATATCGGGATCGCATGAGGGCAGTTCCGCCCGGCACCCCGGGCAGACGCCCGAAGCCCATGATGCGACGACCCGGCTTGATCCCGGCCCGAGCCTGAAGTAGTCTCGGCGGGTCAGGAGATCGCGGTCCCGCGCGATGGGAAGGCCGAGTTCGTCAGCGTGCCCGAGAGGGATTCCGCGAAACGGATTCGGCCTTTTCGATNNTTCGATTCGCACGAATCCGAGCGAATCACTTCGAGCGGTTTTGCCATTTTCGCATCGAGCGACTTGAAGCCAATTCGTTTTTGTGGTTTCGTAACGCCATGAGCGTCACACCCCTAGATTTTCAAAACGTCCGGCGCGGCTCTGGCCTCGTGCTCGCACAAACCGGGGAGCGTCGATGGGGCGCTGTCTGTTGGCGGGTCCGCTGCGACTGCGGCTCGACTTACGACGCGAACAGTCAAACGCTGAAGAAGCGTGCCAACTTCGCCTGCAAGCCTTGTCTTGGCCGCCAACGCACGACCCACGGCCTCGCTCGCCGGGGCGAAGTCCACTCCTTGTATTCGACATGGGATAACATGCGTCGTCGCTGCGCAGACCCCGCTGCCACCAGCTTCAGATACTACGGGGCCAGAGGGATTCGTGTCTGCGATTTGTGGGATCGGGATTTTTCGGAGTTCGAGCGATACGTTCGCCTCAACCTCGGCCCGAAGCCGTCCGGCGATCACACCATAGACCGAATCGACAATGGCGGGGACTACGAGCCCGGTAACATCCGGTGGGCTACATGGGTGGAACAGGCACAGAATCGCCGGGTTTGATGGGAAAGGCCCCCCGGCTTTTG
>DITY01000286.1:2097-2220 GCA_002422955.1 Planctomycetaceae bacterium UBA6172
ACCGCCCCTGACATGACTGGCCTTCCAGAACCATGCCTAAGTGTTTGATCCTTTTCAAGCGGGAAAAATAGTTGGGTCTAAGTCGCATTTCCCCTCTTCACAAACAACCATCAGTAGGCTATG
>DITY01000286.1:2276-2730 GCA_002422955.1 Planctomycetaceae bacterium UBA6172
CCTGACCGAACTGCACGACACCGTGTCGCGCGGCCGCGCCAACTCGAAGGCCACGGTCCTGTCCACCCGGCAGATCGAGGTCCAGCCTGCGGACGATGACCCGACCAAAGGCATCCAGATCGGAGGCCCGAACGGCAGCATCGCCATGCCGACCCACTGGTCCTTCGGCCAGCTTGCCGGGCTCGCCAAGGCCCCTGCGGGCTACCTGCGCAACCTGCCTGCGCCCATCGTCGCCGACTGCATGAACTACGGCCTGCGCTTCAACCGTGACGCCGAGGACGTGGGCCTGTTGCTGACGAAAACGGATTCGGCCGCGTCGAATGGCGTCGGCGGCGAGATCGAACTGCGAGCGGCGACCGGCCCCCGCTACGGCCGCGTCTGGAACGAGGACATCGTGGGCGCGCTGATCAACAAGTTCGGCGACGGCCGCACGGGCGACTTCCGCGTGCCGGGC
>DITY01000321.1 GCA_002422955.1 Planctomycetaceae bacterium UBA6172
TGGTCGTGATCGGTGGCGGTTATATCGGCTTGGAACTGGGCAGCGTGTGGAACCGTTTGGGCAGCGAAGTGATCGTGCTCGAAGCGCTCGACCGTATCCTGCCGGGGATGGATTCGGAATTGGCTAGCCTGGCCCATCGCATGTTCGCGAAGCAGGGCATCGATTTCCGCACCGGGACGTTCGTCGAATCGGCAAAGCGGGATGGCGACCAGTGCGTCGTGTCGATCAAGGGTGCCGAGGCGATCCGCTGTGACCGGGTCCTGCTCGCCACCGGGCGGACGCCGCTGACCGCCGACCTGGGGCTCGAAGCGGTCGGATTGCAGCCCGATCGCCGAGGCTTTCTCACCGTCGACCATGATTTCCGCACCTCCGTCCCCTCGATCTACGCGGCCGGAGACTGCATCGGCGGCATGATGCTGGCCCACAAGGCGATGGAAGAGGGAATCGTCTGCGTCGAGCGGATGGCGGGCATCTCCAGCCACATGAATTACGGTGTCATCCCCGCGGTCATTTACACCCATCCCGAGATCGCCTCGGTCGGCAAGACCGAGGATCAGCTCAAGGAGGCGGGCATCGCCTATCGCAAGGGGATCTGCCCGTTCGGCGCCAATGGGCGGGCGCGGACATTGGGCGAGACCGAGGGCCGCGTCAAGATTCTCGCGGACAAGCAGACCGATCGCGTCCTGGGGGTTCATATCATCGGCGTTCGCGCCGGAGACCTGATCGCCGAAGCCACGACGGCGATGGAGTTCGGCGCGAGCAGCGAAGACATCGCCCGCACCTGCCACGCCCACCCGACGCTCGCCGAAGCCGTTCACGAAGCCGCCTTGGCCGTTGACGGCCGTGCGATCCATACCGCGTGACGCGGATTCATGGCCTGTTGTTACCCGGGGTCGGACAGCCCCGGCCCCCTCAAGCCAAAGGCCAGCTCTATGAACCATGCAGTCGTGCTCTCCGGCGTGACCAAACGCTTCGGCAGGAAAGTAGCTGTGCGAGCGCTGGATTTGAAGGTGCGGAGCGGCACCATTACCGGCTTCTTGGGCCCCAACGGCTCTGGCAAAACGACCACGCTGCGGCTGATCACACGGCTGTATTCGCCCGATGAAGGGACCGTCGAAGTGCTCGGCTCGAGCACCGAGAAGTGCGCCAGCGACCAACTGGGCTACCTCCCGGAGGAACGCGGACTCTACCGTTCGATGAAGGTGCTCGACCTGCTCTGCTTTTTCGCGCGACTCAAGGGCGTTCGCTCACCCGACCCCGACGTGCGAAAATGGCTGACGCGACTCGATCTGACGGACGCGGCGAATCTCAAGGTCGAGGCGCTGTCCAAGGGCATGGCCCAGCGAGTGCAGTTCATCGCCGCGGTCGTGCATGGTCCCCGTTTGGTGATCCTGGACGAACCGTTCAGCGGCCTCGATCCGGTGCATGCCGTCCAGATCGGCGATGCGATTCGCGAATTGAAAGCCCACGGTTCGACCATCATCCTCTCCACCCATGACATGGATGTGGCCGAGCGGATGTGCGATTCACTCGTGCTGATCCACGAGGGCAACAAGGTGCTCGACGGGAGTTGGGACGAAGTGCGCCAACGCCATGGCCACAGGACGGTCCGGGCCCGATTGATCGGCAAAACGATCGATGCCAGCCGACTCCCGGGCGTGGTCAGTTCCGTCGATCTGGGGGCCGAGACGGCCATCACCCTGGCCGCCGACGGGGACGCCCAGCAACTGCTCCGCGCGCTGCTGGATCAAGGACCGGTTGCGAGCTTTGACCTCGGCGAATCGAGCCTGCGCGAAATCTTTCTCGAACGGGTCGGCGCGACACGGATGGAGGCGGCCACGGCCTGAGCACGTCATGAACAAAATTCTGCTGATCGCCAAACGTGAGTTCCGCGCGACGGTCCTCTCGAAGGCTTTTCTGATCAGCCTGCTGACCATGCCCGTCGGTTTCGGTGCCGCCATCGGCTTGCCGCGGGTGATCCAGCGATTCAAGTCGGACGAAGCCGAAATTCGCCAGATCGTGATCGTCGATCGCACCCCAGGCCGGGGCGTCGATGCGGCGGAGACCCTGGAGCAACTCCGCGATCAGCAACAAGCGGGAGGGCCAGTCGGCAGCGCCGCGGGGGACGGTACACCCGCCGGCGAGAGGCCCGCCGCAGCCGGGACAGCCGTTTCGAGGGCGAGCGGACCGCTCTCGCGGCTCGAGTTCACCACGGTGCGCGGCTCGGCGGACGCGGCCGAAGCGTTGCAGACCCATTACGATCTGGGCCGCCGCGTGGCCTCGGGTGAATTGGCCGCCTTTTTCGACATCGGGCCTGCAGCGGTGGAAGCTCGCGGCGCCCAAGGGAGCGAGGCGGCCGCGATTTCGTATTACACCGACAAGGCGATGGACCGTGACCTGCTGCTGGGCGTGGGGACCAATCTGCTGGCGATCGTGCAGTTGCAAAAGTCGGCGAGTCAAAACCCGCTGTTATTCCTGCGCGAAGAACGGCGCTATCGGCCACAGGAGATCGCCAGCCTGCTGACGGCGGCATCGAAACAGTCGGCGGCGGGTTTGGTCCAACGCGAACTCCCCACCCGCGACGCGGCCGGCAACCTGGTCCCGGGACAGGAAGTCGCATCGGCCTTCCGGGCGATCCTGCCGATCGCGGCGGCCTTGTTGCTGTTCGTGTCCGTCCTGATCGTCGCCTCGCCGCAATTGCAGGGAGTGATCGAAGAAAAAATGAACCGCATCGGCGAAGTCCTGCTCGGCAGCGCCTCGCCGTTCCAAGTGCTGGCGGGCAAACTGCTCGGGATGACCGGCACCGGCCTGGTGCTGTCGCTGGTGTACGCGGGTGGCGGATTGCTCGCCGCCAAATACTGGGGACTGGCCGAGAACATCGGTTTTGCTCTGCCGCTGTGGTTCGTGATCTTTCAGGCCCTGGCGCTGCTGCTGTTCGGCTCGCTCTTCATCGCCGTGGGCAGCGCGTGCAACGACATGAAGGAAGCACAAAACCTGCTGATGCCCGTCAGCCTGATCTTATCGATGCCGCTGATCTTCCTGCCGAACGCGTTGGAGGATCCGACCGGCAGCCTGGCGCGAATGGCCTCATTGATCCCGTTCGCCACCCCCTCGCTGATGGTCTGTCGGATCGCGGCAACGAACCAACTGCCGATCTGGGAACCGCTGCTCGGCATGGCGTTGGTGATCGGCACGACGGTGCTGGCGATCTGGGTGGCCGCGAGAATTTTCCGCATCGGCTACCTGTCTACCGGCAGAGCACCCTCGCTGCTCGAATTGACCCGCTGGATTTTCAGCCGGGTCTGAGTTTGGGCCGCCGCACCGTGTCGCAGGCCAATGTCGCAGGCCAATGTCGCAGGCCCGGTCTCAGCCCAACACGCTGCCGCCCCAGCCGAGCTTCTCCCGCAGGGTGCGATACTCGTTTTGGCCGGGGACGGAGAGCATCCGGAAGCCGTGGTCGCTGGCGCGAATTTGAATGCGATCCCCTCGCAAAATCTGGCTCAGCACCCGCCCGTCGATCACAATGCTGCTCGAGGGCATGGGATGGGCGACGATGATTTCGAACTCGGTTTCCGCCGAATCGACCAACGGGCGGTAGGTGAGCGTGTGCGGACTGATCGGCTGGATCACGATCGCCCGCAAGTGTTTCCTGAGGATCGGACCACCCGCGGAGAGGTTGTGCGCGGTTGAGCCGACCGGCGTGCTGACGATCAACCCGTCGCAGCGATAGGTGGTGGCGAGCGCACCATCGGCATAGAGATCGATTTCGAGCAGCTGATAGGGTGGACCGCCGAGGATGGCCGCCTCATTGAGCGCCAGTTGGTGCGCGATTTCGTGACCGCCACGGATCAGGCCGACACGAAGCATCAGGTGCTCGACAATCCGACAACCGCCTTGGCAAACCCGCGGCCAGGCTTCGAGAAACGCTTCAACCGACAGCGCGGCCAAAAAACCGAGCGAGCCGCAATTGACGCCCAGAACCGGAATCTCTCGACCCGCCAACTGCCGCGCGGCCTGCAAGATCGAGCCGTCACCGCCGAGCACGATCAGCAGATCGAGCTGGCAGTCGGTAAAGTCATGGGAAAACTCCAGATCTTCAAACACCAACTCGGCCTGGTCGCGGATCGCGGGCCGCAACTTCTCAAGTGCCGCAATCACGCGGGCCCGATCGGGCGTCCCCAAGATCCCCACCCTCGGCCGGCCAGACGCCCCAAAAGTCAGCTGACCAACGGACGGTGCATCAGGGCCATCAGGTCGGTCGCCAGATCCTTGAGATGGGGAGTTCAATGAACCGGACTCATGCGTAGGGAGGTGACCTCGGCCCGGTGCGCTTGCCGGCAGGTGTCGGCGATCTGTTTGGGTCCCAAGCCGAACTGGGCCAGCAAGGTTTCCCGCTGACCGTGTTCGATGAACTGGTCGGGCAGGGCCAAGCGATGGAGTCGGCGGGTATCGAGTTGCTGATCCGCGGCCGCCTCCAGGACGGCCGTGCCAAAGCCGCCGACCCGCGCCGCCTCTTCCACCGTGACGACGAAGCCGCCGTTGAACGCCGCGCGGACCATGTCCAAGTCGATCGGCTTGGCGAAGCGGGCATTGACGACCGTGATGCTGAGTTCATCCGCCAGCATGTCAGCCGCGGCCAAGACTTCATCCAGGATCGCGCCGTAGGCGAGGATCGTCCCGTCGGTCCCCGTCCGCAAGGTTTCGCTGCGGCCCAAAGTGATCTTGGACGGTTCCTGATGGACATGCAGCGCCGGCGCTTTGGGGTAGCGGATCGCGACCGCGACCTCCTGCTGGAGCGCGAACTCGATCATCGGGCCGACTTCCTCCGCATAGCCGGGGGCCATCAGGATCAGGTTGGGGAAGGACCGCAGGTAGCCGATGTCGAAGAGCCCGTGGTGGGTCGGGCCATCGGGACCGGTCAACCCGGACCGGTCCATCAGGAACGTGACCGGCAAGCCCTGCAAGCAGACCTCCTGGAAGATCTGGTCGTGGCTCCGCTGCAAAAACGTGCTGTAGATGTCGACGATCGGTCGTAGGCCAGCCTTGCACTGGCCGGCGGCGAAGGCGACGGCATGCGACTCGCAAATCCCGACGTCGAAGAACCGTTCGGGAAAGCGTTCCCGTACCGGCTCCAACTTGTTGCCCTGGCACATCGCGGCCGTCAGCACGGTCACGCGGGGATCGGCCTGCATCCGCTCCAGAACCGCGTCGCGGACAAAGTTGGTGTAGGGCGCGCTGCCGTCGCTGCCCAAGGTAACCGGCTTGCCACCATCGTCCAGGAAAGCGGGCGGGGTGTGGAAGTAGACCGGATTCTGCTCCGCGGGCTTGTAACCGTGCCCCTTCTCCGTGACGACATGCAACAGCACCGGACCGGGCATTTCGCGAACCATCCGCAGGTACTTGCGGAGCAGACCCACGTCATGGCCATCGATCGGGCCGATGTAACGAATCCCGAGCTCTTCGAACAACATCCCGCCGACGAAGCCGGCCTTGACCCCTTCCTTGAGTTGGGCGAGCATCCGCTCGGCCGGGTCACCGAACATCGGGACTCGCCCCAGGACCTTGACGACTTCCTGCTTCAACCCCGTGTAGAACGGATTGCTCCGCAGGCGATCGAGGTATTCGGCCAGTGCCCCGACCCGGGGACAGATCGACATCTTGTTGTCGTTCAAAATGATCGTCAGCTTGTCGCCGGACGCGCCCGCGTTGTTCATCGCTTCGAAGACGATGCCGCTGGGCAGCGCGCCATCGCCAATCACCGCGACGCTGTGACGCTGCGATTCGCCGTTCAGCGCATCGCCACTGGCCAAACCCATCGCGGTGCTGATGCTGCAACCGGCATGTCCCGTCATGAACAGGTCGTATTCGCTCTCGACCGGATTCGGGTAGCCCATCAGGCCACCCTGATTCCGGATCGTGTCGAACCGAGGGTAGCGCCCGGTCACCAACTTGTGCGGATAAATCTGATGTCCGGTGTCCCAAATCAGCCGATCGCTGCGAAAATCGAACTCCGTGTGCAACGCCAGGCACAACTCCACCACCCCGAGATTGCTGGCGAAGTGAGCCGTACGGGTCGCCAACAGGTTGCAGAGGACGTCGCGGATTTCCGCCGCCACGGCGTCCAATTCCGCCGGGGAGAAGGTCTTCAGGACCTGCGCATCGTCCAGCCTCGAAAGTAACGGATGCTTACCGATCTTCATGGATGCGATTTCTCTGAAGGCTGAAAAACGCCGGGTGGGTGCCCGTCGAGGCGACTAACGCTTTCGATCACGAACAAACCCGGCAGTCCAATTTAACCGGGACGCGTCATTTCCAAAAACGCTAATTGCGGAAATCGCCTGATCGATCAGCGAATCGGCATACTTTTTGGCCGCGTCCAGCCCGAGCAAACCCGGATACGTCAACTTGCCACGGGCGGCGTCCTTGCCCGTTCGCTTCCCCATGTCATCGGCGGCGGCCGAGTGATCCAGGCAATCGTCGACCACCTGAAAGGCCAATCCCAACGGACGTGAATAGGCGGCCAAGGCGGCGAGCGCGGCTTGGTCGCCGCCGCCCAACAACCCACCGATCGCCACCGAGGCGTCGATCAAGGCACCCGTTTTGCGGCGATGGATCGCTTCCAACCGCGCCAACGTCTGTTCCCCTCCAGACTCGGCCGCTAAATCCTCCATCTGCCCCCCCACCAACGCCTCCGGCCCAGCGGCCTTGGATAGCCGGCGGATGCAGAGCGATGCCAGGATCGGATCGGGGACATGGGTCAACAGATGTTCGAAGGCCATCGGGATCAAGGCGTCACCGGCCAGAATCGCGGTCGCTTCGTCGAAGGCGATGTGGGTGGTGGGCCGACCGCGTCGCAAGTCGTCGTCATCCATCGCCGGAAGGTCGTCGTGGATGAGCGAATAGGCGTGAATCATTTCCACCGCCACGCCGCCGGGCATCGCCCGCCGAATGTCGCAACCCACCGCCTGAGCGGCCATCAGAACCAAGGCCGGACGAATCCGCTTGCCAGGAGCCAACAGGGAATAACGAATCGCATCGGCGAGCCGTGCGGGACAATCAGGTCCCCAACAACAGGCCGCCGCGAGCGCCCCTTCAATCGCTGGCACCCAATCCTGCCAGCCCTGCCCCAAGGATGCCGCGCCGCTCCGCCCAGCGACGCAGGGGGCTGTTGCCGACGAACTCGAGTCGGAGCCGACGAACGAACCTGATTCAACTTGACCGCCCGACGAATGACCCGGTTCAACGGGCGAACCGCCTCCAGACTGTGCGTACGAATCCTGATCCGACGTCGATACGGAGTTGGTTGGGCTCAATCGTCGGTCCACCCGAGTAGGTCGTCAACATCCGTCGATAGGCTCAAAACGAACCACAAGACGCGGCGAGAAATATCTCTGCCGGAGAGATTACTAAACGCATTATCCACGATCGTAGCCGTGAGGAAAGCCCCAGAAACTCGCCCGTGAAATCGGCGAAAACTCGCCAAATTACGACTCCTCAAAATCCCCATCGGGTTCCGAAGCGGCGGCGTTACCGAAGAACTTGCGACCGCGGGCAGAATGACCCGCCGCGCTATCAAGACCGAGTTGCGCCTGGTCGATGGGCGTCGTGACCGGGTTGCCGTCAGCGTCAAAACCGCTCAACAGTGTCACTCGTCGTTCCGCGTCGGCCAACAGTTGATGGCACTCTTTGAGCGTGTCGATCCCGTGGGAATATTGCTCCAACGACTGGGCCAAATCGAGCTGCCCCGATTCCAGTCGCTGCACGATTTGCTCGATTTCGTCGACTGCCGCCTCGAAACGCCTAGGCGAACGGGAGGACGCTCGCGCCGAACCAGAAGCCGCGGTATCGTCCGCATCGTCAGATCGCTTTCTGGCCACTGGAACGCTCCCGCGATCGGTTAGCTAACAGACAGACTGGCGGACGAGCTGGCAACCCGGACCGAGACTGCCGCACCGCAGGAAATGAAACCGCGACGAAGCGAGCCAGGGGGGCGAGGCAATCAACCGCGGAGGCGGATGGAACATCCAACCGCCGGTCCAACTATTTTTTGCGATGGCGGATCCGGGCGCGCATCCGACGTTTTTTCCTACCAACCTTGCGGCGGCCTTTACCTGTCTTCTTCGTACCCACCTAAACCGATCTCCGAATGGCGAAACCCGACCTGCGTCGTTGACTTGAATGGGAAAGCTGGATTTTGCGGACGGCTCGCTACAAAACCATCACGCCCGTCACCGTGGGTGAGGGGTAAGTAACCTAGCAGAAATCGGCTGGCTGGCAATGCCATCTCGGCTCGCTCGCTGCCCCCGCGGCGTTTCCCCCACGGTCAGCCGTGCGAATCGGCACAGGCCACCCAACCACTACGACCGTTACCCGCCGGTTCGGAAAATTTCGATCTGCTGATGCGTTTGGCTATCGCAACCGTCGGCAGGCGGTAACCTCAGGAGCATGGCGCTGTTTCTGTTTTTGTTGGTGACTTTTTCCTTGGCATGTGGGGGGATTCCTACCGCGACGGCTCCCTCCTGCGCGGTGCTGATCGGCCCTCTCGCGCTGTTGCTGATTTTCGCCCTGCTCGCCCGCACGGCCGCGCTCACGATGCATCAGCGAGTCCGCGAAGGACTCGCCCTCCCCACGGCGATCGATCTGCTGGCACGCCAACTCGATGCGCTGCGATGGTTTGGCCTGGCCGTTTCCTTGATCTGCTTGATCCCCCTTGGGCTAGCGGCGGCGGCACAAACCTGGCCCGTCGTTTCGTCCTCGATGTGTCTGCAGGCGATTTTTCTGCTGACCCCCGCGCTGCTGACGATCGCCATAACCCTGGCCGCGGAGCAGCGGTTCGATTCATTGACCGGCCGAACGCCGCGCAGCAAGTCGTCGTGGGGGCCCCGACGCTTGGTGCGGGCGCTGTTCCGTTTCGCCGGCTGGTTGGTGGCACCGATCCTGGTGATGCTGGAAATCGCCGACGTCATCATCCGCATCGGGTCCAGCGTCGACTTGGCCTGGGTGGGGATTCCCGCGATCGGGGTAGCGATGGTAGCCGTGCTGGTCACGCTCCCGCTGTTGGTGCCCTGGCTGGCCAAGCGGGTCTGGAAGACCGAACCGCTGGAGGACCCGCAGCACCGTTGGCTGATCGACCTGACGCGACGCGTGGGCGGGGCGGGGCTCGAGGTCCGTCGTTGGGACACCGGGATGCGCGACACCAACGCGGCCGTAATCGGCATCTTTCCCCATGCCCGCTCCCTGCTGCTAACCGATCGTCTGCTGCGGGACTCCTCGGCGGACCAGTTGTACCTGATCGCGCTGCATGAGCTGGCGCACCTGCGTCGCGGCCACCTTTGGTTGCGGATGTTGGCGGTGACCCCGGCCTGGTTGCTCGCCGCCGCATGGCTCCATTTCGTCGATGGCGGTTCGGCCAGCTTCCTGACGGCTCATGTCCTGGCGATCTTGGCGACGCTGGCGACGCTGCGGATCGTCGCTCACGCGACCGAATATGACGCCGACCGCGTGGCCTGCGATTTGGCCGCGCGATTGGCATCGGCGCATCCGGTGGCCCGCGCCACGGCTGCCGGTTGGGGGGCCGCGAACGAGCAGGTCGAGCGATTCTGTGCGACGCTCCGCCAAGCCGACGGTTCGGACGAAGCCTCGTCCAAGCGAATTTCCTGGCTGCACCCCAGCGTCGACGCTCGCTGCCGGGCGCTGCGAGCCTGGGTGACCACGCTCGGCGAACGCTGATCGCGGCCGGATCGGTCCCGAAGCCCCATTTGCGATCCTGCCGCTGCCGCCGATACTCTGAGCAGCGGCGGCATCACTTAGCCGCCTTTACCCTACACAGCTTGGAGAGGATCGATGAGTCAAACCGGTGTGATCACGTTCAAAGGCAACCCGATGACGTTGGCCGGCAAGGCCCTGGTCGTTGGCCAGCCCGCCCCCACCTTCGTGCTGCATTATGCCGACGCCGGACTGAAGCAGTTGACGCTGGCCGACCTCCAAGGGAAGCCGACGATCCTCAGCGTCGTGCCGAGCCTTGATACGCCGACCTGCGCGACGCAGACCAAGCGTTTCAACGAGGAACTGGCGGCGCTGGGCGACCAGGTCAACGCGGTCACGGTCAGCCGCGACCTGCCGTTCGCGCAAGCGCGGTTCTGCGGCGCCGAAGGGATCAAGTCGATCCGTACGGCCAGCGATTACCAGACGCACGCCTTCGGCCAAGACTTCGGCTTGACGATCGAGGAACTCAAGCTGCTGACCCGCGCCGTGATCGTGCTCGATTCGGCCGGGACCGTCGTCTACCTGCAAATCGTCCCCGAAGTGACGCAGGAGCCGGACTACGGCCTAGCGCTCGCGGCGTTGAAATCCGCGAGCTGATTGGTGTCCGGGAACGGGAGCGGTCGGTCGCGACGGGAAGGGCACAATCCAGGGTCAGTCGATGCGGTTCAAAAATCTCGGCATCTTTCTGCTGTTGTTGTTGATCGTGACGGTCACCAGCTTCCTGGAGGGCAGTTTCGCGGCTCCGGCCAATCTACGCTCGATCGTCCGAGACACCGGCTTGTACGGCCTGATCTCGATCGGCGTCGCGATGGTGATCATTACCGGCGGGATCGACTTGTCGATCGGCTCGCTGATCGCGTTGTCGGGCGTGCTGCTCGTGCAGATCGTCAACGTCCGCTACGAACCGAGCGGGTTCGAGTCTCGGATCGCTGACATCCGGACGGAGGTCGTGGCCCCGTTCGCGGGGCCAGCGCTGCGGCTGTCCGATCCCTTGCCAGACATCGCGCCGGGCGACCGGCTCAGCTTCGCCAGCACCGCGGGCCGCTCCGCGGTCGAGGTCGGCCGCGTGGTGCGATGGGAGGACCAGGATTACGTCGAACTGCGTGATCGCTTGCAAATGCTCCGGCCCGGCATCACGCTGCGACTGGACCGTTTGCAGCACACCAACCCCTACCTGGCCGCCGCGATCGTCCTGGCGATCTGTTCGGGCCTGGGGTTGATCCACGGCCTGCTCGTCACTTGGGGTCGCTTGCAACCGTTCGTCGTCACGCTCTGCGGACTGCTGATTTATCGTGGCGTCGCCCGCGTGATGACTGGTGACAATCAGGTCGGGCTGCTGGGGGCGCTCGCCGAGTTCAAGTCGCTGTTGACCGGTTCGTTCTTTTCACTCCCCCTGCCGCTGGTTTCCCGGATCAGCGGCGAGTCCGAATCTTGGACCGCGATCGCCTGGATCCCGTTTCCCGTCAGCGGCCTGATTTTGGTGATCGTGGCGATCACCAGTTGGCTATTCCTCAATCGCACGGTCTGGGGACGCCACCTGTTGGCGACGGGTGAGAACGAGCGGGCAGCCCGCTACAGCGGGATCAACACCTCCGCACTCGTGATCACCGCCTATGTGATCTGTTCTTTCCTGGCCGGCTTGACCGGGATCCTGTTCACGCTGGAATTGAACTCGGTCCAGCCCTCTTCGACCGGTTCCTTCTACGAGTTGTACGCCATCGCCGCGGCGGTGCTCGGCGGCTGTACCCTGCGTGGCGGACGCGGGGCGGTGCTCAGCGTCATCGCGGGGGCGGCCGTGATGCGCTGCCTTTACAAGGCGATCGTCGTGCTCGGCATCTCACAAGAATGGGAAATGGTGATCATCGGCGCCGCGCTGTTGGCGGCCGTCGTGGTGGACGAAGCCTTGGAACGCTGGGCGGCCAAACGCGGGTCGACCCGAGCCATCACCTGAACCCGCCCGAACGGCCGGCAGTGGCGTCAGCGCCGGCAACGCGAACCGCTGCTCCGACCGCGAAATTTTCGAGTCGAACGTACAGCGCCGCCCACCGCGCCTCGTTATCATGGCGACCAGGCGAACGGGCCGTGGCCGGCCCACTTCCCCGTCTTCCTTTTCCGCATCCGAGCCTCTTTTTTCATCGGGACCCTCCCCCATGATCGTGACCAATACCGAGACGATCGCTGGCTATGAAATCGTGCAAACCTTGGGCATGGTCCAAGGCAATACCGTCCGGGCCAAGCACGCGGGGCGGGACATTGCCGCCAGCCTGAAAAATCTGGTCGGTGGCGAACTCAAGGGGTACACGGAACTGCTAACCGAATCTCGCCGGCAAGCCGTCGAGCGGATGTTGGCGCAAGCCCAGCAACTCGGGGCCAACGCGGTCGTCAATGTCCGCTTCACGACCAGCGCGATCACCTCCGGGGCATCCGAACTGTATGCCTATGGCACCGCCGTACTCGTCAATCCGCTCGGCTGACATTCCTGACAAACTCGTTTCGAGCTTCACAACGGCCTAGCGAGGCGAACGCGTTACCCATGATTCACTTCATCGTCTTCGTCTTGGTGCCTTTGGTTCTGTTCGGCCTGATGATCGGGAGGACAACCGAAAAGCGGCACCTCCGCTACCTGGATCAGCAAGAACAGGAACGTCAGGGGTTCCTGGTGACGCAGGTCAAGTCGTTTGCCGATCCCGCCTCGGACGGACCGCCGCCGACGTTGATCGTGGCCGAAGTGGTGATCGGCAGCGATCACCTCAAGACCTTCCTGGCGGGTTGGCGCGCCCTGTTCGGAGGCGAGATGAAAGCCTTGACCCGGATCATGGAGCGGGCGAAGCGGGAAGCGATCGTGCGTTTGGTCCAGCAATCCACCGCCGCCGGTTACAACGCCCTGTGCAACGTCCGGGTCGATTCGGTCGATATCGGCGGTGTCAACGCAGGCCGGAAGAAGCCGATGGCCGCCTGCATCGCGACCGGAACGGCTTATCGCACCCGCCGTGGAGCATGAGCGACGGGGGGAATCCACTCGCCGGGCCGCGACATGGCGGCCGATCGGGCGATGCGGATTGGGAGTCGAACCAGCCCTATCGCTCGCCCGTACCGGAACCGCGACTCCCCGCTTCGACCGATGATCCGCAAGACCAGTCGGTCTTCGCCGAACCCTGGTTGCGACAAGCGACCTTCACCCCAGGGGACACCTCAAGCGACCTTCCCGTCACGGGTGCCGCGGCTCCCGCGAGTCACGCCGCCACAGGGCCGGGGGGCTTGCCGCTCAGCACCGCGGAACTTGCCGAACTCTCGGTCTGGGACGAGCCGGCGACCTCCGCCGAATTGTCAGGCACCCCCGCGGCGACCGCGATCACCTGGTTCCGACATTACGAGCGGATGTGCCGCGAAACGCCCCCCACGGATTCGGCTTGGGTGATGCTGGCGGTATCGCTAACGGCCGGCCCACTCGCGGTGCTCGGCACATTTTGGGCTTCACCCAGCGTCGCCACGGCGTGGGTCATGACGGTCGTGTTCGGACCGACGATCGAGGAACTCCTCAAACTCGCCTTGCCGCTGTGGATCGTCGAAAAGAAGCCCTGGCTGTTCCGCTCCGATACGCAAATTCTGGTCTGTGGCATCGCGGCAGGACTCGCCTTTGCCGCCGTCGAAAATGGGCTCTACTTGACGGTCTACCTCAACAACCCGTCCGCTAGCCTCGTGGTTTGGCGGTGGACCGTCTGCGTCGCGCTGCACGCCACCTGCTCGCTGATCGGCTCGATCGGCGTGGTGGCGATCCGCCGCGGGATCGGACGACGACGCGCCCCGCCGCAACTCGCCGACGGTGCCGCGTGGCTGGTGGCCGCGATCGTCACGCACGGCCTCTACAACGCGGTCGCGATCGCGATCGGCGATCGCATCTGAAGCATTGCGGCCTGAGGAAAACCGAGTGATTGCGACCGCTTCACTCCGGCGTCAGCAATCGTTCGATGCGGTCGAACTCACCCTCGATATCGGTCCCGCGATAGAACGACACCCAGCCGATCAAGTGGCTGGTTTGTCCCGGGAGGCAATCGGGAAACTGGGGGTCCGAATGGATGCAAGGGCAGGGCGGGTTCGCCCATGGCCGCTGACAGGATTGCCAGGCGGTGATCACCCAAGCATCGCCGGCGGCATTGCGGCAGGCGACCAACGGATGCCGGATCACGGTGTTCTGACCCGACTGGGCTTCAAATCCCGTCGCCCGCGCCAGCATCACGCAGTTCTGCACCACCACCCCGCGAAGTGTCTCCGGCGTGCCGTTGCGGACCCACATCTCGAAGCGAACGTGATCCTCGCCGGGAATCGCCTGCGTCCCGAATGACACCCCGTTCGGCAGTGACCGTTCCATCGCCCAACCGCCGGGGATCGCTTGCCATTCCACGGGCTGCAGTTCGAGCTGTTGCCGGTCCCACACGGTCGGCACGTGCGTATGGGCCAAGTACAGCAACTCGCGTCCCGTCGCGGGCTCCCACCAAATCGCTTCAGGAAAATCGGCGACGACATAGCCGCCGTCTTGCCACGGCGCGAATAGGCTCAACTTCGTCTCCCGCTGCGGCCGCAGCGCCCCGTCGCGAAAACCGGTCCGGGGATGCCTGCCTCCAGGATACGGCAGCACCCGAAGCACCGCGGGCTGTTCGGCCTGGGCAGCGATCGGCGTAGGCGTTGCGTCGGGCCGCGTTGCACTCGCCCCGAAACCGTCCGCGGAAGTCAATCCGAGACGGGTCAACGCATCGCTCAATTCCGCGACGCTCAGGCCCGTCGCCGCTTGCATTTCCGCGATCGAATAGCGGTGATGCTCCGCCATGTTGACGAGCCAAAATCGTAGCTCACGTTCATCGCGCGGCTTGCGGAAGGAATCGAACGATTGCCCTCGCGCGAGCCTCGCTTGGCGATCAACGATCACCCCCTCGGGATCCTGCGGCGCCACGTCGGGGTCGACATACTTTGCCAAGTCCCGCATCGCGATCACCTGGTACTTTTCCCGCGCCAAGTGGCTCATGTACATCTCGAACTTGTCGGGCGAAGTGTTGACCCAGGGATGAGCGGTATCGGGGACACCGTGAAACTGCAGCACGATCACCTTGCCACCGCCACCCTGGTCGAGCGCGCGGCGAAAATCATCGAACTCCCAATCCGGCCGCGCGTCGCCCGCCGTCGGGATCAGCAGCGGATGATCGGTGCCGGGCTCGTATCCGCAGCCCCGGCCCCGGCCGTAGGGAAACTCCGGCGCGCCGCCGCGGCGGGCGAAGCGGATGCCGAGTTGCTTGAGCCGCTCGAGTGCCTGGGTCGTGAACGCGTTGCCCGGCCAAGCGAACGAGACCGGATCCGGGATCTGATGCTGGCGGCAAGCGTCACGGATGGCCGTCAACTGCTCCGCCACTTGGTCGACCCGTTGCTCGGTGATCGCCAGGTGATCACGGGTGTGGTTGCCGATTTCGAAACCGTCGCGATGCAGCTCCGCGATCTCGTCCCAGGTCATGTAATCCCGCTTGTTCGAGGCGAAGTCGAAGCCCTCCGTGATGAAGAACGTCGCCCCGAATCCGTACTTGATCAAGATCGGGCGAACGACTTCGAAGTGCGACCGGACGGAATCATCGAACGTCAGGACGACGAGCTTGCTGGGGATCGGTTCCAGCCCCCAGCAGCGTGCCGGCATACCTAAGGCGAATAGGACCAAACCGACCAACAGCCCGCGCGGCCAAGAACGGAAGCGAGAAACGACAGTGAGGGAAGGCATGCGAAGGCCGTAGGAAATCGAGGACGAGAGCAGAAGAAAAGAAACGGGAACTAGCAACGAACCGACTCGACAAACCCACCCCCCACCCGCCACTCATTCGGCTGGCAACGGAACCTGTGCCGGACCGCCGAGGTAAGCGATCAGTTCGACCACCTGGCGGATCGACAATTGCTCCAACAACCCCTCGGGCATCACCGACAACGGCGAGGTGGTCTGACTTTCGATCTCGTCCGCCGGCACGACGACGCGTTCGTTGGTCGTCTGAATGGTCACCGCCTGGTCGGACTGTGCGACCAACAGCCCGGTGATCAGGCGACCCGAGTCGGTTTGGATGACTTGCATCTGATAATCCTTCGCGACCGAGGCGCTGGGGTCGAGCAAGTTCTCCAGCAGATAAACGAGCTGGGTGCGTTGGGAACCGGTCAGCTCGGGGCCGATGTCGGAACCGTGACCGAACAGCTTATGGCAATTCGCGCAGCGGGCTTCGAACAATGCCCGCCCCGCGGAAAGGTCCGCCACGGCGAGCTTTTCCGGCGTGATCGCTTTCTGGTAGCGCGCGATGGCCTCGACCTTGTCTTGAGGGGTCGAACGAACCTGTCCCCACAAGCGGACCACGCGTTCGCTCAGCGCCGGATCGCCCAAGCTTTGCAGTTGTCGCGCGGTGAAGGCGGTCAGATCGGTGCGCGGGATCGCGTCGGCTTCGACCGCATCGAGTAGCCGCGTCGCCCACGCCTTCCTTGAGGCGAGCGTTTGCAACGCGTCTTGCCTAGTCGCGGGGTCGAAGTCGCGATACCGCTGCAGCAGCGCCTCCGCCGTGTCGGCATGGTCGTATTCGGCCAGCCCGCGAACGGCGGCGCCGCGGATCGCGGCGTCATCGATCCACCCGAGCAGCACCTCAGCAAAACGCGGCGGCTTCTTGGCGACCAACGTTTTCACCGCCAGCGCGCGGGCGTCGGCGGCCAGCGTCCGGTCACCCGCCGACTCGCGCAGCGCCTCGACCGCCGCCGGGTCATCGAACACGAGCGCCAACCGCGTCGCGGCCGGCCGCACGGCGGCGACCTGCCGCAATCGCGAATAGGCGTTCGCCCAAGCGTCTGGCTGGGGCACGGTTCGCCGGCCTTCAAAACCGGTCAACAGCCCCGCGATCCAGTCCTGCTGCGTCTCGGGATCGTCCGTCGCGGCCAGGCGCCGTACGACCGCGTCAATCGCCTCTGGGACACCCCCTTCGGCAACCCGCCGGGCGATGTGGCGGCGCAGCAGCGGAATTCGCGTCTGGTCTCCCAAACCGATGAACGCGGCCGGATCGGCGTTGTACAGCGGCTCGGCCGCGTACCAAATCATCAGCGGCAGGTTCGCATCCTCGGCATCTTCGCCGCGGAGCGAGAGTGGGGTCAGGATCGGCCACCGCGCGGCCAACGGCAACCGCTGCAACGCGCTGGTGAGCGCCAACCGCACCAAGGCCGACGGCTCGGTCTCCGCCCGGGTCGCCAACGCACGGAGCATCTTCGGGGTCAGCCGTTCGGCTCGTTCGCACAGCAATTGAATCACCCAGGCGCGGACATACTCGTTGGGGTGAGCTAACTGCGTCGCTAAGAAATCCGCATCGATTCCGCTCGTGGCATGCAGCGTCCACAACGCCCGCAGCTTGCGAGGAATCTCCTCGTGATCCTGGTAGATGCCGCGCAACTGGCGATGCGCCGCGCTCAGGTCCCCCCCCGCGGCCAAGCGTTCCTGCAACAACCGCCGGGCATGTCGGACGTACCAATCGTTGGGATGCAATTGCAACTCGACCAGCTCCCTATCGCTGAGTGAGCTCAACTTCAAGACTTCGTGGCGAAGCTGCCCGTAGCTGATCTTGAAGATCCGGCCGGTCTCGCGCCGGGTGTTTTTGACCGAGTGGCATTCGCCGGTATCCGACCAATCGCTGGAATACACCGCGCCATCGGGACCGTACTGCAACGTCACTCCCATGAACCACGGGTCGGCCGATCGCATCAGATCAGGGCCATGCGAAGCGACATAGCCCGATCCGTGACGACGCAGGAAATCTTGATTGATCCGTTTGCCGTGAATGTTGTGCATGAAGACATGGTTGCGATATTCCTGTGGCCAATTGTCGCCGAGGTAAATCATCGTGCCGCAGTGCGCATGTCCGCCGCCCGCGAGATCCTCGGCCGTGGAACCCAAGCCGTCGCGAACGTTTTGGGTGCCGACGAAGTGCAAATGATCGGCGATCGTATCGATCCGCTGGTACGCGTAGCGGCTGGAGTCACGGTTTCGCCACGGTTCGTAATGCGCCCCCTGGATGACATGAAACAGATGCGGGTTCACGCAGTTGCAGACGAACGCCTGCCCATAATCGTTCCAGTCGATTCCCCACGGATTGGTCGTGCCGTCCGCGAACGGTTCCCAGACATGTCGGATCGGGTGATAGCGGTAGACCCCGCCGTCGAACACTTGCCGCTGCGACTCGGGCGTTCCCGGTTTGCCAATTTTTGACCAGTTGGTGCGGCCGTGCGTGCCATACAGCCAACCGTCCGGCCCCCAGGCGAAGCCGTTAGCCAAGTTATGAGAATTGGCATGGTTTCCGAACCCGTCCAATAAGACTTGCGGCTCGCGATCCGGAACGTCGTCGCCGTCGGCATCGGGGATGAAGTAAAAATAGGGAGGGGACATCACCCAGGCGCCGCCGAACCCGACCTCGATCCCCGTGACGTAGTTCAGCTGGTCGTAAAAGACCGTCCGCTTGTCGGCACGACCGTCGCCGTCGGTATCTTCCAAGATCACGATCCGGTCGCCCGGCTTCGTCCCGTGGTGCGGGTAATTGTAAGCCTCCGCCACCCACAATCGCCCACGATCATCGATGCAAAATCCGATCGGCTGCTGCACGTCCGGTTCGCCCGCGAACAGCCGCACATGAAAGCCGTCGGGGACGACCATCGTGCTCGCCGCCTGCTCCGCCGGCAGCGGCGATTCGGTCTCGATCTCGGCCGCCAGGGTGCCTATCGCGGTGCTCGCCAGCCAGCCGATCAGCAGCAGGCATCGCCCGGCGCGGACCGTCCGAGGTGGGCGTGAGATCCGACAAAGCGAGGACAGGATGGCATTCTTCATGAGGAATCCTGACGACAGGAGCGCTGGCTTGAGAACGGGCGGGCAGGGCATCACAACACGTCCACGCGGACCCGGGTAGGGCCGCGTGAAACTCGCTTCTGAGTCTCACCGACAACGGACTGCCGGTCAACTTGCCGACCGAATCCCGGCCGCGGGACGCCGTCTCAATCCGCGACCGTCCAAAGCGATTTTTCCTTTTTTTTGCCCGCTATTGCGGAAACGGCTCGACAACCCTGGTAAACTCGAAATCGCGATGCGAAATCGACCGCCATGTTGATGGGGTCCGATCTTCGCCGCTCGCCTCCCGCCTGCCCGTACCCCCACCTTAAAAGTCCGGCCATGTTCATGTTGCTGACCGCGGCACGGCTCGCCACTTGGGCCAGCGACTTTCTTCGCTCCGCCGGTTCAACCGCGGTTGGCCGAGTCGCCCTGCTAGCGGTCGTCGCAGCGGTCGCGAACAGCCACCAGGCCGTTGCCGAGGAACCCGCGGCTGCGGCCGTCGCGCCACCAACAGCCATCGCGACCCCACCCGCTGCCGTGGTGGAACCGCTGCATCGCCGCATCGATGCGGAGGTGGAGAAGGTGGCGATCGGACCGTTGGCCCCGACCTGCGGCGACGCCGATTTTGTCCGCCGCGTCTATCTCGATCTGACCGGCATCATCCCACCCCCGGAAAAGGTCAAGGAGTTCCTCGCCGATCCGGCACCCGACAAACGGACCGCCTTGATCGACGCCTTGATCGATAGCCCGGAGTTCTCCCGTCACTTCGCGGTGCAATTGGACGTGCTGCTGTTGGATCGCCGGAACGAGAAGTATGTCGACCGCAAAGTCTGGGAGACTTATTTGATCGATGCGATCGTCCGACGCAAACCGCTCGACCAAATGTTCCGCGAATTCATCGCGCCGGACATCACCGGCAGCGACGTCACGGCGGCGAGGAAGTTCTTGCTGACCAGCACCGTCGAGCCACACGCGATGACCCGCGACGTCGGCCGGATCGTGTTTGGGATGGACCTGCAGTGTGCGCAGTGCCATGACCACCCGCTGATCAGCGATTATTACCAAGAAGACTACTACGGGCTGTTCGCTTTTCTGAATCGCACCAGCCTGTTCGAAGACCCCGCCAGCAAGACCGGGGTCCTGGCCGAGAAGCCCGATGGCGAAGCGGCGTTTGAGTCGGTCTTCACCGGGACCGGCAAACCGTTGATGCAACCGCGAGTGCCTCGGGGGGCGACGCTGTATGTCGAACCTAAACTGACCGGGGACGAAGCGTTCAAGGTTAAACCGGATAAGGAGCATGCCGCCAAGCCGGTCTTTAGCCGCCGCGAGGCGCTGGCGAAAATGTTGGCCGACAGTACCCAGTTTCGACGCAATTTGGCGAATCGGTTGTGGTCGCTGCTGATCGGCCGCGGGCTGGTTCATCCGACCGATTTTCATTACGCCGACAATCCCCCCGTCAACCCGCCGCTGCTAACGCTGCTAGCCACTGACCTCGCCCAGAGCGGCTTTGACTTACGACACTTCGTCCGCGAGGTGTTGTTGTCGCGCACCTACCAGCGGGACTGCGTCGCGCCCCGTCCGGAGACGATCAACCTCGCCGACATCCGCTCGCGGAAAGTCAGCCTGAGTGGCGAACGTGAGACGTGGCTGGCGGGGACCGAGCGTCTGCGGGGCGAAGTGACCGCGGCGCGGACCGCCTGGCTGGAAGCGGTGACGACCAACGAACAGGTGGCCAGCGAATTGGCGCCGCAGGAGACGAAGCTGACCGAGGCTCGAGCGGCCGCCACGACCGCCGAAACGGCACACCAAGAAACGCAGAAGGCGCTCGACCAATTGGTGGCCCGCGCCACACCGATCGAGACGGTGTTGGTCGCCACCAAGACCGCACTGGAACAAATTAGCGACGAGCCCGCCCTGACCCAGTCACTGGCCGCGTTGCAGGCGCGCTCCGGCGAATTGGCAACGGCGATCGCCGCCGCCAAGACCGCGCACGAAACGCAGACCGCCATGCTGACTCAAGCTCGCGCGGGGGTCACGGAGATCGAATCGGCAGTCCTGGCCTTGGCCGCCCGTAAGCTCCCACCCGAGCGATTGGTCGAACTCGAACAGACGCACCTCGCGCTGGCGCCCCAGCTGCAGGATACCGATGCGACCCGTCGCCTGGTCGACGCCCAACTTGCCCTGTGTGACCAGATGCTCGAATACCCGGCGGTGGCTCAGGCCGATGCCTTGCGGGCCGAAGCGGTCTGGCAAGGGATCGTCGATCGCTGGTCGCTGTGCGGTCAAGTCGCGCCGCTGAAGCCGTTGACCCCGGAACAGTTAGCGGCCAGCGCGATGCGGGCCACCGGATTCCTGGCCCGCTCGGAAGCGGCCGCTAAGGCGGCGCTGGAAAAGACTCCGCCCCCGGAACTGGCGGATGCCAACCTGCCGGAAGCCGAAAAATCGCTGGTGATGCAGGTCGCGCTCCAAGCCGCACTGCTCGAACAGCTCCGCGGCAATGTCAATCAGTTCGTCGGTCAATTCGGCGGACTCTCGGGCGAAGAGTTCCAAGCCACGGTCAATCAGGCGCTGTTTTTGGGCAACAGCCCGACCGTCAACCAGTGGCTCACGCCCGGTGGCGACACCTTGATCGGCCGGCTCAAAGATCAAGCCGATACCGACGCGTTGGCCGATGAGCTCAGCATGGCGGTGCTGTCACGGCCCGCGACAGTCGAAGAGCGGGCCGACTTCGCTCAATTCCTCAGCCCACCGGCCGAGCCCGCCGCCGCTCCGCCCGACCGAGCGGTCGCGCTGGGCGAATGGGTTTGGGCGTTGATCACCAGTAACGAGTTTCGCTTCAACCACTAACGGAATGCCTCCGGGTAACGCGCGATGAAATGCCAATACGCCTGCCGCTCGCAAGAGCATGTCGCCAGCCGTCGACAGTTCCTTCGCGGGGTCGCCTCGTCGACCGCCGCGGTCGGTGCCGTGGGGATTAGCGGAGCGGGGCTCGGCGGCCTGCTGTCCGGCAATCCGCTGATGGCCGACCAGCTCAAGGGTAAGCAAAAGCGAATCCTGACCGTGTTCCTGCACGGCGGCGTGTCGCAGTTGGAAAGCTGGGACCCGAAACCGGGCACTGACACCGGTGGGCCGTTCCGCGCGATCCCGACCTCGGTACCCGGCATCCACATCAGCGAGCTGCTGCCCTACACGGCGAAGCAGATGCATCACCTGTCGCTGATCCGCAGCCTCGACACCAAGAACGATGACCACGCCAAAGGCCAGGAGGAAATGACCACCGGCCACAAGCGGATCCCCGGGACCGATTACCCGCACCTGGGCGCGGTGGCCGCCAAGTCATTAACCCCCGCCGATTTTTCCCTGCCGGGTCACATCCTGATCCAAGGTGCCGGGGCCGCCGGACGCGCCGCGTACCTCGGCCCGAAGTACAACAGCGTNNGGGAAACGCCGCACGGCCGATACCGATGCCTACACGTTCTCCTACAACCAAGCCCAGGATCTGCTCGCCCGTCGCGAGGTGTTCGACCTGCAGCGTGAGTCCGAGGCCGATCGTCAGCGGTACGGCACCAGCGAGTTCGGCAATCACTGCTTGATGGCCCGCCGCCTGCTCGAACACGACGTGCCGTTCGTCCAAATCAATCATTCCAACTACGACACGCACCACGAAAATTTTGATTTTCACATCGAACAACTCGGCGAGTTCGATCAACCCTTCGCGATGCTGGTCGATGACCTGCACCAGCGGGGCCTGCTGCAAGACACGCTCGTCTGCGTGATGTCGGAATTTGGCCGTACGCCGCGCGTCAACACGCGGTACGGCCGAGACCACTGGGGCAAAGCCTGGAGCATCGCGATGGGTGGCTGTGGCATCCAACCCGGGGCGGTGATCGGCGCGACCAATGCGAACGGCACCGAGGTGACCGATCGCGTGGTCGATCATGGCCATGTCTTTCACACCATCCTGCAAGCCGTCGGGGTCGACTCGTCGGGCGAGTTTGACATCGCCGGCCGCAAGTACCCCATCGGCGACCCCGCCAAGGGTCCGATCGGAGAATTGCTGGCATGACCGAAACCCCGCCCGCGGAAGCGTCCCCCGCAATCGCCCCCGAGCAGACGCACGTCCTGCTAGAACAGGCGCTGCCCAGTCCGCTCACGGCCTGCTATTGGGAACCGAAGAACCGTTTCATTCTCGTCGGCACCGAGGAATACGGCATCCGCCGCTTCCATTTGGAAACCAAGGAATCGGTCCCGATGATCGGCCCGCATGACAGCTGGGTTCGCGCCATCGGCAGCTCACCCGATGGCGAAGTGACTTACACGGGCGGATACGACGGCCGACTCGTCTGGTGGCCGACCGCGGCCGAAAATCCGGAACCGATTCGTGTCATCCCCGATGCCCACCAAGGTTGGATTCGCGCCCTGGCGGTCAGCCCCGACGGCTCCCGGATCGCGACCTGCGGCAACGACAAGATGGTGCGACTGTGGGACAGCCAATCAGGTGAAATGCTGAAGTGTTTTCAAGGGCACCAGTGGCATGTCTACAACGTCATCTTCTCGCCCGCCGGTGACGCGTTGATCGCCTGTGACTTGCACGGCTTCGTCAAAGTTTGGGATCCCAGTCCCAACGCCGCTTCGGCCGCGGCCGAGGCTGCTCCCGCCGCGCCTGCCGACCCGCCAGTTGCTCCCGCTGACCCAGCCGCTGTGGCTGCGGCACCCGCCGAGCCCGCTCCGGCCGAGCCCGCCGCACCGCCCCCACCTCCGGTACCAGGCCTGCTGCGCGAATTGCCCCAGCTCGAAGCGTTGTTCAAGTACGACACGGGCTTCCGCGCCGACATCGGCGGGGCACGCTGCATCGCCTTTTCGGCCGATGGCTCGCGGTTGGCGATCGGCGGCGTGACCAACGTCACCAACGCCTTCGCCGGGGTCGGTGATGCCGCGATCGTGCTGGTCAACATGGCCGAAAACAAGGTCGCCGTGCAAATGTCGCCCAAGGAAAAAGTCCAAGGGACGGCTTGGGGCGTTGCCCGACACCCGGCCGGTTTCTGGATCGGGCTCGCTGCCGGCGGCGGTGGCGGTTGGCTGTATTTCTGGAAAGACGATCAAGCCGAAGAGTTCTTCAAGCTCAAACTCAAGAGCGATGGGCGGGGCATGTGCGTATCGCCGGATGGGACTCGGGTCGCGGTCGCCCACGCCGACAAAAACTTGCGGATTTACGGCCTGTTCGCGGCACCACCCGCCAGTTGAATCATCGTCCGTTTTCGCCCGATACCCCGGCGAAACAGAGCAACTGTCCGTCCTCGAGCGTCAGATAGATTTTGCCCGCGGCGTCGATCGCGATGCCGCCCTTGGTGACTTGCGCGGGGAGGTCGTGCTGCCACAACGGTGAGCCGTCATCGATCCGAAAGGCCAGCAACCGATTAGCCTCGGGTGCATCGGCCGTGTGCCCGGTCGCGAGCAACGTCGAACCGCTGACGGCGAAACTGGTGAATCGATGCGGCTTCGGGTCAACCCAAATCTGCTTGGGTGGCGTTTCCTTGCCACGCCGACGGAGAAACTCGCCAGCCAAGTCCTTGCGAATCCGTCCCGGCTCGCCATCGGCACGCGGATGCTCACGCGTCAAACTGCCGAACTCGCTGCCGTCGTAATTCGCGTCAAAGCAGAGGATCGACCGATCCGCGAGCGTATGTTCCATCGACACGAAGCGGTTGTAGCCCGGGTACCAAGGATAAAAAGCCGTTCGGTATTCGGAATGCAGCTGATGACGTGGCTCATTCAGGCACTTCAGTTGATCCAACTCGTACCGCGCCATTTCATACACGCCACCTCCGGGAAATCTCAGTTCTCCATCCACGATCGAGATTTCACCCTGCATGCTGATCCCGCTGTCGACCACGTCGGACAGCTTGCCGGAGGTTCGATTGATCGCTTGCGGTTGGCCGGTAAACGCATCGAGCGCGACCACCACGGTGCCGTCGTAGTGCGTGATCCCGGCTGCGGCATAGACCCGATCCTCGCGGACGACGACGCCCCCGGCGACCGGTTGGCGTGAAACCAGCTTCCCGAACAACGGAATCCGTCGGTCCTGCTCGGCGACGCGAAAGTTCCACAATTCGCGGCCGGTCTTGGCTTCGAACGCGTACACCCGCCCATCGGCCGCGCCGACATACAGCCGATCATGAGCGATGGTCGGCGGATAAAAGATCGGGCCCGCGGTATAGGCCTTCCAAATCGGTTGTCCCTGCTCGTCAAAGGCCCGCACGACGCCGCTCCGATCGGCGACGAACACGTAGCCCCCCGCGGCGACTGGGGCCGTCGGCAAATCGCCGGTCAGGACCTGGGTGGCCCATGCCAAGCCGACCTCGGGCGCGACCTCCGCTCCGGCCGCATCGGTTCGCGCGGCGTTGCCACGAAAAGCCAGCCAATCCCCTTCGCGGGCACCGAGGGGCTCGACCCGATCGGCCCGCGGCGCCACCTGCAACGCCANNGTCGTTGGGGACGTGACTGACTCCTCGATCGGCCGCAAGCCGATGTTGCCGTACAGCGACAACTCACAACCGCACATCCAGGGACCCCAATACAGGTGCCCATTGGCGATCAACACCCCGTCCTGGCAGGGCGGCCGCATCGGCGCGATATGCCGTGTCTGCTTGTCTTCGGTCATCAGCCGCACGGTGCCGCCGGTCGCGCGAAAAAAGATGCTGTCGAGGCAACCCGTGGCGCGGGTGCAGGCCCGGCGGGCGATGAAGCTGGACAACACATCACCCGAGCGATAATCGAGGGTCACGCCTTGAGTGTTCTGTGGCCCCGCCGCATAAATCGCGTCGTCACGCAGCACCATTTGCAGATTGCCTTGCGGATGCGTCCATTGCAGCGACCCGTCCGCGGTCGACAACGCGACCGTTTGCGGTCGCTGTGGCCCAGCAAACAGCAGCAACTCGTCGCTGCATTTGATGTAGCAACTGGTCGCGTAGCCGGTGATGTAGTGCTGGGCTTTTTGATGCGGGCCGATCGCCTGCAACACTTCGGGCTCGGCGTTCTTCCAGATCCGCGT